>CAZMFF010000051.1:0-17455 GCA_964565505.1 uncultured Acutalibacter sp. | reverse complement strand
ACACCGTACCAGTATTGGAAACTGGTAAAAACTCAACATCAAATCCATCTTTTATAGCAGAGTTAGATATAGGCACAGTTCAACTTCTTCCGCTGCGAATTGGTGGGAGCGTTCTCCCTATTACTACGACGCCTACTACTTCTGCAGTGTGTACACCAACGGCAACGCCTACATTAGCGGCGCCTACTACTCCCTTGGGCTCGCCCCGGCTTTCAAAGTCTAATCCAGCAATCAAACGGAATCATGCCCACGAAAGTGGGCAGATTCCAAATATAATGAACAAAAGGAGACTTTCTATATGAAGTTTATTACACATCAGCGCTATAAAGGAAATACGGTTTGTGGTGCGGTCAATATCCCTGCAATGACAGAAGTCGTTGAGGAAGGCGGTTTAATTTTTTATAACTCACTTCCGGTATGTACGGCTCATAGCAAAGTCGGTACCACTCACTTTTGTCGCAATGACGATGGGTGCGGCATGGAACGTGGCAGGCTTACAAAAGAAATCATGAAGCAGCTTGTGAGACATGGCAGAGAGGATAGCGACAACGATAGTCGATGGGACAAAATATGGTCAGATGGGCTCTGCCAAAAATATAAACGACCAGATTTTGAAGACTATTGGTTGTGGGATGATTCATTCTTCCAAGCACCCATTGATGACCTTCAATACATTTTGCGACTGATTAAATCGTAAGGAGGATAACGGATGTATAGAATCACAAAGGTGAGCACTGGCGAAGACATTGGCTTCGTTGATGATGTTCGCTATATTGCAGACAAAAACGGCGTTCGTGTTTCTGCAAACAAAGAAAACGCTACGGGCATTGCTTACAAATCCGAGGCATACAGCCTCGCTGGGACAGCCGGCATTGATGGGCTTGAGGTTGTTTCGGTGATTGAGGTAGCAGCCAGCGGCATTGTGACACAGACGAAGCAGCTTGCAGATGAATTGCTGCTTAGTATTTTGAAGGGTTAAGGAGGGATTCCATGAAAGAACAGCTACGGAGATTATATCAGACGGGCGTTATCGGCGTGGACGAGCTGTTAAAGGCAGTTGCTAAGACATCTGTAACGATGGAGGACATTCTTGATATTGTCGGTGAGGACGCCGCCGCTGAACTTATTAAGACAGCAAAAATCTCAGAAATCTCTCAAGCGTGTAACGCTATTATTGTTTCGGGTGTTGACCTTGAACTTGATAGTGAGACTGTCCACTTCAATTTGAGCATCGAAGACCAGAGCAATATCAACAATCTGTTCCGTGTGGTTGAGCTTGGTGGTACAGAATTCCCCTATCAGGCAGATGGTGGTGTGTGTAAAGTATACACCGCTGCCGAAATCATTCAGATTTATATTGCGGCACAGACGCATATCACTACGCAGACAACCTACCATAATGCTTTGAAATCTTATGTGCAGTCTTTAACTGACACAGACAAGATTTCGTCTGTTACATACGGCATGACACTCCCTAAAAAGTATCGTACTGAGATGGAAGCAAAGCTCGCCGTTGCGCAGAGCCAGATGGAAGCTATCGTTTCTCGCTTGAGCCAGGTGGCTACAAATGATGCGCAGTAATATCGGTAAGTATACGCTGAGTGCGCTGCTTTGGGTGTGGACTGGCACGCTTTATTTCTTTATAGAAGTTATATGGAAAACTTCACAAGGCCGACCAGAAACAATAAGCTGGACGATGTTATTACTCGCTATCGTTCTTGCAATACCTCTTGAACGGTTTGGTGCTGAACTACCGTGGGATATGTCGCTTTTGGCACAGACCTCGATTTGCGCCACGGCAATCACATCTGTTGAATTTATCTCAGGGCTTATCATCAATGTGTGGCTCGGTCTTGGTGTATGGGATTACTCAGCTATGCCTGGAAACATAATGGGGCAGGTATGCCCGCAGTTCTTTGTCTTGTGGATTTTGCTTTCGGCAATTGGAATCGTCATGCTTGATTGGATGCGATACGCTGTCGAAGGCGGAGAAAAACCGCATTACAAAATTTTTCGGAAATAGGGTAAAAAAAATAATGGGAGCTCACCAAGCGGTGGCTCCCATTATGTATATCCGTTTATAAAACACGGCTTTTATGAGGAGGTGATTCTTTGAGTGAATCAACCATTTGGAACTATCTGAAATCGCAAGGATTGTCCGATTGCGGAGCAGCAGGTTTGATGGGTAATCTATACGCAGAAAGCGGGCTAAATCCTAAGAATCTCCAGAATTCTTATGAAAAAAGTCTTGGCTATGATGATGAATCTTACACGATTGCCGTAGACAATGGCGTGTATACCAATTTCGTTAAAGACTCTGCCGGTTACGGTTTAGCGCAATGGACTTATTGGTCTCGCAAGCAAGCTCTCCTTGCCCACTGCAAGGCCGCAGGCGCCTCTATCGGTGACCTCACTGCACAGCTACACTTTCTTATGAAAGAGCTGTCTGAAGGCTATCAGGGCGTTCTGAGCGTGCTCAAAAGCACAAACTCTATCCTTGAAGCATCTAACGCTGTATTGCTTCAATTTGAGAGACCGGCAGACCAGAGTGCGGCAGTTCAAAACAAGCGTGCCGGCTATGGGCAATCTTTCTATGATAAATATGCAAACACTACTCAGAAAGGAGACACGACTATGACGGCAGTTGAACGCCTGTTACAAACAGCACGTAATGAAATTGGCTATCTTGAGAAAGCGACGAACAGTCAACTCGACAGCAAGACAGGAAACGCAGGACGCAACAACTGGACAAAGTATGCCCGCGATTTAGACAAAATCGGGAACATCTATAACGGTAGCAAGAATGGCTATGCGTGGTGCGATGTTTTCGTAGACTGGTGTTTCATCACTACATTTGGTGTTGACCTTGGTATGAAGTTGCTATGTCAGGCTTACAGTGGCGCGGGTGCCGGTTGTACATACTCTGCTCAGTATTACAGGAATAAGGGGCAGTTCTATACAAGCAATCCGCAGCCCGGAGACCAGATTTTCTTCAAAGATGGTGATGGTATGGGACATACTGGGATTGTTGAGAAAGTCGCTAACGGGTATGTCTACACCATAGAGGGCAATACATCCAGCGACGCTGGCGTTGTTGCCAATGGTGGTAGCGTAAATTCAAAGAGGTATTCTTTAAGCTATAACAAAATTGGAGGCTATGGTCGTCCAAACTGGTCGCTTGTACCTAACACAACTACAGAGGAGGATGATGATATGGATGTCACTCGTTTTAAGGAACTGTGGAGAGAAATGCGTTCTGAGTTTCAGGACAACGATGCTGGAACATGGTCAGAAGAGGCTCGTGAATGGGCTAAATCTACTGGTCTGGTCGCTGGAACAAGCGACAAAGAGTTCAATGGTGCCTGGGAGGACTTGCTGACCCGTGAACAGCTTGTAACGGTTCTCTACCGTTTTGCTAAGATGATTGGACAGGCGTAATGAAACTGACTGGCAAAGGCGGTAAACATTTAGCCGCTAAAAAACCAGAATACTCTAAAAGGCTGATTGCAGATATTCGGGTGCTGCTATGGGTCGTTACCGTTGGAGGTATCGCCTTAGCGGCTTTTTGCATTCATCAGGGATATACGGGTAGTCTACCATGGCTTTCTGCTATGGTAGGCTTACCGTGGTCTGCTCACGGGATTGTGTGCTCTTTTTATTTGAATATGGCAAAATCAGACCACAAAGAGGGCGGCATTACATTTGAAGCTGCCAAAGCAAATAACTTCAATGGCGGCGATATTTCTGTCAATAGCCCGCCAATCTAATTTAGGAGGTAACGAATATGGAACAGTATTTGCAACTTATTGTTTCTGTCCTCGCAGGTCTTGCAACTGCTATTCCTCTGGCTATCAAGCTGGTAGAATATGTCCGCAAAGCTGTAAAAGAAAAGAATTGGCCGAAAGTTGTGGGTCTTGTTATTGACCTCATGTCAGAGGTTGAAGGCAAGATGGAGGTCGGAGCAGATAAGAAAACATATGTCATGGCAATGCTAAAAGCATCTGCTGACACAATCGACTATGACTTGGATGAAAAAGATTATGAGAAAATCGGCGAACTCATCGACAATATGTGTGACATGAGCAAAGTTTTGAATGCAAACAAAACTGTTGCCGCTGAAGAAAAGAAGGATGTCACATAACTTTTCAGGAGGTGCAGTATGAGTATCGCAGAGATTTTAAGTTGGAGTGGTGGTGGTATATTACTCTTGCTAACGCTCGTCCAAATTGCTCCAATCAAGGTAGACCCGTGGTCTGCTATCATGCGGGCAATCGGCAGGGGTCTCAATGGAGATGTCATTGAGAAACTAAATACAGTGGAGAAACGGCTGGACGGTCATATAAAGGTTGATGATGAACGCAATGCGGACGCTCACAGAGCGCAAATCCTATCCTTTAATCTTGAGCTGATGCGTGGACTGAAGCATACGCGAGAGGACTTTATTGAAATTCTCGCCGTTATAGATTTTTATGAGGATTACTGTCGGGAACATAAAGACTATCGTAACAACCGGTGTGTTCTCGCTATCGAAAATATTGAGCGAGTCTACCGAGAAAGAATGGAAGAGAATGATTTTCTGTAAAATCATTTAACATCACCACTAAAGTGGATATATGTAGGTGTATAAATATCTTAATATTATATGAGAGTGAGCCTTTGTTGGTTTGCTCTCATTTTTTTGCGCAAAAAAATAAGGCAGAGATGACTATATTCGTCATCTCCACCTTTTGTTTATTCTAAGATTTCATGCTTATAACACTGTTGTCTGTCGGCAGCATTCTTATAAACACAAATGCTTATGTATGCCTCACATATTGTGAGGTGCTAAAAATGCGTAAGAAAAAACACCCTTGCTACTTGCAAAAGTGTCTTTTCAGAGTTTGTTATTGTGGGCTCTTGTTCATTGAAAAGGTGTAAATTAGGTGTAAAATCTCCCGATTTATCTGCTGAAATCCCCGAAAACAATTGTGCCGCAAGGGGACTGTTAATCGAGAGGCTTCATTGTGGGAAAGGCGATCACATCCCGGATGGAATCGGCTCCGGTAAGAAGCATCACGCAGCGGTCGATCCCGATCCCGAGGCCTCCCGTGGGGGGCATCCCGTATTCCAAGGCGGTGAGGAAGTCCTCATCCATCATACCGGCCTCGTCATCGCCCTTGGCCCTGGCCTCTACCTCCTTCTGGAAGCGGCTGCGCTGGTCGATGGGGTCATTGAGCTCTGAGAAGGCGTTGCCCATTTCAGAGCGGCAGATGAACAGCTCAAACCGCTCTGTGAGCCTGGGGTCCTTGGGAGAGCGCTTGGCAAGGGGAGACACATCCACCGGGTGCATGGTAATAAAGGTGGGCGCTACCAGCTTTTCCTCCACACGCTGGTCAAAGCACTCATACAGGGCGTTTCCCCAGGTAGGCTCCTTATTCTCCGGAAGCTCCACTCCGATGGACTTAGCCGCTTTAACAGCCTCTTCATCGGAAGCGATCTGCATGAAATCGATCCCGCAGTACTCCTTCACAGCCTCATGCATGGGCAGCCGCCGCCAGCCGGGGGTCAGATCTACCTTTTCCCCCAACCACTCCAGCTGATAGGTGCCCAGCAGCTTCTGGGCGGCTGAAGAGAGCAGCTCCTCAAAGAGATCCATCATATCGTTGAAGTCGGCATAGGCCTGATAAAGCTCTACCGTAGTAAACTCCGGGTTATGCTTCGGGTCCATTCCCTCATTGCGGAAGATCCGCCCCAGGTCATAAACCCGGTCCATTCCGCCCACGATCAGCCGCTTCAGCGGAAGCTCGGTGGCGATGCGCAGATACATATCGATGTCCAGCGTGTTGTGATGCGTTACAAAGGGGCGGGCGGTGGCGCCGCCCTGAATGGTGTTGAGCACCGGCGTTTCCACTTCGATAAAGCCCCGGTTATCCAGGAAATCCCGCACATGCTTGATAAACTGGGCGCGCAGGACAAAGCTCCTCTTTACCTCCGGGTTGACAATGAGATCCACATATCTCTGGCGATAGCGCAGATCCTTGTTCTGAAGGCCGTGGAACTTTTCGGGCAGAGGCAGAAGAGACTTGGAAAGCAGGATGATATTCTTTGCCCGAACGCTCATTTCCCCGCGCTGGGTGCGGAAAACCTCTCCCTCAACTCCTACGATATCGCCGATATCATACTTCTTGAATTTCTTGTAGGCCTCTTCGTCCATCTCGTCCTGCCGGGCATAGAGCTGGATCTTTCCGTCCCGATCCTGAAGATCACAAAAGGACACCTTTCCCATTCCCCGCTTGGACATCAGCCGTCCGGCAACCTTGACGGGCTTCCCCTCCAGCGCGTCAAAGTTCTCTTTGATCTGCCCGCTGGTAGCGTCCCAGACAAAGCGTGTCTGGTGGAAAGGGTCTTCCCCCTCTTCCTGCATTTTCAAAAGCTTTTCTCTGCGCACGCGCAGGATCTCGTTCCTATCTTCTTCGTTCTGAGGCCGTGGCCCCGATGTTTGCTGCTGCGCCATTTTTATCCTCTTTTCACTTTAAACTTCATTTAAAAAAGGAGCGTCTACCCATTGGAGAGGCTCCTTTCGGCTGCTGTCAGGCTATGGAAACGATCTTGTATTTGGAAATGCCCGCCGGCGTTTCCACCTGGACCGTCTGGCCCGGCTTATGACCGATCAAAGCCTTTCCCACTGCAGATTCGTCCGAAATTTTCCCGTTCCTGGGGTCCGCCTCGTTAGAGCCCACGATCTTAAAATCCCGTTTCGATTTTTTCCCGTCTGCCGCGGTGACCGTCACCTCTACCTTAGAGCCGATATGCACAGTCTCCTTGCTCAGCTCGCTCTCGTCGATGACCACAGCGTTTTTCAGCATGACCTCCACATCGGCGATCCTGGCCTCCATCATGGCCTGCTCATTTTTTGCCTCGTCGTATTCACTGTTTTCAGAAAGATCGCCAAAGGAGAGTGCCACCTTTATTTTTTCCGCAACTTCCTTGCGTCTTACCGTTTTTAAATAATCCAATTCCTTTTCCAGGGATTCAAGCCCTTCTTCAGTCACAAAATACTGTTTCTCTGCCATAACGCTCATCCTTTACTGATAAGGCACCGTCAGACGCCCGAATGTTTTTAATTATAGTGAAAACGAAGACCGTTGTCAATGAAAAAGCTTGCGGCGATAAAAAGGATCCTGCCTCTCGCCCTTATTGGCAGGGGATCCGTCAAACGACCGCGTTTTCCCCCTCTTTTTTCAGGTACTTGCTGATGGAGATCACACCGCCCATGACGCCGAACAGCATGCCGGCCAGGATATACCCCAGATAGATCAGCAAGGTGAAGGGAGAAAGGTCCAGCGCGCTCAGGAAGGGCACGATACTGTAGACGACCTGTACCGCCTTGTCATAGGCAAACAGGAGCACTGTAGCGGAAATGGCCCCGGAAAGGATCCCGATCATCAGGCCTTCCACAATGAAGGGGATGCGCACAAAGCCGTTGGTCGCGCCTACCGACTTCATGATGCTGATCTCCATCCTGCGGGAAAACATGGTGACCTTTACGGTATTTGAGATGATAAACAGGGATACCACGCTGAGCACCGCCACAATGGCAATGCTGCAGTAGCGCACCAGGCGGTCAAGGTTGCTGAGCTTGGTGGCCACATCCCGGAAATCGGAAATGGACTTGACCCCCTCGATCGCCTTTACCTCACTGACCGTCTGGTCGTAAAGGCTCAGGTCGCTCAGAGAGATCTGGTAGGCGTCCGGAAGAGGGTTTTCATCCCCCAGCAAACCGTTGAAAAGCTCCGGAGTGCCGTCCATATTGTCCATCATGGTGAGAAGCCCGTCGTCCTTTGGGATGAAGGTGCATTCCCCGATGTTTTCGATCTTTTTGATCTCCTCTCCCACCTTGACGGCGGAGAGAGAGGGCAGGCTTTCGTCCAGATAGACCATCACGCTGTTGTTGTCTTCAATAGACTTCATGGTGATGGAAAGATTCAGGGAAAGCAGCCCCGCCACGCCGGTCATCAAAAGGCAGGAGATCAGCACGGCGATAGAAGCGATGCTCATGGTTCTGTTTTTCCAGAGGCTTTTGAGGCCTTCTTTAAAAAGGTATCCGATACTGTGCATCAGCCCTCCACGCTCCCTTCCTCATCCGCCTCTTCCTCTTCATAGCCCATTTCAGGGTCCGCATAGGAAGCCGCGTCCGTCTCCTCTTCGGGATCATATGTTTCGTTGACCTCTACCGTGCTGTAGTCTTCCTCGTATTCCTCATACGCTTCGTCAGTATCCGGCTCCTGATAACCGGAGGAGGAATTGTCCTCCTGCATGGCGGCCGTGTCCGCCACGATTTCTCCGCTGTGGATCTGAATGATCCGCTTGTGGAAATGCTTTACCAGAGAGTGTTCATGGGTCACCATCAGCACGGTGGTCCCCCGGCGGTTGATCTCGCTTAAAAGATCGACAATTTCAAAAGAGAGGGCGGGGTCGATATTTCCGGTGGGCTCATCGGCAACGATCATAGTAGGATTGTTTACCAGCGCTCTTGCCAGGCCCACTCTCTGGCGTTCCCCGCCGGAAAGCTCATTGGGGTGGTGCTTTGCCTTATGCTGCAGCCCCACCAGGCTGAGAATATAGGGGACGCGCTTCTTGATGGTTTTGGAGGAAGCTCCCACCACATGCATGGCAAAGGCCACATTATCATACACCGTCATGTGATCGATCAGGCGGAAGTCCTGGAACACGATGCCCATTCTTCTGCGGATATAGGGGATCTTCCTCTTTCTGATCCTGGACACATCCACTCCATCCACGATCACCTGCCCGGAATTGGGACGCTCCTCGCACATGATGAGCTTTAAAAAGGTGCTTTTGCCCGCTCCGGAAGAGCCCACAATAAATACAAATTCGCCCTTGTCCACCTTGAGGTTTATATTGTGAAGCGCCTCTGTACCGTTATTATAGACCTTCGATACGTTGCGAAACTCGATCAAAAGGTATCCCTCCCTGTCTGTCTTTTCCGGCCCTTGCGGCAGCCGGTTTTTACGCAATAACACCCATCGGCATAGGCGTATTATACCAATGGGCGCTGCTGCTATTATTCTTTATCGGAATTTATTTGTAATCAATTTGTAACACTTGCATCGTTTCCATCGCCTGTGTCTTAAAATTTCACCGGACTGCTGGACAAATACTTTTTGACCATCAGCGCAACCTTGAACACAATGGCGTCTTCAAACTCCCGAAGGTCAAGGCCGGTGATCTTTTTGATTTTTTCCAGGCGGTACACCAGCGTATTGCGGTGCACAAACAGCTTGCGGGAGGTTTCCGATACATTGAGATTGTTCTCAAAGAAGCGCTGAATGGTAAACAGCGTCTCGTGGTCCAAAGAGTCAATAGAGCCCTTCTTAAAGACCTCCTTCAGGAACATATCGCACAAGGTGGTGGGCAGCTGATAGATCAGCCTGGCAATTCCCAGATTGTTATAGCTGACGACCGGCTTCTCCGTGTCAAATACCTTTCCTACCTCCAAGGCGACCTGGGCCTCTTTGAAGGAGCGGGCCAAGTCCTTGATGCCCCCTACCACAGTGCCGATGCCCACCATGCAATGGGTATAGAACTCGCCGGAGAGGGTGTCCACAATGGAGCCTGCCAGCTTATCCAGGTCCTTTTCATCGATATTGGCCTTGATTTCCTTGACAAGGGCAATATCCGTCTCGTTGATATTGACAATAAAGTCCTTATTCTTGTCCGGAAAAAGATTTTGAAGCACATCGTAAGCAGAGATGTCATTTTTATCCATGACCTTGATCAGCATACACACCCGGCTCACATCAGAGTCAAAATGCAGCTCATGGCTTTTTAAATAGATATCCCCGGGGAGAATATTATCGAGGATCACATTTTTAATAAAATTGCCGCGGTCATATTTCTCGTCATAATACTGCTTAATGCTGCTGAGAGACACGGCCAAAACGCCGGTCAGCTTCTGAGCCTCATAATCAGTCCCCCCCACAAAGACCGCATACTCCGGCCTGGGACGGCTCCCGAAGGATTTGAAGGTATACTCCTCTGTCTGAAACAGTTCGGAAGAGGCCATTTCATCAGCAGTCACCTTATCATACACCGCGCCGATCCTGCCTAACTCGCTGCAGGCAATAATAACGGAGGATTCATCGATCACACCGATCACCCGGTCTACCGCGTCCCGCATCTGATGAATAACACCTTGAAATAATCTATTGGACATGCGCTTCCCCTTTCCCCGGCAGCCTTTCACGCCGCCGGATCACATACTGTGTAACCTCGAACGATATTTGCCCTTCCATCACTGCGCAAAGAATTTTATACACCATTATTTTAGCGAATTGGCAAAAAAAATTCAACCTTTTTTTTGAAAAAAGCCGCCCAGCTTGCGTTTTATGAAATAATTTTCCGGCCGAAAGCCCTCTATAGAGAAAAAGCAAAGGCGCCGGATACCAGCGCCTTTGCAAAAATAACTACAAAACAGGAGAAATCAGTTCAGGAACGTCTTCTCGGTTTCCTTATCAAAGAGGTGCATCTTCTTCAGGTCAAAAGCGATCTGCGCTTTGTCGCCGGACTTGGCAGTGGAAGTGGGCTCTACACGAGCCGTGATCGCATGGCCCTCGCAGTTGAGGTACAGATATGTTTCAGCGCCCATCAATTCGGTAACTTCCACATCAGCGGTGGCATGTGCGCCGCCGATCTTCTCGATGAACTCAGGCTCATCATGCACATCTTCGGGACGGATGCCGAACACGACTTCCTTGCCTACATAGTTAGCAATTTCCGTGCCCTCTGCCTTATTGGCGGGGATCTTGATGGTGCAATTGCCGAAGGTCAAGGTGTAATCCGCGCCGTCCTTGCCCAAGGTGGCGTCGATAAAATTCATCTGGGGAGAGCCCATAAAGCCCGCAACGAACTCATTGACAGGATAATCATAAAGGTTCTGAGGAGTATCGACCTGCTGAATGAAGCCGTCCTTCATAACAACGATGCGGTCGCCCATGGTCATGGCTTCTGTCTGGTCATGCGTAACATAGATAAAGGTGGTGCCCAGTCTCTTGTGGAGCTTCGCGATCTCAGTTCTCATCTGAGCACGCAGCTTGGCGTCCAGGTTGGAAAGCGGTTCGTCCAGCAGGAACACCTTGGGGTCACGAACGATCGCACGGCCCAGGGCAACACGCTGTCTCTGGCCGCCGGACAAAGCGGCAGGCTTTCTGTCCAGCAGGTGGGAGATGTCCAGGATACGGGCAGCCTCTTCCACGCGGCGCTTGATCTCATCCTTGGGAGTCTTGCGAAGCTTCAGGCCGAAGGCCATGTTGTCAAATACCGTCATATGGGGATACAGAGCATAGTTCTGGAACACCATGGCGATATCTCTGTCCTTGGGAGCGATATCGTTTGCGAGAGTGTCGCCGATATAAAGCTCGCCTTTGCTGATCTCTTCCAGACCGGCGATCATTCTCAGGGTAGTGGACTTACCGCATCCGGAAGGACCTACCAGAATGATAAACTCCTTATCCTCGATATCGAGGTTGAAGTCTGTCACGGCCGTTACGCCGCCGGCGTACACTTTATAGATATTCTTTAGGGTTACGCTTGCCATTCACTTTTCCTCCTGTTTGAAACATGCACAACGAGCTGTCATGTTTTTTTAAATTGGTATCAGTATAACAGATAAAACGCCATGTGGATATTCTCTATTTACCCAAAGATTTTTCTTTCCCTTTATGAGCTTTCTATAAAACACAAAATAACAAAGCTTTTTTAGTGTAATTTGCCATCGAATATTTGTTTTACTTCTGCCTCACTGAGAGGCCTTACCTCCCCTTCCCCTAGTGTATCATCCAGGGAGAGCCCCCCTATCTTGAGTCTTTTCAGCTTCAGGACCTGATTCCCACATGCCTCAAACATCCGCTTGATCTGATGAAATTTTCCTTCCCGGATCTCGACGACCGCTCCCGGCCCATCCGGAGTATCCCGGGCCCAAAGCCTTGCCGGAGCAAAGGTTTCTCCGCCCTGGGTGACCCCTTTTTCAAACGCCTTGATATCCTCCTCGGTAATTTTTCTCAAAAGCCCGGCCTCATAGCGCTTATACACATGATTTTTGGGGGAGAGCATCCGGTGGGCAAATTCGCCGTCGTCCGTGATCAGCAGCAGGCCCGTGGTGTCCTTGTCCAATCTGCCTGCCGGAAAAAGGCCCCTGCGGAAAAGCTCCGGCGGGATAAGGTCCAAAACCGTTTTGCCATGCTTGTCCTGAGAGGCGGAAAGAACGCCTCGAGGCTTGTTCATCATCAGGTAAAGATACCGGCGGTAGGCGATCTCCTTTCCGTTCACCGTGATCCGGCTCTTCTCCGGGTCCAGCTTCTGGCCGGGGTCTTTCGCGCAGGCGCCGTCCACCGCCACCAGCCCTTTTTTGACCAGCCGCGCCGCCTCTTTTCTGGTGCAGATGTTTTGAGAGGTCAGAAATTTATCCAGCCGTTCCATTTGCTTTTCTCTCTTTCCCTTATCCCGCGAATTCCGGCGAAGCAGGTCCCTCGCTTTTTCAAAGGAGGGGCCCGCTGCGCCTTTTTGTTTCCGCATCGTCTTTGGAGAGCTTCCGTTAATCCGTGGGAAAAGCCGCTTCCGAAAGCACTTCTCCCGCCGTGGACTCCACGCTGCTTTCAGCAGGCGAAGAGGTCTCCTCCCCTGCCGGCGAGGCAGTCAGGGCGCTGCTCTCAGGCGGCTGAGAGGAAGCGCTTTCACTCTTCTTAACGCCGGTCTCACCGTACCGGGCGCTGTCAGAAGCGAACCCGTGCATAAAGCCGTCTACCTCGGCGCAGGCAAGGTCGCCTCCTATGATCATCTCTCCGTATACCAGCAAGGTTGCGTATACCTCTGTCTCTCCCGGGTAGTTCTTCACCTGATACTTATACTGCGTGCAGACCTGCCCCGCATAGGGCTTCAAGTCAAACCCCTGGGCCTTCTGCATGGCGTTATAAGTGGTATACACGTCGTTGAATTCCGCCGGGATCATCACCTCTCTGGTCTCGGCCGGATTTTCATCGATCTCCCAGCCGAAGCTCTGAAGAAAGCTGACCCTCTCTTCATTGCTTCCACCCGCGAAGGTCTTTTTTTCTGTCTCTTCTGCGCCTCTTCCCTTCAGGAAGATCCATGCCCCGATCACTGCTGCCGCCAGCAGCACGAAGGCAATGATCCGTTTTTTATTGGCTTTCAGCGATACGACCATTTTTCACCGTTCCTCTCTGAGAATCAAGTTGTTGATAGATATGACACAGAGAAGGGTTTTATGCAGGACGGCCGCTGTTATCTTTCAGCTTCTGAAAATGGAAAAAGCTCCTCTTCGCAAACTCTCTGAACAGAGAGAGCGACAGGAGTTTTCGTGCACAAAGTCAGAAAAGCCCCCAGAAATTCCCGAGAAACAAAAAAAGCGTCCTTTGAACACAGGCGAGAGTGCTTTCCCAAGGCGGCGAACTCTGTGGAAAGGATCCCCTGGGCGAAGCCCTTTCCCGTATATTTCATATAGCTTTCCTTCATGGTCCAAAGCTGGGTAAGAGCCTTATCCCGGTCCTTCAGGCCTTCCACCAGGGTGCGCTCTCCCGGCGTGCAGATGCGCCGCATCAGCCTTTCGGAAAAGGGGCGCAGCTTTTCCACGTCGACTCCCACCGGCGTGTCTTCTGCCGCGCATACGATGATCCCACCGGAATGAGAGAGATTAAAATAGAAGGGATCCCCCTTCAAAAACGGCTTTCCATGCTCTCCCCGGCACAAAAGCTCCTCGAGGGGCTCGTTTTTTTGTTTTGGAAGGCGCCTGGACAGGACGAAACGAAGAAGCGCCCTGCTCATCCGCTTTTCCTGCCTGCTCTTCTCTTTTGGAACAGTCGGAAGGGGAATTTCGGTAAAGTAGATCAAAGCTCTTCCTCCCCGTGAAGGCAGGCTGCCTCCGCCTCCCTGTCCAGAAGCTCTATCACTTCCAAAATAGCCTTCCGCTGTCCGGAAAACACCTTATAGTAATGGTGCTCATCGTACCAGTCAAAGGAAGGGCATTCCGCTTCCCGCTCCATGTCCTGCTCCAGCCCAGGAAGCTTTCCCTTTAATTCTGTCATAAGCTCTCCCGGGTCTTCCCCGCCCTGTAAGCGCTTATGAAGCTCTTCCAGGGATCCCAGCTTACTGGCCAGAAGCGTGCTGAGGGAAGTGTCGTCCCGGTTCTCCTCATAGTCCCTTTTGCAAAGCGCTATTTTTTCCATCAGGGCGCCGCACAGCAGGGCATTTTTCTGTTCCATACTTTCCATATTCACGCCTTTCCGTTTTAGGCGCTCTCTTCCAAGCGCTTTTTCGCTGCAGGTTTCCCGCCCCGGCGCAGTCTGAGAGCTTTTCTTCTGTGAATATTTTCAGTATAGCAACAAGAAAGCGATCGTGTCAACCCTTGCGGATTCAAAGCCGTAAGCAGCTTACGGAACCTGAGCAACAATGGATCAGGCGAAAACACAGGGAATGTTGGCAGACATGCAGAAAGGGAAACAAGCCTTCGCTTTTCAGTCGATCTTTTTCATGGTAAGCCTTTGCACATACTCAGGGAAGACAGGTGCTTCATAGGTGATCTCTATTTTGCGGGCTTCGGTATGGAAGTCCTCGAGAGGATCGTCCAGGATCTGCAGCCCGATCCGCTCCACTTCCCTGTGGCTCCATTCCGGCCTGGCAAGCAGGAAGGAATAGAGCATCAGCGGGATCCTGTCGGTTCCCGCCCAGAAGATCCCTGTCTCTTCCCAGCGGATTTCCATACTGATCTCCACGATGGCCCCATCCTTTTCCGTGTAGGTAATGACAGGCTTTTCCGCCGCGATATCGGACACATTCACAATGATCCCATGAGAATCTTGAGGTTTTCTTGCGGTCGGTTGGCCTTCCCGGTCCAGATACCCGGAGGTTTCTCCTCCAAAATAGTACCACTGATAGTGATTGTAGTTCTCGGCGAACTGGGCGACGGTCAGGTTTCCGCTGTGCAGCGGCTTTTTCAGATAGGAAAGCTCTGCTGTAAAACAGAAGATAAGAACCGCGGAAACACCGACTATCCCCATGCCGCGCCAGATTTTATTCTCCCGGATCGTTTCCTCAGAGTCGTATTCCCAGGAAAGAGTTTTTTCCTTATAATAGGTATAATAGCTCATGAACAGGCGAACGATGGAAAAAATCGGGATCCCCATCCCCGTTCCCCACCACAGCGCCTTGAAAGTACGAATAAAGCCCTTGGAGTAGGATAATCTGCCGTCCGCGTCATCGGTTACCCGGATCCCCATGATCCATTTTCCCGGAGTTGTCCCGAAAAGCCGAAGCAAAAGCGGCTCCAGAAAGAGCATTGTTATCATCGCGGCGATTTCAAAGGGGAACGCGCGCAAAAACGCCCGGCTGCAAAAGCAGGCAAAGGACATTGCCCAAAAGAGCGTAAGCAGAAAAAGGTCAAAGAGCCGCGCGAAAAATCTCCGCCAGGGTATCCAGGGCCGCTTCACCTGATCTGAAGCAGGCAGGGGAACGCTTTCTGCGACGGAAATGCTTCGCAGATATTTCTGGGCGTCGAGCGTGTCATAGCGAACCTGATCCTCCCTCATCTCCCGGCAGACTCGAAGGCAAGCCTCCAGACGCAGCTGTTCCTTTTCCAGCGCCTCCTGCCGCGCCTGCAAAAGGGCGGAAAGCTCTTTGCCGCCGCTCTGCGCTTCCCGAATCTCCTCCAAAGACATTCCCAACGAGCGAAGCAAAAAAATTTTTTGCAGCACGGCAAGATCTTCTTCGGAATACTCCCGATAGCCGTTTTCTCCTCTGACAGGCTTTAAAAGGCCCTGTGCTTCATAGAATCGGATGTTGGCCCGGGTCATATGGATCCTTGCCTCTAGTTCCTTGATGGTCATTTTGCTCTCCCTCCTCTTCTATACCGAAGATACAGTATCAAGCAGGTTTACAGTCAAGAGTTTTTTAAAAATTTTGTCACACCGCCGAAAAAAACTTGAGCCGAAGACTGAGCGCTGTCCAGTCCCCGCCTAAGCTTCCTCGAATTTTGCTTTTGCTTTGTGCAAACCGCAAAATTTCGGAATAAGGGGATAAAAGCAAAGCCCTCGGGAACTTATCTGCTTCCGAAGGCTTTGTTTCGATTAAAAATTACTTTCTGGGGTTCTTGATCGCGGCCTGTGCAGAAAGGTAAAAACAAGGGGGTTTTTGAGGAACATTCCGTTGTCCTCATTCTCTTTCCTATGTAACGAGGAAATCTGTTCGATTTCCTCTAACTTCACAACAGCTCTGCTCTTTCGTCCCTCTGCTGTAAAGGTTGCCTTAACATCAGCCGTTCCAGACAAATTAACATACCAATCAAAAGTGGTATCGGATGTTGGCGTTACTCTATATACAAATTGATTGATGACTTCCTCGCTTACCTTTGTACCACTGAAATCTATCAGCGTATTCAGTGTACTGATAATCCCATCTAATTCAAGCCCTCGTTTCGGCTGTTCGTCATTAGGTGCTTGATTTAATTTCTCCTGTAACTGTTGAATTTCGGTATCAATGGGTTTTCTCATAGCTTGGTATTCTTCTTTTGACAACTCGCCATCTGCCCGCATAGCAATTAGATTGGTTAAACGGGTCTGTGCCTTTTCAATCTTCGCTTTGATGGATACTGCATCATGCTGATTTTCATTAAGCCTATCATCTTTGTAATAACGCTTAATGAGGTCTATTGCAATAATAACGGATACTTTTCTGTCCTGCCAGAGATGCTCCAACAACTCTTTTGCCATAAAGTCAAGTTTCCAGTCAGTTATCATTTTGATGTCGCAATATCCCTCGGTGTCTAAGCCAAGTGCCGCCCTCTTTTTCTTGTTTCCGTTGTTTATCTGGTTATAGCACTGATAACCGTATGAAATCTTCCCATCCAATTTTGTATGCCACTTATCTTTTCGGAATGACGAGCCGCACGAACAACGCAGCTTATTTACCCATATATCCTTGGAGTCACGCTTGCTATGCGTTGTTTTTGAAGTTGACACTAAAGACGGCTTCATTCTGCTTTCTCTTATCTTTTGGGCTTTGTCCCATACTTCCTGTGAAACAATAGCGGGGAAATCGCCCTCAACATATTCATAAGTGGACATATCCAGATTGTTAATCCTTTTCTGTTCAAGGAAATTGTTACTTCTGGATTTGTTATAACATTTAGTACCCGTATATGTGGCATTTTTAATGGCTCTCATAATATTGGATACGCTCCATTTTACAAGCCCTGATGCTGTTTTTCGCTTTCTTTCTGTCAGTATTCCCGCAATCTTCATCGAGCCATATCCCTGCAAATACAAATCAAATATCATTCTGACGGTTTCTGCTTGTTCTTCATTGATAACATAGGTTTCACCCACTCGGTCATACCCTAAAATATTCCCATTTCCATAAAGAACGCCGTTATCTCGGCTGATTTTCTGTC
>CAZMFF010000050.1:0-18206 GCA_964565505.1 uncultured Acutalibacter sp. | reverse complement strand
CGCCGTGGTGCTTGCCGGTCAAGGCCTTCAGGGTCTCCGCCAGCCCGATAAAGCCGATGGAAAGAGTGCCGTGCTTCAAAACCTCCGCCACAGAGTCGTTGCGGTCCAGCTTGTCAGAGTCGATCCACACCCCCTGTCCCATGAGGAAGGGATAGTTATAGGCCTTTTTGCTGCACTGGATCTTGAAGCGGTGCAAAAGCTGCTCCACGCACAGGTCGATCCTCTCGTCCAGGATCTGATAGAATTTCTTCACATCTCCCTTTGCCTCGATCCCGATGCGGGGAAGATTTACCGAGGTAAAGCTCAGGTTGCCCCGGCCGCAGGTGGTCTCCCGCTTTTTGTCGTGAACATTTCCCATTACACGGGTGCGGCAGCCCATATAGGCGATCTCCGTATCGTAATCTCCCGGCTTGTAATACTGAAGATTGAAGGGCGCGTCGATAAAGCTGAAATTGGGGAACAGCCGCTTGGCGGAAACCCGCATGGCCAGCTTGAACAGGTCGTAGTTAGGGTCCTCTTCGTTGTAGTTGACCCCTTCCTTGACCTTGAAGATCTGCACCGGGAAAATAGGGGTCTCCCCATCTCCCAGGCCCGCCTCCGTGGCAAGCAGCAGATTGCGGATCACCATTCTGCCCTGCTGGGAGGTATCTGTACCGTAATTCAAGGAGGAGAAGGGCACCTGGGCGCCTGCCCTGGAGTTCATGGTATTGAGGTTGTGCACCAAAGCCTCCATGGCCTGATACGTTGCCCGGTCCGTCTCTCTCCAGGCGGTTTCCTTCGCATAGCGGCAGGCATTCCGGGTCTCTTCCTCCGTGATCTCCTCAAAGCCGCCCTCCCGCTGATGATCGGGAAGGAACTTGGCGGCTTTCTCGCCGTATTCGTCGCAGGAATCCATGGAAACGTCTGTCCCTATGGCCTCCTTCACCGCGGCCACCATAGCAGCTGCATCCTCATAGGCCATTCCCCTGCTCACCTGGAAAAACTGGGGAAGGGCCTTGAAATACTCCTTGCGGTAGGTCTTATCCACCCCCTGGGCCATGGCGTAATCGAAAATCGGCACGCTCTGGCCGCCGTGCATCTCGTTCTGATTCGCCTGGATGGCGATACAGGCCAACGCCGCGTAGCTGCGGATATCGTTGGGTTCTCTCAAATAGCCGTGGCCGGTGGAAAATCCGTTTTTGAACAGCTTGATCAGGTCGATCTGACAGCAGGTTTCCGTGAGAGTGTAAAAATCCTTGTCGTGAATATGGATATCTCCCTCGGCATCTGCCTTGGCGATCTCCGGAGGGATGACATATTTTTCATAAAAGCTCTTGGAGCCCTCGGAGCCGTATTTAAGCATAGTTCCCATGGCGGTATCCGCATTGATATTGGCGTTTTCCCGCTTCAGATCGGAATCCTCCGCAGAGACGAAGGTCAGCGCCGAATAGATCTTCACCAGCTCATCGTCCATCTCGCGGATCTTCTGGTGCTCCGCCCGGTAAAGAATATAGGCCTTGGCCGTTTTGGGGTAGTCGGCCTCGATCAGCTTTTCCTCTACGATATCCTGAATCTGTTCCACCGTGGGGACCTTCTTGAGCTTTTGAAGCTGCGTTACTACCGCATTTGTCAACCGGTCCAGCTCTGCGTCGTCAAACCGCTCTCCGGCGTTGCGCACATTGGCCTTAAAAATCGCCCCGCGGATCTTGGACGCGTCGAACGGAACTTTTTCTCCGCTTCTTTTCACGATGGTCTTTATCATTACCCTGCTCCTCTTTTCCTTGTCTCATCCATTTTCCCGGGCTCTCCCGCAAAAGAGAGCCTTTCATGCTGAAAGCCGCCCCTCCTTTTCGAGGGGCGGCTTTCATTATAAGATACCGGAAAGGCATCTGTCAATACTATATATTGTGGTTTTTTATCTTTTTTTAATGCTTATAACGCAAAATATACCGATTTTCCAGATGGTTTCACGGCAGAGGAAAGAAACGTTTGGCAAGGTTTTTCTAAGACTGATTCCCTCTTTTTTCCAATGTTCCACGAATGGAAAAGCGGGAAAAATCTTTTCCGATTTTTTATTTTGCGGCCATCGAAAGACCCCTCTTCATTCCTCTTCCGTCTCCACCTTGATGGAAAGCTCCTTAAGCTGAGCGTCAGACACCAAAGACGGAGCGCCCATCATCACATCCTGCGCGCTCTTGTTCATCGGGAAGGCGATCACTTCCCGGATGGAGCTCTCTGCGCACAGCAGCATGACCATACGGTCCACCCCCGGGGCGATCCCGGCATGGGGCGGCGCCCCATAGCAGAAAGCGTTGTACATGGCGGGGAATTTGGCCTTTACATCCTCTTCTCCCAGGCCCACCATCTCAAAGGCCTTCACCATGATCTCCGGGTCGTGATTGCGCACCGCGCCGGAGGAAAGCTCAATTCCGTTGCACACCAGGTCGTATTGCTGCGCCGAAAGCTCCAGCGGGTCCAATTCTCCCCGCTCTGCCTTCAATAGGGCTTCCATTCCTCCGGAGGGCATGGAGAAGGGGTTGTGGCAGAATTCCAGCTTTCCGGATTCCTCTCCGATCTCATACATGGGGAAGTCCACGATCCAGCAGAATTCATAGCGCTCTTTATCCATATGCCCCTCACAGGCCTCGCCTAAAAACTTCAGGGCCACACCGGCAGTTTTTACCGCCTCGTTCTTGGAGCCGGCAGACACCATCACTAAAGTTCCGGGAGTAAGCCCCAAAGCCTCGGCCGCCTGTTGGGCAAGGCCCTCCTGGCCATTCAAAAACTTTGCGATGCCTCCCGCCAAAGCGCCCTGTTCGTCCATCTTAAACCAATAGGGCTTTTTCCCGGCCTGTACCTCGATATCCTCGCAGAGCTTATCGATGGCTTTTCTGGTCAGGGTGCAGCCGGACACCGGCACCGCCTTGATCACGCTGTTTTCAAAGGGCGGGAATCCGCAGCCGGAAAGCAGTTCTGTCACATCCTTCACTCTCAGGTCGATGCGCAGGTCCGGCTTGTCTGTGCCGAACTCCTCCAAGGCCTGCAGGTAGGGGATCCGGGTAAAGGGAGCCTTGGAAGCCACGCTGTAGGTGCCGTATTTCGCGAAAATGGGAGGCAGCACATCCTCCAGCACGGCAAATACATCCTCCTGAGAGGCAAAGGCCATTTCCATGTCCAGCTGATAGAACTCCCCGGGGGACCGGTCGCCTCTGGCGTCCTCATCCCGGAAGCAGGGGGCGATTTGGAAATAGCGGTCGAACCCGGAGGCCATCAGCAGCTGTTTAAACTGCTGGGGAGCCTGAGGCAGGGCGTAAAACTCTCCCGGGTGCTTTCTGGAGGGCACCAGATAATCCCGCGCGCCCTCCGGGGAAGAAGCCGTCAGGATCGGAGTGGTGATCTCCAAAAACCCGTGCTCCTCCATGGCCCTGCGCAGGGCGGAAACCACCCTAGAGCGCAGGACGATGTTCTGCTTTACCGCCGGATTTCTCAGATCCAGATACCGGTATTTCAGCCGCTGAGCTTCATCGGCGTCCCGGGAGAAATTTACCTCAAAGGGCAGCTCGTGATACCGGCAGCGGCCCAGCACCGTGATGGTTTCCGGCACGATCTCGATCTCCCCGGTGGGGATCTTCGGATTTTTGTTGGTGCGCTCCCGCACCGTTCCGGTCACCTGGATCGTGGTCTCCTTATTGAGCGCCTTCACCTCGCGCAAAAGCTCTTCTGTCTCCACTACTACCTGAGTGGTGCCGTAAAAATCCCGAAGCACAAGAAAGCCGATATTGCCTCCTACCTCTCTCAAGTTTTCCATCCACCCGCTGAGCGTCACCTTTTCCCCCGCGTTTTCCAGCCGCAGCTGTCCGCAGGTATGCGTTCTGGACTGAGTCATCCTTTCATCCCTCTTCTTTCCTGTTCATTTGTTTTGCCCGGCTTTTTCGGGCGATGGTTTTTCTTTCGCGCCCCGTCAGAAGCTCAGATCCTCCTGAGCGGTACTGGCGGTAATATAGGCGTCCATAAAATCTTCTCCGATGGAGATCTTCTTTTTCTCCCCGGTTTTCATATGCTTTAATTCCGCCTTCCCCGTTTCTATTTCGTCGTCTCCCAACACCATAGTATAGCGGGCGCCGATCTTATCGGCATATTTCATTTGGGCCTTCAAGCCCCTGGCACAGAGATCGCAGTCCGCCGGGACGCCGCATTTGTGCAGGGCGTCTGTGAGGGAAAGGGCTTTCTTCAAAGCGGCTTCTCCCATGGAGGCGATATACACCTCGCACCGCGTGGGCTCCGGGAATTCCGCCTTTTGGGCTTCCAGCGCCATCAAAATGCGGTCCAGCCCCAGGCCAAAGCCCAGACCCGGGGTGGGCTTGCCGCCCATCTCCTCTACCAGCCCGTCATACCTTCCTCCGCCGCCCAGGGCAAAGCCCAGGCTTTTGGAGGGAAATTCAAACACCGTTCTGGTATAGTAATCCAAGCCCCGCACCAGGCCGGGGTCCAGCTCATATTCGATGCCCAGCTCCGTAAGATAGCCCTGCACCTGCTCAAAATGAGCGCGGCAGTCCTCGCAGAGGTAATCGGTGATTTTCGGCGCACCCTTGGCGATCTCAGAGCAGACAGGGCTTTTGCAGTCCAGGATCCGCATGGGGTTGCGCTCCAAACGGGAAAGGCAGGTCTCGCAAAGCTGGTCCTTCCGGGCGGTAAAGTACTCCTTGAGCGCTTTGTGATATTCCTTGCGGCACTGAGGGCAGCCGATGGAGTTGAGCTGCAAGCCCACATCCTCAAGGCCCAGCCGCCGGAAAGCGGAAAGGGCCATGGCGATCACCTGGGCGTCCGCCGCAGGCTCTGCCGCGCCGAACATCTCCACGCCGAATTGGTGGAGCTCCCGCAGGCGGCCCGCCTGGGGCTTTTCATAGCGGTAGCAGGAGGTGGTGTAGTACAGCTTCACCGGATACCCGGCGTTATACAGGCCGTTTTCCAGCATGGCCCGCACAGCTCCGGCCGTGCCCTCGGGGCGCAGGGTGACAGAGCGGCCCCCCTTATCCTCAAAGGTGTACATCTGCTTTTCCACCACATCGGTGGTGTCTCCCACACTGCGCAGAAACAGCTCTGTATGCTCAAACACCGGGGTGCGGATCTCCCGAAAGCCGTTTAGCTGCGCCTCGCTTTGGAATACAGCCTCCATCGTCTGCCATTTTTCCGAAACGCCCGGGACGATATCCACCGTACCCTTGGGCGCTTTTGTGATCAGCTCCATTTTCCTTTTCCTTTCCGTAAGCGTATTTTTACATTCTGTCCCGATTTTATTTTCCGCTTCCCAGATCGCCCTTTTCCAGAAGCCTTTTCCGGTATTTTTCAAGGGCGGCACAAAGGGCGTTTTCCCCGTCCAGCCCCAAAGAATCACACAGGCACAATAGGGAAAAGATGCAGTCTCCCAATTCCCCCTTCATCTCTTCCGTAACGGCGAGAGGCCGTTTCCCGTAATCGGATACCTTTAAAAACTCCTTGGAAAGCTCTCCCAGCTCGGAAATCAAATCCAGAAGCCTCACCTGCGGATCCATATTCAATGTATGGGCCCGGGCGAACTCTGAAACTTTCTTTTGTTCTTCCCGCACTGTATCACCCTCTTCAAGCAAATTTCACAAAGCAAAAAACCTTCTTCCCCCCGGCAGAGCCGGAATAAGGGACGAAGGTATCTCCGTGGTGCCACCCTAATTCAAAGGCGGGGCCGCCGCCTTCCTTTTCTCTTCGGTTCCCGGCTCGCGGGCGTCTTTCCTTTGTCCTGCGCCAAGGGGGCTTTCAGCGCTGAAAACAGGCCAAGGCACAGTTTCGCGCCCCCTCTCTCTGCCGCGTGGGGTCAAAGTACTCATCCCGGTCCTCACCGGTCCAGCCGGATCGACTGATCCAACCGAATCTGCCGATTCGGCTCCATTATAGAGGATTTCCTCTCATTTTGTCAAGACGGACAGAGGCCTCTCGCCTCTGTCCGCTTTTTACGCTCTCAGTTTCGCACCAGATCGCGCCAGTCCAGGTCTCCTCGCTCCAGGCCGTGGATCAGCACCTCCGCCGTGGCGATATTGGTCGCCACCGGAATATTGTGCATATCGCAGATGCGCAGCAGGTTCATATCGTTGGGCTCATTGGGCTTGGGCGTCAGCGGATCGCGGAAAAACAGCAGCAGATCGATCTCATTGAAAGCGATTCGGGCGGAAATCTGCTGGTCGCCGCCCTGAGGACCGCTTAAAAACTGCTGGATCTTCAGCCCCGTAGCCTCAGAGACCATCTTTCCCGTAGTGCCTGTCCCGCAAAGATTGTGGCGGCTCAAAATGCCGCAGTAAGCGATGCAGAACTGTACCATCAATTCCTTTTTTGCGTCATGGGCTGTAATCGCAATGTTCATAGCTGCTCTCCTCCTTCAAGCGGCCTTAGCCGCGCGTTTTCCCAAAGCATACAACTCTCTTCTCAAAGCAGGGACAAAGGAACCAGATCTCCTTCCAGCCTTCCGGCGATCCGACATATCGCCATCATTCCGGAGGAAGCCGCAGGAGCCTCCTTTCCCCTTAAAAACGACGCCGCCATGGAAAAATCTTCCGGCACCACGCCGAACAGACGCACGCCGGAAGCGTCGATCACTCCGTCCAGATCGGCATAGGCGTCTGTTTTCTGGAAAAATTCACTGTTAAAGCGATTGATGATCAGCCTCTGCCAGGGAACCTGAAGCTTTTCCAAAAGCTCCTTCACCGCACTGGCGCCGCGCACACAGACAGGATCCGGACTGCAAACGACCAAAGCCCGGTCAGCCGCACAGGCAGCACAACGGAAGCCCCTTCCCACGCCTGCCGGGGAATCCAGCAGCACATGATCATAGTAGCGCTTCAACAGGGGAACCAACCGGCTCATGGCATTGGCTGACACCATCCGGTCTCCGGAAGAGGGCGCGGGAAGCAGAAAAAGACCTTCCTCCCCTGCGCAGGAATAGATGGCGTCTATGGGGGCGCACCGGCCCTCGACCACATCCGAAATATCGAACACCAGCTCTTCCTCTGTACCCGTCATACGATCCAGGCTGCGAAGCCCGGCGTCCAGATCCACCAAAAGCACGCGCCGTCCCTTTTGGGCCAATGCGCGCCCTAAGCCCACACAGACGGTAGACTTTCCGACCCCGCCCTTGCCGGACGTGATTACTGTTGAAATCCCCATAAGAAAATTACCTCGTCTACCATGATAACACACAGGTGGCATATTGTCAAAAACAAATATTAATTTTTACATTTTTTGTCCGGTTTTCATAGTTTATAAGCTTTTTCTTTAGTCATTCTTTTTGGGAATCAAAGCTTTCCGAAAACCTTTCCTCCCTGCTTCAGGGGCCGCTCCAATAGGGGGAATCGGGAAATGTGCTGTCCTGAGGAGCCGTGCTGGCCTGGGGAGGCACCGTCGCGTCCGGAAGGGGGCTGCTTTCCCCGGTAAAGGGAACATCGGGAATTCCCTCATCGCGGCTGCCGGAGGGAGAGGGCTTTACAGCGGAGCTTCCTTCCGGGGAAGAACTCTCGGGAGAGACTGAGGGAGAAGGGGCCGGCGAGGGAGAAGCTTCGGCGTCCAGCTCTTCCCTGGTCTTGAGCACCTTGCCCTGGGCGTCGATCTGATCCCCTCTGCTGTTGTAGCGGTTGCCCTGGGCGTCTCTTGTCACCAAGCCGAAATACTGGTCAAAAATGTCCTTGGCCACCTGCTGGGCATAGACCCCCTTATAGCCTTCCTCCAGCACCACCGCCACGGCGATCTGCGGGTCTTCGATGGGGGCGTAGGCGATAAAGGTCAGGTTGGGCTCCTTCTCCTCATTTTCCGCGGTTTCCGCAGTACCGGTTTTGGCTGCAATGCCATAGGGGTAATCCCCGAAAGTGGTATAGGCGGTACCATTGGGGGAAGCGGCCACCTGCCTCATTCCCTCTCTTACCACACCCAGCACATCAGAGGAAAGCCCTGCGTTGGAAAGGACCTCCGGCCGGCAGACCTTAACCGTCTCCTCTCCGGTATAATCCGTAATGCGGTCCAGAAAATGGGTGCGCAGGCGGACGCCGCCGTTAGCAATGGTGGCGCAGTAGGTAGCCAGCTGGATCGGCGTAAAGGTGTTGTCGCACTGGCCGATGGCCGCCTGAGCCGTAAGGCCGTCGGTCCACGCTACGCCCGCATGCCTCTCCTGATATTCCTGAGGGTTGGACATCGTGCCCGTCTCCTCGTAAAGCTCTATGCCCGTCTGTGTGCCCAAGGCAAAATACTGGGCGTAGGCATCCATCCGGCGGATGGTAAGGTCCAGCCCCACATCACAGAAAAAGGCGTTGCACGACCCTGCCAGGGCAGAATAGATATCCGCAAAGCCGTGGTGATCGGTACATCTCAGATTCAGGTCGTAATACCGGAACATTCCGTCACAGTTATAGGGGGTGGAGGAAGCGTTGATCACACCCTCCTGCAGGGAAGCCAGCGCCACCAGGGGCTTAAAGACGGAGCCTGGGGTGTAGGTCCCCTCCAAGGCCCTGTTGTAAAGAGGCTGCTCCTTATCATTCAGAACCTTTCTCACATAGGCATCGTCTGTGGAGTAAAGGTTCATGTCGAAATCGGGATAGACGGAACAGGCCAGCACACCGAAGGTCTTTACATCCAGCACCACCGCGGCGCCGGCTGTACAGTCCTTTGCTCTGGTGTTGGCCTTGATATTTTCCTCCAGAGAGAGATTGGCCGCCCGCTGCAGATCGGCGTCCAGCGTCAAGTGGACGCTGTTTCCCTCCTCCGGCGCCTGGGTGACCGTAACGCTTCTGACCGCCCCGGTCTCGTCTGTCAGCACGCTCTTTTTGCCCCGTTTCCCTCTCAGCTGGGATTCAAAAACGCTTTCCAGGCCGCTTTGCCCCATGACATCCGTCCACTTATAGCCGGAAAGGTTTTCCGTCCTGTCATAGGCTTCTCCCCGCTCTACAGCGGCCTCGTACTGTTCGGAGGAAAGGCTTCCCACATTTCCCACCACATGAGGGGCCAGATCTCCTTCGTCTCCGTAATAGCGCTCTACCTCCACCCGGGCTTCAATACCCGGGAACTCCTCTGCCCGTTCTCCGAACACGCCGATGGTCTCAGCGGAGACGTCCCGCGCGATCACATAGGGGTTGGTGCGGGAATACCCGTCCTTCGTCATGCTGTAGCGTACAGAGGCCACGACACGGGTATCTTCATTGGAATATCCGGAACAGTCATATTCCTTGATCAAAGCCGCCATACATTCCTGAGCCGTGGCATACTCCGCCAGGTTCAGATCCTCCTTCAGGGAAAGGATGGCCTCCTCCCGGTCTTCCTGAAAGACATACCCGCCCTCCTCGGAAAGGCGGATCGGCAGGATATCCCGCCACTTTTCCCCGCGGGACTCCAAAAGAGAAACCACCTTTACAATGGTGGCATTGCGCTGGGAATACACCATGCTCAAAGCGTCATATACCAGGTTATAGGTGGTCCTGTTTCCCGCGATCACCACGCCGTTTTTGTCCAGGATCTCGCCCCGGGCGGCTGCGATCTCCAAGGAATCGGTATTATCGCTCATGGCGATCTCTTTAAATTCGTCTCCTTTGACGATCTGCCATTCGGCCAGACGCAGCTCATACCAGAGAAAAAAGGCCGCCAAAAGCAAAAGGCAGACCATAGAGCGGCCTATTTTGGGGAGCTTGGGTAATTTCATGGCGGATCCTTTTCCTTTCCTTATCATTTCTGAGGCTGAGCCGGAGGCATCCGGCCCTTTTGCTACTGGGGCTGCTGCAGAGCCTGAAACAGCCCCTTGTTAAGCAGGTAGGTGAGGGGAAAAAACAGCAGCGTATAAAAATACTCCGGCAAATAGCGGTGTAAAAACGCGAAGCCCGGCATGGAATAGCCGGGAAAATAAAAGAGGAACAGCCATTCAAGGCTTACCACCACTCCTGCCGTCCAGATCCCGGTGATCAGAGCGGTGACAAAATTCACCTGTAAATAGACCTTTGCCAGAATGCTCACAAAATAGCACAGCACCGCCAGAATCAGCGCGTGAAAGCCCATGGCGCCGGAAAGGCCGAAATCCAGAAACATCCCCCCCGCTACCCCGAAGGCCATAGCAGGCAGCTCTGTCTCAAACAGCGCTATGGAAATGGCCGCCGGCAAAACCAAAAGCGGGCGGCCTCCGAAGATCGTGGGCATCAGCCCCGGCGTCTCCTGCACCATAAACAGCACCAAAAGCTCCAGGGCATAGGCAAGATAGCGGACTAATCGGTTAAAATCTGTCATTTCCCCGCCTCCGCGTCTTCATTGTTCTGGGGGTCCTCGCTGGCCTGCGGAGGAATTTCCTCCCGCTCCTCTCCCTTTCCTGGGAAGTTCAGGATGATATGCACTTCCTTTACGCTGCGGATATCCTCATAGGGCTTCACCACGGCATAGCAGGAGATATCGTTTTCTGATTTCTCTACGCTCTGCACCCTCCCGATGATCAGGTTCTCCGGATAGACGCTGGCAGAGCCGGAAGTGACGATAATATCTCCCGGTTCGATCTTTGTCTCGTTGGAAAGGTATTCCATGCGCACCAAGCCCCCGGCCGCCGTCTGGATATTGCTGGTGATCACGCCGCTTTCAGAATACCCGTTTTCCTTTTTGCAGATGGCCCCGATCTTCACATCCTCAGAGAGGATACAGGTGACCTTGCTGGTGGTGGCATAGGCCTGGGTGACGATCCCCACCAGCCCCTGCTTGGTGATCACCGGATCCCCTACGCTGATCCCCGCCAGGGTCCCCTTGTTGATGGAGAAGCCGTAAAACACATCTCCCGGGTCCCTTCCGATCACGGAAGCGGAAAGCATCTCCGTATCCGGGGCATTCTCCACGATCTTCAGCTGTTCCTTGAGCTGCTCGTTCTCCTGCTCCAGATCATGAAGCTTTACCTGCCCCTCCCGCAGAGTGGAATTTTCCGCCTGCAGGTCGGTGATCATCGTTTTCAATTCCTCTCTGGAAAGCCCGTCCAGATCCACAAAGCTCAAGGCGCCGTCCACCGTCTCGGTGGCGATGCTCTGCATGGGAGAGGAGACAAAGCCAAGGATATTGGCCAGAAACGATCCGCCGGCGCTGGCTGTATAGATGATGATGCCCAAAAGCACCACCGCCGTGATGACCAGCACCTTAAAAGAGCTGGCTTTAAAAAAATCTCTCAAGCTGTCTTCCTCCTTTCTTTTCGTTTTCCAAAGAAGCGAAAAAGGGGGTCCGCCGCGAAAGGGCAGACACGAAAAACCTGCCCCGCCCGCGGGACTGTTTCCCGTGCCGCCCTGTGCGGCAGCCCCTCCTCAAATACTCTGACTGTCTTATTTCTTCCGGGAAGCCCTGTAGTAGGACTTCGGCAGGTCGATCTCCAGGCTTTTTCCGGTCCCCTCCACGACGCAGTCCAAAGGCCGCTCCGCCACATGGACGGGGATCCCCGTCTCCTGGCTGACCAATTTGTCAAGGCCGCGAAGCAGCGCGCCGCCGCCGGTAAGCATAATGCCCCGGTCGATGATATCCGCCGCCAGCTCCGGGGGAGTCTTTTCCAGCGTGTCCTTGATGGCGTCCACCACCAGCATCACGCTGTCTCCCAAAGCCTCCCGCACCTCGTCGGCATGAATGGTCACATTTTTCGGCAGCCCGTCTACCAGGTTCCGGCCCTTGATCTCCACAAAGGAATTGATGGTATCCTCCGTTGGGAACGCAGAGCCGATCTTCATCTTGATCTCCTCCGCGGTGCGCTCGCCGATGAGAAGGTTATATTTCTTTTTCACATAGGTGACGATGGCCTCGTCGAATTTATCTCCCGCCATGCGCACGGAAACCGCCGTGACGATATCTCCCAGGGAGATCACCGCCACCTCAGAGGTTCCGCCGCCGATATCCACCACCATGCTTCCGGTGGGCTCTCCTACCGGGAGGCCCGCGCCGATGGCCGCCGCCATGGGTTCTTCGATGAGGTCTACATTGTTGGAGCCCGCCTGCCTGGCAGCGTCCTCAACGGCCCTTCTCTCCACCTCGGTAACGCCGGAGGGGATACATACCACGATCCTGGGGCGGCTCAGCGCGCCGGACTTCAGCGCCTTTTTGATGAAATACTTCAGCATGGCCGCCGTCACATCGAAGTCGGCGATCACGCCGTCCTTTAAGGGGCGCACCGCCACAATGGAGCCGGGCGTCCTGCCCAGCATCTCCTTGGCCTGCTTGCCCACAGCCAGCACCTCGTCTGTGCGCACATCCACCGCGACCACGGAGGGCTCGCGCATAACGATGCCCTTGCCCCGCATAAATACCAGCGTATTGGCGGTGCCCAGATCGATCCCTATATCTTTGGAAAACATGGAAAACATTGAAAAAAGTCCTGAAAGCCCTGCCATCTGAAATCTACCTTTCCGGTCCCCGCTTTGCGAAGGCCCTCCCAAAATAAAATTTTACAAAATTTTACGCTTATCCCTCAGGGCCTCTTGCCCTGAAACCCTTCTCAAAACCTCTTTTGCCCAAAGCAAAGAGCCCGAGCCTCTTTCCGGCAGAGTTCTCTGCAAAAGACATGCGGTTTCCAAAAGAGGCCACACCCGTTATTATATCCCATTTTCTCTTTTTTCTCAACAACAAAGTTTACATAAACTTATGGATTTTCAAAAATCCATAAGATATGCCATATTCTGTAAAATGAGACACAAGATATTCCATTTTTCGGAAAAATGATTCCGCCTCCGTTATGTTTCCGGAATCTCTTTTAAGCCCGCTTTTCAGTTGCTCCCGGTGCTGCCAAAGCCCTTTTCGCCCCTCTGCGTTTCAGAAAGGGAAGCGGCTTCCCTCACTTCGGGGAGGCATACCGGCATAACGATCAGCTGGGCGATCCGCTCTCCGGGGATCACCGTGTAAGGCGTTTTGCTGGAATTGCGCAGCCCCACATGGATCTCGCCCCGGTAGTCGCTGTCGATCACGCCTACACCGTTGGCCACGGCGACTCCGTGCTTGACCCCCAGCCCGCTCCTGGTAAAGATCATTCCCGCGTTTCCCTCAGGGATCTCCACTGCCAGTCCTGTTGGGAAAATGGCCAACTCTCCCGGCTCAATGGTAAATTCCTTGGCAATACAGGCGCACAGGTCATACCCTGCGCTGCCCGGCGTCTTCCGTTCCGGAAGCACAGCCCCCTCTTTCAATCGTTTCACAAGCAGCACTTTCTCTTCCATTCCCGTTCTTCCTTTCTCTATCAGACTGGTTTTCCGTCAAAAAGTTTCCACCGCAAACTCAACATTTTCCACAGGGTTTTCCACCACTATTCCACACCCCGGTAAAAAAGACCTCGCGTATAGTCGCCATCCGCCGTTTCTCCGCGAAAAAAGCGCTCTAAAAGCCGCCCGCATTCCACAGAATTTTCCACCGTAAAACGAAAAATGCCGAAATCCGCCGCAAAAAGCTCCTCCTCTTTTCCCAAAAGGGAGAGCGGGACGCTGTTGAGCAGCTCAACCCCCCTCGTTTCCCCGATCTGCCTGCATACCACCGGAAACCGTTTCTTTTTTCGGTCTGTAACAGCTCCCGGTTTTTTACAGCTAAGGCAGCCTTTGGGAGAATTTGCCAAGGGGCAGTTTCTCAAAAGCATCAGCGCCTGCCGTCCGTACACTGTCACCCCTCTGGGAAGCGTTCCGCCCAACTGGGAGAGCTCTTTCCCGGTAAGCTCCAAGGACACCTCGCAGGAGCTGAGCCCCAAGCCGGAGAGCAGCTCAAGGCTTGCCGTATTCGCCGCGTTGAGGGAAAAGGAGCCGTGTACCACTGCCCCCAGCCGCCGGGCCGTTTCCACCGCCCCCAGATTCCCGCAAACCGTCTCCCGAAACCCCAGCTCCATGCGCTGAGAAAGCATTTCCCGCACCCGGTCCTCAATTCCGAACATCCCGCGGGGAAGCTCTAAAAGGATCCTTTCAAAGCCGCGCTCCCGAAGTGTAAGAAGCGTTTGGGTGGGCGTCTCCAAAGGAAGGGCAATGGCCTCGCACCCCTTCGCCTGAGGGCAGACCTGCTCTGCCCGGCGGAAAAAGGCCCATATCGGCAGGCGCTCCTCCTTACGGGGAGGATGCGCCGGAAAGGATACCGGCTTTTCCAGGAAAGGGATCTCCTCTCTTTTCTCCCGAAGAGAAAGCAGGCCTTCCAGTGCTCTCCGGCGCAGAGAATTCAGTTTTGCCACCGTAAGGCAGGCCCCATTCTCCGGCACATTCACTTCCAAAGGAAAAAAAGGTGTGCCTCCTGTCTTTCTCAGCTGCTCTTCGCATCTTTCCCTGCTCAGGGGCAAAAGGCTGTCCTCTCTCTTCTCCTCAGCCTGGAAGCTTCTGCCCTCCCTGTCCCACACGGTCAGCCGGACGCTTTCGCCGGCCTCTTCCAAGGCGAAGCGGACCGCTTGGCTTCTGCGCTCCTCCCGGCAGAGAGCGCGCAGAGAGGAGAACACCTTTTCTGTAGCCCCCGTCACATCCTCCCGGGTACGGATCCCAAACATTCCGGCGCCTCTTTGCCCCGTCAGATACCCCTTTGTAAAGCCGGAGCGGGAAAACACCGCCTCCAAATCTTCCAAAAGCTTTTGCGGGATCTCTTCCCCATCAGCTGCCTTCCGGCAGGCAGAGACAGCGGCGGCCACATATTCCGGCCGCTTCATCCTGCCCTCGATCTTGGCAGAGCACACGCCTGCCGCCCAAAGCTCTTCCACCTCCTTCAAAAAGGAGAGATCCTTCAGCGATAGATCGTGCCCTGTGCCGCCAGGCGCTGAAAAGGGCAGGCGGCAGGGCTGAGCGCACATGCCCCGGTTCCCGCTTCTTCCGCCCAGCATGGCGCTGAGATAACACTGCCCCGAAACAGACATGCACAGCGCCCCGTGCACAAAGGCCTCCAGCTGGATCCCGCAGGCCCTGTGGGCTTCTGAGATCTCCTTTAAGGACATCTCTCTGGCGAGCACCGCCCGTTTGACCCCAAGGGAGGATGCAAGCCTCAGCCCGTCCGGCGTGTGCAGGCTCATCTGCGTGGAAGCGTGCAGGGTGAGGTCCTGCGCCCGTTCCCGGATCAGCGCCAGCAGGCCCAGGTCCTGGATCAGCACCGCGTCTACAGAAAGGGAACAGAGAAACTTCACAAAATCCAGAGCCGCCGAAAGCTCTGTATCCTTCAGTAAAGTATTTACTGTAACATATACTTTTACCCCACGCCCGCGGCAAAACGCCACTGCGTTTTTCAGCGCCTCCCTGCTGAAATTCCGGGCATTCGCTCTGGCTCCGAAGGCCTCTCCCCCCAAATAGACGGCGTCTGCCCCGGAAAACACGGCGGCGCGCAGAGATTCTTCCCCGCCCGCCGGCGCCAATACCTCTATTCGATCCATGTATCCTCCGTGTCTACCTCTTTTTCTCAAAAAAGCTCTTGAGCCCTTCTTCCTCCATCTCCGGATGGCGAAGAGGATTGCGAAGCTTTACCGGGCCCCCGGCTGCCGCCTGCGGTTCCCTTTTCTCCGCCTTTTCCAAAGGAACTTCCCTCTGCTTCAGCATCTCCCGCATCCCGGCAAGCTCCGCCCGCAGTCTTTCGACCTCCTCTGTGTCAGAAGGCAGCGTCTCCTTTTCGGAAACTTCCCTGGCGGCCAGCGCCTTCTCCAGCTCTTTTTGAAGCGTCTCCTGCTCTTTCAGGGAGCTTTGCAGGCGCTCCTTTAAAGAATCGGATCGGGCGGCCGCTTCTTTCAGAGCTGTATTCTCCTCAACGAGCGCCTCGATCTGTTTGCGCGCTTCAGTCGAAGCCTTTGAAAGAAGCTTTTCCTTATCTTCCTGCCAGATCTCGGCCTCTACCTCCAGCTCCTCTGCGCGTTCTGAAAGCTCATCCGCCCTTTTCCCGTTCTTTTTGGCGTCATCACAATAGCCCAAAGCCGCCGTCAAAGCCGCCGCCTCTCTGGTGATAAAGGGGGAGGCGTCCAGAATTTCCTTCATCAGCTCTCCCACCTCGTTTGCCAGAGCCTGCATATATTCCTCGCTTTCCTGCGTGATCAGGCCGCAGACAACACCGTTAATTTCCAGCCGGATGCGCCTTTTTTCCAAAGCTCCCTCTTCCTTTCCACCAGCCGGAAGCGGCCCTGCGCCGCCCGGTCTGCGTCTTCTGTTCCTCTCAGTAAGTATTATAAGGCAAAAGCCGTTTGAAAGCAAAGAATTTTCGCCCTTTTCCCCGGAAAAATTTTCAGATTCCTTTCTCAGTGGGAGATTTCACAGGTTCCCGCCTTTTTTGATTGTGTTTTTTTCCTCCATGTGATAAAATAACAACTGCTTTACTTTTATTGTTTCAAATGGAAAATCTTCAGTGGGAAAGGACGGGCGGATCTGCCCGCCTTTGGGCCGCCCTCTCCCGTGCCGCTCCGGTTTTCCGGCGGGATCCTCTTGTAGATACTGCCTAAATATTCCATTTCAGCTTGGTCTTTTATTACGATTGTTTTGGGACATATTTTAGTGTATAATGCACAGATAGAGAAAAAATATTCCCCTTATTTTCAGATTACTATGTGATTATCCACATATTTGGAGGCTTTTTTATGGACTATAAAATGACAGTTCCAGAAATCCGGGAGGCCATACGGGAAAGGCTTGCCCACTCTTTCGGCGTCTCTTTGGAAAACGCCACCAATGAGGAGTACTATAAGGCCGTCGTGCATATCGTACGGGAGGTTATGACCAAGGGCCGCTCGGAATTTGTAGCCAACGCGGAAAAATCGGGGACAAAACAGATCTATTACCTGTGCATGGAATTCCTTTTGGGCCGTTCCCTTCGCAACAATTTGTTCAATCTGGGCCTGGAGGAGAATTTCCGCAAGGCGCTTTCCGAGCTTAACATCAAGCTGGATTCTCTCTACGAGCAGGAGCCGGACGCCGGCCTTGGCAACGGCGGACTGGGAAGGCTTGCCGCCTGTTTTCTGGACGGCCTGGCAACTCAGGGATATCCTGCCATGGGGTATTCCCTCAGATATGAGTACGGCATCTTCCGCCAAAAGCTGGTAGACGGCTGGCAGACGGAGCTTCCGGATTTCTGGCTGCCCGGCGGCAGCGCGTGGCTTCAGCAGGTGCCGGAGAATTCTGTGGAGGTCCACTTTGACGGCCATATTGAAGAGCAGTGGCATGACGGCTATCACTCCGTGCGCCACAGAGATACCACCTGCGTCACCGCCGTGCCATACGATCTCTGCGTTGCCGGAATGGACGGCAAAGGCATCAGCCTTCTGCGGATCTGGAAGGCAGAAAACAATAAATTTGACATGAGCCTGTTTAACGGCGGCAATTATATGCGCGCCATGGAGCAGCAGGCTATGGCAGAGGTCATCACCAAGGTGCTGTACCCGGAGGATAATCATATTGACGGAAAGCTTCTGCGCCTTTCCCAGCAGTATTTCCTGGTTTCCGCCTCCATTCAGGACATCATCCGGCGCCATCTTTTCACCCACAGCTCTCTGGACGACCTGCCGGAGCTGGCCGCCATCCATCTCAACGACACCCACCCTGTCCTGGCAATTCCCGAGCTGATGCGGGTCATGCTGGACGAATGCGGTTACGGATGGGATGACGCCTGGAGGATCGTGAAGAGCACAGTTGCCTATACCAATCACACTGTGATGAGCGAGGCCCTGGAAAGCTGGAGCATCGACCTGTTCAAAATGCGCCTGCCCCGGATCTATCAGATCGTGGAGGAGATCGACCGGCGCTTCTGGGAAGAAATGCGCCAAAAGGGCGTAGAGGAAGGGAAGATCTACCGCATGGCGCCCATCAGCGACGGCTATGTAAAGATGGCTAACCTTGCCGTCATCGGCTCTCACAATGTCAACGGCGTTTCCGCCCTGCACAGCGATATCCTGAAAAACGACCTGTTCCATGACTTCTATGTGGAAGAGCCTCAGAAGTTTTTAAATGTGACCAACGGCATCGCTCACCGCCGCTGGCTCAATCAGGCAAACCCACAGCTTGCCTCCCTGATCACGGAGCTTACCGGACCCGGTTATATTCACGATGCCGGAAAGCTTTCCGAGCTTCTGCGCTTCCAGAATGACGCTTCTGTCCTGGAACGGCTGCAGAAAATCAAAAGAGAGAACAAGGAACGCCTTGCCGGATATCTGAAAAAAACGCAGAACGAGTCCATCGATCCGGATTCTATTTTTGATGTGCAGGTAAAGCGTCTCCACGAATACAAGCGCCAGCACATGAACGCCTTGAATA
>CAZMFF010000049.1:0-18976 GCA_964565505.1 uncultured Acutalibacter sp. | reverse complement strand
GATGTCAGATAAGGGCAAGGGCCTAAGGATTCTGGGGCAAGGGGGGACCAAGGTCGCTGCCAGCTAACCACTCAAATCAAACAACTTAAAGCTAAAACCCCTGGTGATCAAAATCCCCCCGGCGAAAGCCGGGGGGATACATCTTATTTCGCTTCAAAATAAGCCTTGACGCCCAGATAAGTCATATACACATCCAACTTGGAGACCACCTCGAAGGGGGCGTGCATGGAAAGCACCGGGACGCCGATATCGATCACATCGGCGTTGAGCCGCGCCACATCCAGCGCCACGGTCCCGCCGCCGCCCTGGTCCACCTTGCCCAGCTCCCCGATCTGCCAGATCACCCCGGCGTCGTCCAGCACTCTGCGCACCCAGCCCAAGAACTCGGCGGAGGCGTCGTTGCTGCCGCTTTTGCCTCTCGACCCCGTATACTTGGCAAGGCCTACGCCCCGGTTGAGATAGCAGGAGTTCTGAGGCTCATAGGCTCCGGCATAGGTGGGGTCAAAAGCGGCCGTCACATCGGCGGAAAGGCAGCTGGAAAGAGACCACACGCGCCGGGGAGAAAGCCCCTCGCTCTCCGCCAGATCAGCCACAAAGTATCTGAGGTACTCAGAGGAAAGGCCCGTGTTCCCCACGCTGCCGATCTCCTCTTTATCCGCAAGGCACACCACTGCCGTCTTTTCCGGGATTTTGCAGGAAAGGATCGCCTCCAGCGCGGGATAGGCGCACACCCGGTCGTCATGGCCGTAAGCGCCGATCATGCTGCGGTCAAAGCCGATATCCACCGCCTGGAAGGCAGGCACAAAGGAGATCTCCGCAGAGATCAGGTCTTCTTCCACGATGCCGTACTGCTCGTTTAAGATCTTCATGATATTGAGCTTATAGAGGTCTGAGCCCTCTTCGCTGTCATAGGGAAGGCTTCCTGCCAGAATATTCAGGTCCTCTCCCGTAAAGGCGTCGGAAAGCTTTTTGGCCATCTGGTCTTTTCCCAGGTGAGGCAGGATATCCGTAATGGTAAATTGGGGCTCTCCCGGCTTTTCTCCCAGGCATACGGTGACCTCCGTGCCGTCTTTACGCACGATCTTGCCGTGCATGGCAAGGGGGATAGCCGTCCACTGATACTTTTTAATGCCGCCGTAATAGTGGGTCTTTAAAAGAGCCAGCTCGTTGGACTCATACAGCGGTATGGGCTTCAGGTCGACCCTGGGGTTATCGATATGAGCGGCTGCGATGCGTACGCCCTCGCTCGCTCCCTTTTTGCCGATCACCGCAAGGCACAGAGCCTTTCCCCGGTTATTGTAATACACCTTGTCGCCAGGCTGATAGCGATGGTTCGGGTCAAAGGGGACGAAGCCCTGCTTCTCAGCGGCCTTAATGGAAAAGTCCACAGACTCCCGCTCGGTTTTCGCCTCGTTTAAAAAGGCTTTATACCCCTCGGCGAATTTCTCCGCCTTCTTCATTCCCTTCTCCCCCGCTCTCTTCACTCCGGTGGTCCGGTCGCGAAGCAGCTCCTCGGAAAGCTTCTTTGCGTCCTTTTTCTCCTGTTTCTTTGCCATCTTTTACGCTTCCTCTCTCTGTAAATTGACAGGCTCCGGCTGTTTTCTCTCAATGCCCTCACAGGGTGAAAACGCGTTTTTGTCCTTTGCCGGCTCCCTAATTTTTGAAATCTATCCTAAACTTTACTCCCCTCGCCTGAAAAAGTCAATGGAAAAGAGGTGAAAGCTCTTTTTCTGCCATATCGTAGTAGCAGGAGATCCGGTATCCGGCGGGGCCGTACAGCCTTTGAAGCCCGGAGTAGGTGTACCCGATAAAGCTTTTTTCAAGCCCCTTTGCCTTCAAATACGCGGTGCCCTCTGCCACCAGGCGTTTGGCAATGCCCTGTCCCTGATGACGGCGAGCCACCGCCGTACAGCCCAGGCTTCCGGTGCTTTCTCCCTCCCCCTCTTCACTGACGAGGATCGCCCCCAGGACCTCCCCATTCCGAACGGCCAGCAGCGCCCGGCTGGAAGAGCCCTCCTCATACAGAGAGGCCGCCTGATAAAAGGGAAGGAATTCCTCCTCCGCGTCCTGTACACACGAAAGGACCTGAAATAGGTCCTCCGGAACGCCGAACCGGAAAGCAATGCCCTCAAAACGCTTCTCAAGCCCAATTTTTTTGAGATCGACCTCGGTCAGCTCCGCGATCAAATCAAAGCAGTTTCCCTCTCCCCAGCTGTGGCGGTAGCCCCTTTTGCGGAAAAAGCCGGTGAAATCCTCCTTGAGAAGCTCCTTTGGCAGCGCTTCCTCCCACAGCGGCTGGGAAAAAGGCATGACGGCGGTGGGAACGCCCGGCGTCAGATAGTCCTCTCCTGCGCCGATACGGATGACCTTTTCCCCTTTCTCCCGGAGAAAAGTTTCCGCCTGTTCCAAAAGATCGTTTCCGATCCCCCGGCGGCGGCTGTCCTCGTCCACGCACAGCAGGTACACGGTATCCTTATGAAGCACACAGGCCCCGTTCAGGCTCCCGTCCTCCCGCCTGCTTTCAAACACCTTGTTTTCCGGATGGGAGAGGACGCTTTTCGCCGTCTGCTCCCTTCGCAGCACATAGGGAAAATTCCTTCGGAAAAGATCGTAAAGCTCTTCTCCCAAAGGCTTTTCTCCCTTCATGGGTCTTCCCTCCTCTCGCTGTAGAGCGCCTCATAGCGCCCCAGCGCTTTCTTCACTTTTTTTACATAGCTGTCGGTCTCGGGATAGGGGATGGTGTGCAGGCTCTCGCCGTCGCTGGAATACTTTTCCTCCTCAAGCCACCCCGCCACATTCCCCATGCCCGCGTTATAGGCGCACAAAGCCACATCCAAGCTGCCGTACTGGTCCAGCAAAAGCCGGAGCAGCGCGCAGCCGCAGTGGATATTGTCCGAAGGGTCAAAGGGATCCTTTCCCCCGTTTTCCGGCGGATAGAGGGAGGAGATCCACTGAAAGGTGGAGGGGGTCAGCTGCATCAGCCCCTGAGCCCCCGCCCGTGACACCGCCTGCTCACGAAAGCCGCTTTCCGTGCGGATCACGGCATAGACGAGCAGAGGGTCCAGGGAAAATTCCCGGGCCTCCCGCTTTACCAGCTCTTCAAAATGCTTGGGATACATCAGCTTCATGGCGCTTTGGGTGAGCCTGGGGCCAAACAACGCCCCCGCCGCCGCGATCAGTAAAAGGATCAGCAGGACTCCCAGCCGTCTCTTCATACCCGTTTTCCTCCTACAGTTCTCTGAGCACAGGGTCGATCAGGGAAGAAAGGGGGCTTTCTTCCTCGTTTTCTATCACATAGTCTGCCCGGTCAAGATAAAAAGACGCGTCCTGCTGGGCGTTCATCCGGGCAAGGGCCTGCTCTTTTGTAATGCCGTCGCGCTCCACGATCCGTTTCAGGCGCGTCTCTTTTCCCGCCGTCACCACAAGGATCCTGCGGCAGGCGCTGTCAAGCCCCGCCTCAAACAGGGTGGGCGCGTCCAGAAATACCGCCCGCCTCCCCTGCCGGGACGCCTCCTTGAGGGCAGCCCGCACCGCCTTTAGGATCTTTGGAAAGGTGATCTCCTCCAGCCGCTTTTTTCCCTGGGAAGTGGCAAAAGCCAGGGCAGCCAAAGCCTTTCGGTCCAGGACCCCCTTCGGCGCCGCCTCTTCCCCGAACGCCTCCCGCAGCCTTGCAATGCAGTCTTCATCGTAAACCGCCGGGCTGCGGGTCAAAGCGTCGCAGTCGATGACCGGAAAGCCCTTTTCCCTCAAAAGCTTTCCCACGGTGGACTTCCCCGCTCCGGTGGGCCCTGTAAGGCCCACTACGCAGGGCCCCTCCGGCTTTTCCACCTGAAAGGCCGCCGCACGGATCAACCGGTTGTACACGGCAAGGCCCACCCCTCTTTTAGAGGGACAATGAGCCCACGCCTTTTTCGCCCCCAGCTCATCCAAACGGCACAAAGAGGAAAACAGCCGGTGAGCCTGGGTCTCGCTGTCATAGCGGCTTCCAAGGCTTACAAAGGGGCACCTGAGAAGCGGTTCATCCTCCTGAAAGCAAAGGGCAAAAGCGCCCGGTTGCCGGTTTACATAACTTGAGTACTCCTCCGGAGAAGCGTCCAGCAGGATCACCTGGGCTTTCGGGGCGTAATGTTTATATTTCATGCCGGGAGAGGCGGCCGTTTTCCCCTCCTCCAGCTTCTGAAGTACAGCCTGGTCCACCCGGACCTCCGGCAGCACTCGGGCAAGCTGCTCCACGGTGACTCCGCCGGGGCGCAGCACCTTGGGCGTCTCTTCGGCGAGGGTCAGCACGGTGGACTCCACGCCCACCTCGCAGTCTCCCCCGTCAAGCAAGGCCTCCACGCGGCCCGTCAGGTCCGCCTGCACATGAGAAAAGCGGGTAGGACTGGGTCTGCCGGACAGGTTGGCGGAGGGCGCAGCCAAAGGCACGCCCGCCGCGTCGATCACCGCCCGGGCGATGGGAGCACTCGGAAGGCGTACCGCCACCGTATCTAATCCTCCGCTGGTTTCACGGGGAATGAGCTCTGACTTTTTAAAAATGATGGTAAGGGGCCCCGGCCAGAAGGCCTCCATCAGCTGATAGGCGGCCTTGGGCACCTCTCTGACTAAGGGGGGCAGGTCCTCCTTTTTGCTGATGTGTACGATCAAGGGATTGTCCGAAGGGCGTCCCTTGGCCAAATAGATCTTTTTTACCGCCTGGGGATCCAGAGCGTTTGCCGCCAGGCCGTACACCGTCTCGGTAGGGATGGCCACTACTCCCCCCTGCCTCAGGATCTCCCCCGCTTTTTCGATATCGGCGCTGTGCGCGCCGTCCAACAGCTGTGTTTCCATATCAGTTTTCTTCCTCCAGCCGGGCCGCCCTGTCCGCGGCGATCAGCGGGTCGATCACCTCATCCAGCCCGCCGTTTATGATCTCCTCCAGATGGTAGAGGCTCAGGCCGATGCGGTGGTCCGTCACGCGGGTCTGGGGATAGTTATAGGTGCGGATGCGCTCAGAGCGGTCCCCTGTCCCTACCTGGCTTCTGCGCTCCTCGGCCACCTGGGCCTGTGCCTTTGCCCGCTCCTTGTCAAGCAGCCTGGCTCTGAGCACCTTCATGGCCTTATCCTTGTTTTTCAGCTGGCTGCGCTCATCCTGACACTCCACCACCATGCCGGTGGGAAGATGGGTGATGCGGATGGCGGAGGAGGTCTTGTTGATGTGCTGGCCTCCCGCGCCGCTGGAGCGGAAGGTGTCGATCTGCAGGTCCTTGGGGTCGATCTCCAATTCTACCTCCTCGGCTTCCGGAAGCACCGCCACGGTGGCGGTAGAGGTGTGGATCCTGCCCTGGGTCTCTGTTTCCGGGACACGCTGCACCCGGTGGACGCCGCTTTCAAATTTCAGCCTGGAATAGGCCCCTTCCCCGTCAATGAGGAAGCTTACCTCCTTAAAGCCCCCCAGCTCGGTCTCATTGAGGGACAAAAGCTCTGTCTTCCAGCCTCTTCTCTGGGCGTACATCGAGTACATACGGTAGAGCACCCCGGCAAACAGCGCCGCCTCTTCCCCTCCCGCGCCGCCGCGGATCTCCACGATCACATTCTTCTCGTCGTTAGGGTCACGGGGCAAAAGCAGGAGCTTGAGCTTCTCTTCCAGAGAGGAAAGCTCCTCTGAGGCCTCTCTCAATTCCTCCTGGGCAAGCTCCCGCATTTCCCGGTCAGAGCTTTCCTCCAACAGTTCCTTTGCTTCTCTGAGCCTTCTTTCCCAGTCTTTATATTGCTGGTAGCTTTCCACAATGGGGGAAAGCTCCTTATGCTCCTTCATCAGGGCGGAATACAGCGCCTGATCCTGAGCGCTTTGCGGGTCGTAGAGCTTTAAATTCAATTCTTCCAAACGGTTCTCAAAAACCTGTAAATTTTCAAACATAACAGTTCCTCTTTTCCTTTTTTGCCTATCATGGTCTGACCCAGGCCCTTAAAAAGGGCAGTAAAAGGAAGAGGAGGCTACTGCTCGTCCCCCGTATTCTCCCGAAGGATCTTCTTGATATTTTTCTCGCACTTGAGCCGGGGGACCATCACCTCTCTGCCGCAGCCGAGGCACTTGATCTTAAAATCCATACCGGAACGCAGCACGGTAAATTCAAAGCTGCCGCAGGGATGGGGCTTTTTCATGCGCAGCACGTCTCCCACTCTCACATCCATGGCGCGTTCTCCCTTTCTTTTGTTCTGGTTTCGTCTGTTTCAAAAAGCCAATGCGGCCGCAGCTGCCGCGGCTGTTTTGCTGCATAGCAGTTGCTATTATATACCATTTTTATGAATTTGAAAAGTCGAAAGACCGCCAAGGCAAAAAAGAAAAGGGCTTTCTCCCATCTAAAGAGAGAGAAAGCCCCTTTCCTGTTTCAGTCGTCAAAAAGATCTTTGAGCTTGGAGAAAAAGCTCTTGCGCTTTTGATAGTTCTTGTCGTCGCTGTTAGAATCCAGCTCAGAGAGCAGCTCTCTCTGGCGCTTATTCAGATTCTTCGGCACCTCCACGGTCATCTGGACGTACTGGTCGCCCCGGCTTCTGCCCTGCAGGCTCTGGATGCCCTTGCCCTTGAGCTTGAACACATCTCCGGGCTGAGTGCCCTCATGGATATGATAGCTCACCTTGCCGTCCAGGGTGGGCACCACCACATCGGCGCCTAAGGCCGCCTGGGTAAAGGTGATGGGCATTTCACACCACACGTCGTTTCCCCTGCGCTCGAAAATGGGATGGGGGCGCACGGAAATATACACATGCAGATCTCCGTTTGGCCCGCCGTTTATCCCGGCGTTGCCCTTGCCGCTGATGTTTAAGATCTGTTCGTCTGCAATACCCGCGGGCACCGTGACCTCCAAATTCTTCTGGCGGCGCACTCTCCCCTTGCCGTCGCAGGTCTTACAGGGGGTCTCGATCAGCTTTCCGGCGCCGTGGCAGCGGTCGCAGGTTTTGGTGGACTGCACCACGCCGAAGGGGGTGCGCTGGCTGATATGCACCTGGCCGGTGCCGCCGCAGGCGGAGCAGGTCTTGGGCTGGGTCCCGGCGGCCGCGCCGGTGCCGTGACAGTCTGGGCAGGACTCGATCTGGTGGTAGGAGACGGTTTTTACGCAGCCCTTGGCCGCCTCTTCAAAGGAGATGACAAGGCTTGCCTCCCCGTCGCTGCCCCTTCTGGGGGCGTTGGGGTTCTGCCGCCTTCCTCCCCCGAAGCCTCCGCCGAAAAAGCTGTCGAAAATATCCGTAAAGTCAAAGCCGCCCTGGAAGGGACTTCCCCCTCCGGCTCCGCCGCCGAAGTTGGGGTCGACCCCGGCGTGGCCGAACTGGTCGTACCGCGCCTTTTTGTCGCTGTCGGAAAGCACCTCATAGGCCTCATTGACCTCCTTGAACTTGCTTTCCGCCTGCTTGTCTCCGGGGTTTAAGTCCGGATGGTACTGCTTGGCAAGCTTCCGATAAGCTTTTTTGATCTCATCGTCGGAAGCCCCCTTGGAAACTCCCAGCACCTCGTAATAATCTCTTTTGTCCGCCAAACTCAATCACTCCCAAACGGCCCTGAAATGAGGCCCTCTTACGAAAACGCAGAAACCTCAAAACGCAGGGGCAGTTTCCCGCCCCCGCATTTGAGTCATTCATTTTTTCAGCTCTGTCCTTCAAAAAATCAGTCTACATCCTTATAATCGGCGTCATAGACGTTGCCGTCCGGGCCCTGAGGGCCGCCCGCGCCGGGGGTTCCATCGCCAGGGGCGCCGGGAGCTCCGGGGCCTCCCTGAGGACCTGCGGGGTTCGCCTGCTGATACAACTTCTGGCTTACGGGGAACACGGTCTTTTCCAGCTCATCCACCTTCGCCTTGATCTCATCCACAGAGCCGTTTTGGATCACAGCCTTCAAAGCGGAGACCTTTTCATTGATCTGGGTCTTGTCGGCCTCGTCGATCTTGTCGCCGTTCTCAGACACCAGCTTTTCCGTGGTATAGCACAGGTTCTCGGCGCTGTTCTTCAGGTCTACCTCTTCCCTGCGCTTTTTGTCCTCCTCGGCGTACTGCTCAGCGGCCTTTACCGCCTTATCGATATCTTCCTTGCTCATGTTGGAGCTGGAGGAAATGGTGATATGCTGCTCTCTGCCGGTGCCCAGATCCTTCGCGGAGACGTTTACGATGCCGTTGGCGTCGATGTCAAAGGTGACCTCGATCTGGGGGATGCCTCTGGGAGCCGGGGCGATGCCGTCCAGCTTAAACAGGCCCAGCTGCTTATTGTCTTTCGCAAACTCCCGCTCGCCCTGAAGCACGTTGACCTCTACCTGGGTCTGGCCGTCCGCGGCGGTGGAGAAGATCTGGCTCTTCTTGGTGGGGATGGTGGTGTTGCGCTCGATGATCCTGGTCATCACGCCGCCCATAGTCTCCACGCCCAGAGACAGAGGCGTTACATCGAGAAGCAGCAGGCCCTGGACCTCACCGCCCAGCACACCGGCCTGAATGGCCGCGCCGATGGCCACGCACTCGTCCGGGTTGATGCCCTTGAAGGGCTCCTTGCCGATAAAGTTCTTCACCGCGTCCTGCACGGCGGGAATTCTGGAGGAGCCGCCTACCAGCAGCACCTTGCTGATGTCATTGATGGAAAGTCCGCTGTCGGAAAGGGCCTGACGCACGGGGCCCATGGTCTTTTCCACCAGGTCTGCGGTCAGCTCGTTGAATTTTGCCCTGGAAAGCGTCATATCCAGATGCTTGGGGCCGGTGGCGTCAGCAGTGATGAAGGGCAGGTTGATGGTTGCCGAGGTCATGCCGGAAAGCTCGATCTTCGCCTTCTCGGCGGCCTCCTTGACACGCTGCATGGCCATTTTGTCTCCGGACAGGTCGATGCCGCTTTCCACCTTATAGGAATTTACGATCCAGTCGATGATTCGCTGGTCGAAGTCGTCGCCGCCCAGGCGGTTATTGCCCGCGGTGGCCAGCACCTCCTGCACGCCGTCGCCCATCTCGATGATGGACACATCGAAGGTTCCGCCGCCCAGATCGTACACCATGACCTTTTGGTCATTATCCTTATCCACGCCGTAGGAGAGGGCCGCGGCGGTGGGCTCGTTGATAATGCGCTTGACATCCAGGCCCGCGATCTTGCCCGCGTCCTTGGTTGCCTGTCGCTGGGCGTCGGTAAAGTAAGCGGGCACGGTGATCACCGCGCTCTGGACCGTTTCGCCCAGATAAGCCTCCGCGTCAGCCTTCAGCTTCTGAAGGATCATGGCGGAAATCTCCTGAGGAGTATAGCTCTTATCGTCTATCTTCACTTTGAAGTCGGAGCCCATCTCACGCTTGATGGAGGAGACGGTGCGCTCCGGGTTGGTGATGGCCTGGCGCTTTGCCACCTGGCCGATCATGCGCTCTCCGGTTTTGCCGAAGGCCACCACGGAAGGGGTGGTGCGGGCGCCCTCCGCGTTGGCGATCACCACAGGCTCGCCGCCCTCAATCACCGCCACGCAGGAGTTTGTTGTACCAAGGTCAATACCGATTGTTTTTGCCATATTAGATTACCACCTTTTTTAGATTTTCAATATTGGATATTGGATGCTAGATGCTGGATACTAGATGCTGGATTGGCTTCCTAGCGCAGAAGGGAAAGGGGTCGTGCCCTTAACTTTTTTTACAACCCCTCCGGCAAAATCGAAGATTTTGCCACCTCCCCTTACACAGGGGAGGCTTTTCTAACAACTACTTTTCTAACAACTAATGACTAACCGCTAACTACTAATTCGCCACCTGGACCATTGCGTGGCGCACCACTCTGTCTCCCAGCAGATATCCCTTCTGGTAGACGGCACAGATCACGTTCTCCCCCATGCTCTCATCGTCTATATGGGAAACGGCGTTGTGGAGATTGGGGTCAAAGGTTTCTCCCACTTCTCCCACAGCCTTGACGCCCAGCTTTTCAAAGACCGCTTTGATCTGCGCCTCGATCATCTCCACGCCCTTGCGCATATCCTCTGCGGAAACATTTTCCCCGCTTAACGCCCGCTCGATATTGTCGGCGATAGGCAGGATCGCTCCAACAGTATCGGACACCGCGTTGTTGTAGATGGCGTTCTTTTCGCTTTGGGTGCGCTTTCTGAAATTATCATATTCCGCAAGCACCCGCAGGTGCTGCTGCTGATATTCCTCAAACTGAGCCTGCAAAGCCGTGAGCGCTTCCTTTTCGGGGGAGGGCTTTTTCTTTTTTTTCTCTTTCCCGTCTTTTTCCTCTTTCTCCGGCAGGGATTCAGACGAAGCTTTCTCTTCTTCTTTTGAAAGCTGTTCTTCTGTCCTGCTCTTCTCTTCCTGGTTTTCCATGTTACGGCTCCTTTCTTTCTAAAATGGGACCAGAGCACTCAGTCTCTCTTTTTCTATTCCTCATTGAGCAGAAGGGTGAGCAGCTCGCCTACCCTGCGGGAAAGGTAAGAGAGAAGGGCGATCATCCTTCCGTAATCCATTCTGATGGGGCCGATCACCGCTAACGCTCCCGCGTCCTCACCGCCCACCAGATATCGGGAGGCGGCTATGGAGGAACGGGAAAGCTCCGCTTTTTGGGATTCCCTGCCGATGAGCACCGAGACCTTCCCCGGTTTCTGTTCTAAGAGCTGAGAAAGCTCCCGCTCCCGATCCAGAAAGTCCAGGATCCGCCGGACTCCGGAGAGCTCCAGCTCCGGATAAAACAGGAGATTGGTCTGCCCGCTCAGTAAAAACTTGGTCTGTGAGGTGTCATTCGCCGCCTCCAGAAGAGCCATCAGAGGCGAGGCGCAGAGAATGGAAAGCTCTCCCAGAGAGACCCCCATCGACTGCACGAAGGCCGGAGTGATCTCCATGATCTTCTTCCCCGTCACCCGCTCATTGAACACCCGAAACAGCACGCGGAGGATCTCCGTGGTCAAGTCAAAATCACAGCGGAACACTCTGGTTTTGATGGTTCCGGCTGAGCTCATCAAAAGCAGCATGGCCGTTCTTCTGCTGGTCTGCACAAACTGTACGGCCCGCACAGACGCGGCCCGCCCGCTGGGAGTGGTGGCCACCGCGCAGCAGCGCGTCAGAGAGGAAAGAGCCCGGGAAGCTGCCTGGATCAGCAGCTCCGGCTGAGAGGCGCTGCCCAGAAGCCAAGAGTCAAGATGCCGCTCTTCCTCTTCGGAAAGCGCCGGGGGCGAAAGCAGACGATCCACATACTCCCGATAACCCCGCTGAGAAGGAACCCTTCCGGCCGAGGTGTGCGGCTGCTCTAAAAAGCCCAGCTCCGTCAGTTCCGCCATTTCGTTTCGCACGGTGGCAGAGGATACGCCGATCTCTTCCGCGATGGCTTTTGACCCCACCGGCTCGCCGCTTTTGACGAAGCTCACCACAATGGAAGAAAGGATCCGTTCCTTTCTCGGAGTCAATTCCATCCCATCACCTCTTTTGCATTTAGCACTCTTGAAGCTTGAGTGCTAAAGTATGATACTAATTTAACACCCTGGTCAGAAAAAGTCAATAACCATTTTGTAAATAGTTTGTGAATGTAGTGGTTAGCAGTTAGTTGTCAGTCGTTAGAAAAGGGCCGCGCTGAGCAAATGAGGGGAGGCAAGAGGGAAAGGTGAGAAGGGAGCGTCAAGAGGTTTTCTGCGGTTCGCGGCTTAGTTTTCCTTAAGTAAACTGAGAAGGATTTTGCAGCCACCCCTTGCCTCCCCTTGGAATAAGAGGAGACTAAAAAAGGCTCCCCTTTTGGGGAGCCTTTTCTATCAAAATGCTCTTTTCCAGGATCCAGGATCTAATGACTGAAATCTAACACCTGACAACTACTCTTCCTTCGTCGCTTTCTCAAGGGCGGCAAAGAGGTCGTCGAGGATGTCCTGGGGGTTTTCTATCCCCACGGAAAGGCGGATCAGGTCTGCCGGGACTCCCGCTTCCTTCAGCTGGGCGTCGGAAAGCTGCCGGTGGGTGGTGCTGGCCGGGTGCAGCACGCAGGTGCGAAGGTCCGCCACATGGGTCACTACGGAGGCCAGCTCCAGGCTATCCATAAAGCGGGTCGCCGCTTCCCTTCCGCCCTTGATGCCGAAGGACACTACCCCGCTGGAGCCGTGAGGAAGGTATTTTTCCGCCAAAGCATAATAGGGGCTGCTCTCGAGACCGGGGAAGTTTACCCAGCTGACCCGAGGATCCTGCTGTAAAGCCTTTGCGACCTTCAGGGCGTTCTCACAGTGGCGCTCCATGCGAAGGGCCAGGGTCTCCAGCCCCAGATTGAGCAAAAAGGCGTTCATGGGCGCTGCCTGAGCTCCCATGTCCCGCATGAGGTGCACTCTGCACTTGGTGATATAGGCGGCTTTTCCAAACTGTTTGGTGTACACCACCCCGTGATAGGATTCATCCGGCTGGGTCAGTGCGGGGAATTTCCCGTTTTCCCAGTCAAAATTTCCGGAATCTACGATCACGCCGCCCACCTGTACTGCATGGCCGTCCATGTATTTGGTGGTGGAATGCACCACGATATCGGCGCCGAACCGGAAGGGACGGCAGTTAATGGGCGTGGGGAAAGTATTGTCCACGATGAACGGCACGCCGGAAGTATGGGCGGCGTCCGCAAACAGCTCTAAGTCTGTCACCACCAGCGCAGGGTTTGACAGGGTCTCCGCAAACACGCATTTGGTGTTGGGGCGCATGGCGCCTTTCAGCTCCTGCCAGGTGACGTCCGCGGGAACGAAGGTAACGTCTATCCCCATCTCCTTTAAGGTCTTGTAGAAGAGATTGTAGGTGCCTCCGTAGATGGCGCTGGAGCTTACCACATGATCTCCCGCCTTGCAGATATTGAGCACAGACATCAATGAGGCAGCCTGTCCGGAGGAGGTGAGCAGCGCCCCCACTCCCCCTTCCAGCGCGGCGATCTTCTTCTCCACCACATCGTTGGTGGGGTTCCCGATACGGGTATAGAAAAAGCCGTCTGCCTGAAGGTCGAACAGGTCTCCCATCTCCTTGGAGCTTTCATAGGTATAGGTGGTGCTCTGTACGATGGGGGCCACTCTGGGCTCTCCGTTTTTAGGCCGGTAGCCCGCATGGATACACAGGGTATCAGGCTGATATTCCTTCATTTTGAAAACCTCTCTCCTCTTTGGGCCCAGACAGATCTGCAGCCCGTTTGTTTTTTATCTGTAAAACAGGCTTTTGAGCCAGCCTGCGAAGGCATCCGCCCCAAACACGGTCAGCATGACCAGGAGCATGAAGGCGATGACGCAAAGGCTTTGGATCAGCATCCTTTTCCTTCTCGGCATTTCCTCCTGAGGCTCAAAGCCCTCATTCCTTTCGGCCTCTATTTCCCGCTCCACAAAGTCGGCAAGGCCCGAGGCCGTGGTCAGATCCCCGAATCTCACATAGAGGTTCTGGTCGGTGGGCATCACCTCGCTGTCATAGAGGTAGGAGACCCTTCCCGTGCCGAATTTCTCCAGCTGGTACTCGAGCCCGTGCTCCTCGAACGCCTGGGCGATCCGCCCGGCGGTATAGGCGTCTGCCCGGCGAAGCAGGACAAGGTCCTCCTCGCGGGCGCCGCGCAGAGAGCGGGTATTTTTGCAGTGGGGGCATTTCAAGGAGGTATCCTCACAGATCCCCCGGCATTTCGTGCAGTACAGCAAGCTCGACCCTCCCAAAGATTTCCGGCTTCCTGTCACATGATACTGCAAAACAGGGCGTTTGTAAATAAAAAGGCCCGGAAAAATCGAAAAAGCTTTCCGGAAAGACGCCGGCGAAGCGCTTTCCCGAAAGCTTCTCAGGAGCTTTTTGCCGAGGTTTTCCGGGCTCAACGGTAAAACGGCTGAAGCTGCCTGCCCTCCTTCGCCCCTTCGATGGCCTCGCCCAGCAGGGAAAAATCCGAAACGAGCGAGAGGGGCTTCTTCACAGGGTCGTCCTGCCGCAGCGGGACAAGATAGACGTTCTTCGTGTTGAACAGTCTGGCAAGGTTCGGGGCGGACGCGCCCATCGCGTCGTTGGTGGCAAGGCACAGCACCACCGGGATCCCGATGCGAAGGGAGGATTTCACCGCCATCGTCACCGAGGTATCGGTAATACCGTTCGCGATCTTCGACAGGGTATTCCCCGTGCAGGGACATACCGCCATCACATCCACCAGCCCCTTGGGTCCGATGGGCTCCGCCTCTACAATGGTGTGAAGGGGCTTTCTTCCGCTGATGGAGAGAGCCTCCTCTTGAAACTCCTGCGCCCTGCCGAAGCGGGTGTCCGTCTCATATACATTTTGGGAAAATATCGGCAGAATGGAATATTGCTCTTTCAGGCTTCTCATCTGCTCCAGAGCCTTTGAGAGCGTACAAAAAGACCCGCACATGGCGAAGCCTATGGTATTCTTCATCGTTATCAAATCCTTTCCTCCTGAAAACTCTTGGCGCGGCTCTTCCGCTTTCGGGGCGGCTATTCCCCGCTTTCCCGCTCCATAGCTTTGACTGTTTTCAAAATAAGATCCGCTGACGCCTTGGGGGAAAACCTTCCCGGCAGGCCCTGGGCGTCTGTTACAGTAAGTCCGAAGCGCCTCGCCGCCTCCCGGTGGAAACCGCCCGGAGCGGAGGCAAGCTCCATCAAAAGGGTGTCAGGCCCCTGCAGGCTCAGGATCCTCTCGTCTATCACAAGGGTGGGCACCGTATTGAAAACGGCGTCATAGCGCTTTTCTGCCTGAGAGTAAGAGAGAGGGGTCAGCCCCAGGCCCTCTATGAGCACAAGATCCCGAGGGGACCGGGCGCAGCAGTCCACTCGGGCTCCCAGCCCCTTCAAGTCAAGGCAAAGGCTCTTCCCGATCCTTCCAAAGCCCGCCACCAGACAGTCGCTTCCGAAAAGCGAGCCCTTCAGCTTTTGGATTGCGAGGCCTACGGCCCCCTCCGCTGTGAGAAGGGCGTTGCCCAAAACCAGCTCTTCCCGATCGTAGTAGTCGCGGCATTGGTTCTCCTTCCACGCAGGGGAAGCCCTCCAAAGCCCGGACAGCATTCCGCCGTATAAGACGCAGCCGGAAAAAAGCTTCGCCGTCCGATCGTCCAGAGGAAGCTTCTCTTTGGAAAAGGGCGCGTTCAAAGTCGCGGCGTCACGGCTGACGGGCAAAGGGAGAAACACCTTCCCGCAGCGCCCGGCAAGCTCCTCCAATGTGAGGGAGGGAAGCTCCTCCAGGCCGGGCGCCTCCTCCAAAGCGCTCACATACACCGTTTCTCCCTGTGCTTTCAGGGCTTTTGCCAGATAGACCTGTCTCTCGTCTCCGCCCAATACTCCCACTGCCCCCATGCTTTTCCAGACCCCTTCCTATACTTTGTAAAAGCAGCGCTTTGCACCGAATTGCGCCGCGGCGAAAAGCCCGCAAAGATCGGGCTTTCCGTTTGGTTCCTCCTCCCTGAGAGAAAGGCGCTTTCAGGGCAGGCGGCTAATTCATATTATGGCGGAAAAGAGGGAATGGTGATTTTTTACTTTTTTCTCTTTTTCTATTTATTTTATAGGGATTTCGCAATATAATAGAGATAAGAAAAAGGCTCACAACTGGATAAAAGGAGTTCGTTTTCAGGATGAATGAATCAAAGAACCTTCTGGATCAGGTAAAGAAGCTCCATTTTGTAGGCATCGGAGGCTCCGGAATGTGCCCGATGGCAGAGATCCTGCACCATAACGGGTATCTTCTCACCGGCTCTGACCGAAGCGAGTCCGACACCCTGGAGCGGGTGCGGGCGCTGGGGATCCCGGTATTTATGGGGCACGACGGGAAAAATATCGGAGACGCCGAAGTCCTGGTGTACACCGCCGCCTGCAAAAGTGACAATCCGGAGCTGGTGGCCGCCAGGGAAAAAGGGATCCCCACCCTGGAGCGCAGTGTCATGCTGGGGATGCTCACAGAGAAATTCAAAACGCCCATCGCCGTTTCCGGCACCCACGGCAAAACCACCACCACCGCCATGCTCACCCAGATCCTGCTCACGGCGGGAATGGACCCCAGCGCGATCATCGGCGGGAAGCTTCCCTTATTGGGCGGCAACAGCCGGGTGGGAAAAAGCGATCTCATCGTCTGCGAGGCCTGCGAATATGTGGACACCTTTTTGCAGCTTCACCCCGCGGTTTCCATTCTGCTCAATATCGACGCCGACCATCTGGACTATTTCAAAACCGTGGAAAATATCGTAAAGTCTTTTCATCAATTTGCCCTTCAGACCTCTTCCCTGCTGGTCATCAACGGTGACGACCCTCGGGTCAGGGAGAGCGTAAAAGGTGTCGCAGGGCCAAAGGTTGTGACCTTCGGCCTTCAGGAAAGCAACGACTACTATCCCGCAGGGCTCAACGAGGAGGACACTGCCTGCGAGGACTTTGACCTGATGCACAAGGGGGAGCTTCTGGGCCGGATCAATCTTGCGGTGCCCGGAAAGCATAACCTCTTAAACGCTCTGGCAGCGGCCGCCGCGGCCCACAGCGTGGGCGCCGGGGCTCAGGCAATCTGCTCCGCTTTGCAGCAGTTCACCGGGGTACACAGGCGCTTTGAGGTGCTGGGCAAGTTCCGGGGCGTTACCGTGGCGGACGATTTTGCCCACCACCCCACAGAGCTTACCGCCGTGCTCTCCTCCGCGGTGCGCATGGGCTACCGGGAGGTGTGGGCGGTCTTTCAGCCTCACACCTATTCCCGAACCTACAATCTCCTGGAGGATTTCGCAAAGGCGCTCTCCATCCCCCACCATGTGGTGCTCACCCCCATTCTGGCGGTGAGGGAGACCAACACCTACGGCGTGAGATCTGAGGACCTGAGAGATAAGCTTCCCAACAGTCTCGTGCTTGATACCTTTGAGGAGATTGCGGACTATGTGATGGAAAACGCCCGGGAAGGCGATTTGATCCTCACGCTGGGCGGCGGAGATATTTATAAATGTGCCAACCGGATCGTGGAAAAGTATCGGGATTTGGAGTGATACTTTGTGATAAAAGCCATCTTTTTTGACGTGGACGGAACCTTGCTGCCCTACGGCTGGGAGCGGCCCCCGGAAAGCACCCTGGCGGCTTTGCGCGACGCAAGAGAACAGGGAATCCTGCTCTTTCTGTGCACCGGAAGGATGAAGGCGATCACCTATCCCTTCCGGGAATGGTTCCCCTTTGACGGCTACCTTTCCTTAAACGGTCAATACTGCTATGACCACAGCGGCAAGGTCCTTTACCGGGCCGCCTTTTCCAAGCAGACTGTCAAAGAGGTGCTGAAGGTGCAAAAGCGCACGCCCTTTCCCTGCTTTTTTCAGGAGGAGGAGACCTTTTTCTATCTGAACGATCACCCGGAAATCCATCAGTTTCTCAAAGAAAACGGTCTGCCCTTTCCCCCGCCTTATTCTCCGGATCGCCTGAAGAGGCACGATGTGCTTCATATCCTTCTCTTTGAATTTGAGAAAAACGCGCCCCTGCTTTCCCATGTTCCGGGCCTTTCCATCACCAGCGGCGGCTTTGATGTGATCCCCAAAGGCGGCGGAAAGGAAAACGGCATGAGAGAGGTGGCCAAGCTTTACGGCATTGCCCCTGAAGAGATCATGGCCTTTGGAGACGGAGAAAACGACGCCGGGATGCTTCGGGCAGCGGAGCTGGGCGTTGCAATGGGAAACGGCTCTCATAAAGCGAAAGAAGCCGCCGATTACATAACCTCCCAAGCAGAGAAAGACGGCATTTATGAGGCGCTGAAGCATTTTGGAGTTGCCGCATGCTAGATACTGGATGCTGGATACCGGAAAGTATAAAAAGGCTCCCCAAGCGGGGAGTCTTTTTCACAAATGCCCTTTCTAACAACTAACAACTCAAGTCTAACAACTATTAATAGTACGCCACCAGGGGATTCATCTTGCCGTGGGTGCGCCCGTCGATCTTATCGATATAGCGAATGGCCTTTCCCGCCCCCAGCACCACGCAATTCTCCGGGTTCTCGAAGGTCACCACCGGGATCTTGGTCTTTTTGGAAAGCAAAGTGGAGAAGCCGTAAAGATTGGCGCTTCCGCCGGTGAGATAGATCCCGTCTGTGAAAATATCTGACAAAAGCTCCGGCGGCGTCTCTTCCAGGGTAGCCTGTACCGTGCGGATAATGGAAATGGCAGGCTCGATCAGCGCCTCGATCATCTCGTCGGAATTCATTATGGTGGTTTCCGGCAGGCCGGTCATGGCGTTTCTGCCCTTCAGGGAGTGGGTCATCAGCTTTTTTCTGGGATAGGCGCAGCCGATGGCGATTTTGGCCTCCTCCGCCGTGCGGTCTCCGATCACCAGATTGAATTTCTTGCGCACATACTTGATGATGGCGTCGTTGAAGCTGTCGCCGGCAATATGGGTGGAGTTGGCAATGGCGATGCCGTTTAAGGAGATCACCGCCATGTCGGTAGTGCCCTCCCCAATGTCCACGATCATGGTGCCGTGGGGCACGGCGATATCCACGCCCGCCCCGATGGCAGCCGCCACCGGCTCTTCAATGAGGCACACCTTGCGCACTCCGGCGGCGCCGATGGCGTCCACCACCGCCCGCTTTTCCACCTCTGTGATGCCGCAGGGCACGCTCACCACCACCCGAGGCATAAAAACCCGGCTGTTGCTGATCTCCTTGAGATAATGGCTGATCAGGTGCTCGGCCATCGAAAAGTCGGAGATTACGCCGTTGCTCAGGGGCCTTGCCACCGTGATACGCTCCGAGGTCCTTCCCAGCATATCATAGGCCTCGCTGCCAATGGCGATCACCTCATCGGTAGCGTTATCCACAGCAATAATGGAGGGCTCGCTGAGCACGATCCCCTTTCCGTCCAGGTATACTTTGAATTTTGAAGTCCCCAAGTCGATCGCAATATCGGTTCCTATCATCCGCTAAACCATCCTCGCTTCTTTCGGCTGCAATAATCCATTGTCATGTTCTCTTATTATATTACAAGTTGAGAACTTTTTCAACCGGGAAATCCATAGGCATTTTTCAGCAGTTTTCCTCCTTTCCCAAAAGATGTTATAGAATGTTACATCCCATCTGTGATATGCTGTAGACA
>CAZMFF010000048.1:0-20278 GCA_964565505.1 uncultured Acutalibacter sp. | reverse complement strand
AGAACGGGGAGTACCGTTTTGATTTTGAGGGGCTGGAGGAGCTGATGAAGCGCCCTGACGCCAAGCTGCTGATCATCTGCAATCCTCAAAATCCTTTGGCGAGAGTTCACTCACAGGAAGAGCTTGCCCGCATGGCGGAATTGGCGGAAAAGTATGGCGTGCTGCTGATCTCCGACGAGGTGTTCGGCACGGTGACAGAGGAAAAATTTGCGGCGGTCCCCACGGCGAAGATCCCCAAGGCGCAAAACCGGTGCTTTTCCTCTATTTCTCTGGGAAAGGATTTCTGTATTCAGGGAGGCTCACACGCCAACTACCTGATCCCCAACCCGGAGCTTCGGGCGAAATTTATTGCCCAGCAGGAAAAAGATTTCAGCACCGGAGTGGAGGGCTTCCTGTATACGGCGCTTCGTTCGGCCTATACTCCTGAGGGCCTCGACTGGATCGAAGCTCAGGGGCGGTTCGTAGCGGAAAACGCCCGGTATGTCACCGGCTTTTTCCGGGAAAACCTGCCGATGCTTCGGGTGGCCCCCCATCAGGGCGGATATATGCTTTGGATCGACTGGAGCGGATTGTGCCCCACCGAAGAAGTTTTGAAGGAATTCCAGGAAAAGGCCCGGCTGGTGATGGACGCCGGAGCCCAATATGATCAGCGCTGCCCGCTGTGGGCGAGGATGATCATCGCCACGCCCAGAAAAGTTCTGGAGCAGGCAATGGAGCGTATAGCAGCGGCGGCCCGGGAAATGAAGCTGCTTTAAGTGATACAGAAGAAAGAGAGGGGATCGTCGAAATGAAGTTACAGCGTGTGAATAAAATGCCTTCCGGATGCGAGCTGTCGCTGGTGTTTCTCCCCAAGGGAGGAGCGCCGAGCTGCGCGGACAGGGAATTGGGGCTTGCCCTGGAAGAGCATTTAAAAAAGGACCCGATCACCGTGGAGCACTGTGAATTCAAAGAGCTGCGCCTCAAGGTGGGGGAAAACTATCAAAGCGTGCTGCTGTGCGGCTTTGACAGCTTGTGCAAGTCTCCCTATTCCGCCTTTCGCAAGTTCGTTTTAAAGCTGGGGGCCAGCGCCCCGGTACAGCGCAGCGCCCGGATCTTCGCAGACGGCTTCTCTGCTTTGACCTTTACGGAGGAGCGGGAGGCGGTCAAACAGTTTTCCAGCCTCTTCCCGCTGTGCGAGTATACCTTTGACCTGTATAAAAGCGACCGGAAGCCGAAAGAAGAGAAGTCTCTTTTTGTATCGGAGAAATGGGATGAGGAAGCCCTGCGCGAGGGCGGACTGCTTGCCCGGGCAAATAGGACCACAAGGGACTTGGTAAACCGGGTGGCGGACGACCTCACTCCTGCCGTACTGGCGCAGACCTGCTGTGAGCTGGGAAAGAACTACGGCTTTGAAACGGAAGTTTTCGATGAGGACTACTGTGAGAAAATAAAGATGGATCTCTTTCTCGCGGTGGCAAGGGGCAGCGTGAAGCCCCCAAAGCTCATTGTGATGCGCTATCACGGCGGCGGCGAGGAAGCTCCTTTCGGGCTGATCGCCAAGGGCCTTACCTATGACAGCGGAGGGCTTGCCCTGAAGGACGGGGATTCCATGCACCTCATGCGCTATGATATGAACGGGGCGGCCGCGGCCATTGGGGCCATGTGCGCCATCGCCGGGATGGGGCTCAAGATGAATGTGGTGGCCGTGGTGGCCGCCTGTGAGAATATGATCGGGGAGAGGGCCTATCGCAACGGCGACGTGCTCACCGCCATGGACGGGACCACCGTCTATGTGTCCAACACGGACGCGGAGGGACGCCTGACCCTGGCGGACGCTCTTTCCTATATCGTGAAGTATGAAAAGCCCTCTTCCGTCATGTGTGTGGCCGGGCTGACGGGGGCGCTGACCCGCTTTTACGGCCGGGCCTGCGCGGCGGCGCTCACCGCCACCCCGGAAATGTACCGGCGGCTGCGTTCCCTTGCCCAGATCACGGGAGAAAACTACGCCCAGATGCCCTATCTGGAAGAGTATCAGGAAATGCTGAAAACCTCTATCGCAGACCTGTGCAATTTCGTGGATTCCGCGGGCTCCATCACGGCGGGAATGTTTATTGACGCCTTTAAAAAGGACACGCCCTTTATGCATATTGATTTCGGCACGGTGGTGTTCACCGGGACTCCCGGCGACTGCCAGCCCCAGGGCGGCACCGGCTTCGGCGTGAGCTCCATCTATCACTATGTGAAGGCCTTGGCAGAAGAAAAGTAAGGAATAGAATGGAACAGCCCCGGGAACCTCGACAGGTTCCCGGGGCTGTTTTGCTGACCTTCAGCGAATCTAAAAAAGGTGCTGCATTTTGCAGCACCTTTCTGCGATATCCTTATTGCTGGTCAGCAGGCTGCTCAGCGGCGCTGCAGTTGGGGCAGCCGCCCTTGCTCTCGTCATACCTGGTCCCGCACTGCGTGCAGAACACAAAGTTTTCAGGCTTTTCCGCAACAGGAGCGGGAGCCGTCTGTACCGGGGGCGCCTGATAGAAGGGCGCTTGGGGAGGAACCTTTGCAGGAGCGGGGTTCTGGTCCTTCAGCTTCCGGTTGATCTGAATGATATTGTTGACAGCCAGCACCGCCATCATCATGAACTCGTAGATGATGCGCATGAGCACAGGCCCAAAAATCATCAGCAGCAGTCCGGAGCCCGCAAGGCTCCTGAACCCACCGCCGCCCAGCCAGCCGCCATAGGTCTGATAGCCGGAGAACAGCAGGAAGAAGCCGCACACCAGACAGAAGATGGTGCTCAGAATATAGAGCGCCTTCAGGATTTTCTCAATGACCAGATACTTGAAATTGAACAGATCGTGCAAAAACCGGAAAAACGGGTTAAGCCCGTCTCTCTTTTTTGCGGGGGTGATGAAGATCAGCGAAAGAACCGTGCCGACGATCGCACAGATCAGCCCCAGCACAAAGGCAACCATGGGATTCATAAAAAAGACCTCCTTCATAAAGTATAATCCCTCAACTTTCTCATTATCTGACAAAATATTCTGTTTGTCAAGACAGATTTCCCCTGTCTCCCAGGGCGGGAGAAAGAGAAAATACCGGTGGAAAAAAATCTCCGGAGGGTGTATAATTTCGGTAAAGTATAGCCGCGTCAAGAAAGGGGAAGTGTAGCTTGATCAATCGTTTTTGTAAAAAGCCCTTATGGGAGGTCAGCCGCCGGCTGGCCGCTGTGGCATCCGGAGAAGAGGCCGCAGAGCTGGTCATTGTCCATGCAAACCTGGTCAATGTATGCACAAGGGAGATCTTGGAAGACATCTCCGTGGCGGTCGCAGAGGGAAGGATCGCCCTGGTAGGAGACGCCTCCCACTGCATCGGCGAAAAGACCCAGGTGGTGGATGCGAAGGGAAAGTATCTGGCGCCCGGGTTTATGGACGGCCATATCCATGTGGAATCCTCCATGATGGGCGCGGGAGAATATGCCAAAGCGGTCATTCCCCACGGGACGACCGGCATCTATATGGACCCTCACGAGATCTGCAATGTCCTGGGGCTGGAGGGCGTGAACTGCCTATTGGAGGACGCTGCCCGCACGCCCCTGAAAACCATGCTCACCACCCCCTCCTGTGTACCGGCGGTCCCCGGGTTTGAGGACACCGGCTCTCATGTCGGCCCGGAGGATGTGGCAAAGACGATGGAGTGGGATTCCTGCGTGGGCCTGGGAGAGATGATGAATTTCCCCGGGATCCTGTCCTCCAATGAAGAGACCCACGCGATCGTGGGGAATACGCTGAAGGCCGGGAAGATCGTGACAGGTCACTATTCTCTGCCGGAAAACGGCAAGGGCCTCAACGGCTATATCGCCTCCGGCGTGCGCTGCTGCCATGAATCTACCCGGGCGCAAGACGCTTTGGCCAAAATGCGGCTGGGCATGTACGCGATGTTCCGGGAAGGCTCTGCCTGGCATGACCTGAAGGAAGTGGTCAAAAGCATTACAGAGCATCAGGTGGACAGCCGTTTTGCCGTGCTGATCTCCGACGATACCCATCCGCACACCCTGCTTTCCAAGGGGCATCTGGATCATATCGTCCGCAGGGCTGTGGAAGAGGGGGTGGACCCCATCACCGCCATTCAGATGGTGACCATCAACTGCGCGCAATGCTTCCAGATGGATCACGAGCTGGGAAGCATTGCTCCCGGAAAATGTGCCGATATGGTACTGCTGGACGATCTGCAGAGCCTGAAGGTGGAAAAGGTGTGGATCGACGGCAGCCTGGCCGCGGAAAACGGGAAGATCACAGGGGAGTATGCCCCTTATACCTATCCCCAGTGGGCTACCAGCTCCATTCATATCCGTGATGAGATCACACCGGAAACCTTCCGCCTCCCCGCCCATGAGGAGAAGATCGCGGCTGACGGCACCGTGACTGTGCGGGCGATCGAGGTGATCTCCGCCCGCGTAGGCGACTATGAGCGCCAGGTAAAGCTTGCGGTGAAGAACGGGCTTCTGGAGTCCGATATCAAGCAGGATGTGTTGAAAACGGCAGTGTTTGAGCGTCATCACAATACCGGAAGGAAGGGCTTCGGCTTTGTCAAGGGCTTTGGGATCCGCCGGGGGGCCATGGCCTCCACCGTTTCCCATGACGCCCACAACCTTCTGGTGATCGGCGCCAATGACGAAGACATGGCGCTGGCTGCCAATACTCTGATCCAAAGCGGCGGCGGCATGTGCGCAGTACAGGACGGGAAGGTGCTGGGGCTGGTGGCTCTGCCCATTGCAGGTTTGATGGGAGAGCGCCCCATGGAGGAGATGGCAGAAGCTGTCGCCCGGCTGGAGGAGGCCTGGAAGGAGATCGGCTGCGCAATGCCTTCTCCCTTTATGACGATGGCCTTGATCCCGCTGGCCTGTTTGCCTGAGCTGCGGCTGACGGACCGGGGCTTAGTGGACTGCACGAAATTTGCCTTTACGGAAATCGAAGTGTAACGGACAAATAGAGAAAAGGAGCCGCGAAGCCGCGGTTCCTTTTTGCTTCATAGGAAAGGGATTCTGTTTTTCGTAAAAAATCCCTGTAAACAAAAAGCGGGAGGTTAGAAGCGCAATGTCCTCTGTTCTCGTCCGGAAAGAGAGAAGCTGGACTGAGGTTCAGAACAGAGCCGCTGATCTTGTCAAAATTTCTGCCCAAATGAGGTGGCGAATTTTCTCGAAAAGAGGTATCATAAGAAAAACTGCGCCGGCTGCCTGACGGCAAAGCGGGGCAAGGAGGTATGCAAATGTTTGACGCAGAGGCTTATGAAAAGCGGATGGAATGGTATCAGGACGCCAGATTCGGCATGTTTATTCACTGGGGCCTGTATGCGATCCCTGCCCGGGGAGAATGGGTGAGAAGCACCGAGCGCATCCCCAAAGAAGATTACATGGAGTTTTTCCGGGAGTTTGACCCTGTGGATTATGACCCGAAAATATGGGCAAAATTGGCCAAAGAAGCGGGAATGAAATATGTGGTGCTTACGGCTAAGCACCATGAGGGCTTTTGCCTGTTTGACAGCCAGTACACGGATTTCAAGTCCACCAATACCAAATGCGGACGGGACCTGGTGGCGGAATATGTGGAGGCTGTGCGGGCCGAAGGGCTCAAGGTAGGGCTCTATTTCTCCCTTTTAGACTGGTACCATGAGGATTATCCCCACTATGGGGACCAGAATCATCCCATGCGGGACGACCCGGCCTACAGCAACGAAAACCGGGATTTCAACAGATACCTCACCTTTCTGCACGATCAGGTCCGGGAGATCTGCACCAATTACGGGAAGCTGGATATTCTGTGGTTCGATTTTTCCTATGGAGACCTGCGGGGAGAGGCATGGAAGGCCACGGAGCTTGTGAAAATGGTGCGCTCCTATCAGCCGGATGTGATCATCGACAATCGCCTGGAGGTAAGCGGCGAAGGCTTTGGGTCTTTGGCAGCCGGGAACCCCACCCCGTTCCACGGGGATTTTGTCAGCCCCGAGCAGATCATTCCCCCTCACGGCCTCAAGGATGTGAACGGAAAAGACCTCATTTGGGAAGCCTGTGTCACCATGAATAACCATTGGGGCTATTGCCGGGAAGACACCTGCTTCAAGCCCGCCTCCATGCTCATCAAAAAGCTGGTGGAGTGTGTCTCTAAGGGCGGAAATCTCCTTTTGAATGTGGGGCCGGACGCCAAGGGAAATATTCCGGAGGAGTCGGTAAAGATCCTCGGGGAGATTGGAAAATGGATGAAGAAAAACGGCGGGAGCATTTACGGCTGCGGCAAGTCGGGGCTGGAAAAGCCGGAGTGGGGAAGAGTGACCAAAAAGGATAATAAGCTCTTTTTCCACGTCTTTGAAAACACGGTGGGGCCGCTTCCCCTGCCGGGTGTGCGCAAAGAGAAGATCCAGCGGGTGAGGATGCTTTCTACCGGAGCCTATGTCCCGGTTTCCGCAAGCTGGGTCCACAATGATTATCCGGATATCACCTTTGTGGATCTGGGGCCGGACCCTGTTTTGCCGGACGCTGCGGACACGGTGCTGGAAGTGACTTTAAAGGAGTAATACGGTGAGCGAAAGGATACTGGAAGTCTGTGTAGACAGTGTGGAATCGGCCCTGGAGGCCAAGGCAGGCGGAGCGGACCGGCTGGAGCTGTGCGCCGATCTGGTGATCGGCGGCACCACGCCCAGCCTTGGCCTGTATCGGGCGGTGAAACGGGAGACCGGGTTGAAGCTCCATGTGCTTTTCAGGCCCCGCTTCGGAGATTTCCTCTACACGCAAAGGGAGTTTTCTGTTTTGCGGGAGGATGTGGAATCGTTTTTGCAGGAGGGCGCCCAAGGGGTGGTGTGCGGCTGTTTGAAGCCGGATGGAAGCCTGGATGAAGAGCGGCTTTCCCTTCTGGTATCTCTCGCTCACCGGTATGGGGCATCCTTCACGCTGCACAGGGCCTTTGATGTGTGCAGGGACCCTTTTGAGGCCCTGGAGCTGTGCGAAAGCCTCAAGGTGGACCGGATCCTGACCTCCGGGCAGCGGGAGACCTGCATGCTGGGCGCGCCGCTGATCAAGGCGCTGATGGAAAAAGCAAGGACGGTCCGCCTGCTGCTTGGAGGCGGCGTGGACGCTCAAAGCATCCGGTTTTTCCTGGAAAAGCTTCCCGGGGCATGTGAGTTTCACATGAGCGGAAAACGGGCGCTGCCAAGCGGCATGCGGTATCAAAACCCGGCTGTGAGCATGGGGCTGCCCGCTTTCAGCGAATACCAGGTTTTCCGCACAGACCGGGAAAAGATCAGGGAGGCGAAGGAGGCGCTCACCGGTGGGGTTCTCTGAAAAGCTAACAAATTATGTAAACCAAAACTGGGCTCAGTGCCCGCCGCCCCTCGGAACAAGACAGAAAGAGCTGGAAAAGGCTCTTCTGCTTTGCAGTGAGGAGGAAGCCCTTCTTCTGCGGTTTCTCTACCTCACGCTGCCCCTTTCCGACCTGGGAGACTACGCCCCCGGCTTTTTCCTGCAGGAGCTTCGCCACAGCCTGTGGCTGAGAAAGAATATCCCCTATTGCCGGGAGCTTCCTGAAGAGCTTTTTCTTCTCTATGTGCTGTGTCCCAGAGTCAACACAGAGGAGCTTCGCCCCTGCCGGAAAGAGTTCTACAGCGCTTTGCAGGGGCGGGTAAAGGGACTTTCGCCTGAAGCGTGCATGTTACAGGTGAACCTCTGGTGCGCCCAGCAGGCGTCCTACCGCTCTACCGATGACCGCACCGCCTCGCCCATGGCGGTATTGGAATGTGGATTCGGACGCTGCGGAGAGGAGTCTGCCTTTGCGGTGGCCGCCCTGCGCAGCGTGGGGATCGCCGCCCGGCAGGTCTATGCGCCGCTGTGGTCTCATTGCGATGACAACCACGCCTGGGTGGAGGCCTACGACGGAGAGCGGTGGAGGTTTCTGGGGGCCTGCGAGCCGGAGCCCGTTCTGGATCTGGGATGGTTTATTCATGCCGCGTCTCGGGCAATGCTGGAACATGCCAGGGCTTTTGTGCGTCAGGGAGATTTCCGCTTTCTGTTTCCGGATACCCCTCGGGAGCTTCTCTGGCGTTCTCAGGGAGTGGTGTACGAAAATGTGACCCAGCGCTACGGAAACACCCGCCTGCTGACGGTAGAGGTCAGGACAGAGGAGGGAGCCCCGGCTTCCGGGGCTTTGGTTTCCTTCCAGGTGCTGAATATGGCGCGGTTTTCCCCCGTCGCTTTGCTGACTGCCGGGGAGGATGGGAGAGCTTCCATCCGGCTTGGCTTGGGAAGCGTGCTGGTTTGTGCACACTGTGAGGGAAAGCGGGGGGAAGCTCTGCTGGACCTTAAAAAACAGGGGGAATGTGAACTCGTTTTGCACGGCGGGACTTTTCCTGAAAAGCAGTGGGAAAGCTTTTCCTTTTTCGCGCCGCCGGACAGCGTAAAATCCGGAGTTTCTCTTTCCGCTGAACAAAAGCGGGAGCGGGAAAAACAGCTTGCGAAAGCTTCCTCTCTGCGGGAAAGCCGGGTCCGCAAAGCGCCTTCTCCCCAAACAGAACAGGAGCAGCGGGCCTTTCTCTGCCTTTCTGAAAAGGACAGGAGCGCCTCCCTTTTGAAAGGGGTGCTGGAGGATGCGGCGGGCGCATTCCAATGGGAAAAGGAATTCCCGAAGGAAGTGTTTGAAAAGTGCCTTCTCAGCGAGCGAATCGGCCTGGAGCCCCTGTTCCCCTGGAGAGAAAAGGCGTTGTCCCTGCTTTCTGCAACGCAGCGGGAGGCGTTCCGGCAGACGCCGGAGTTTCTGTGGCAGTGGATCCAAAAGCAGATCCATGGGGAAAGGGGAGCCTGGCGGCAGCTTCCCGCTTCCGTCCGGGGGATCCTGAACAGGAAAGCGGCACCCTTTGAACAGCTGGACACCGCGTTTGTCGCTTTCTGCCGGGCGCTTGGGATCCCGGCGCGCCTCTCTCCAAAAGATTCTGCCGCAGAATACTATGGAAACGGCCGTTTCCACAGGCTGAAGGGAGAGGAAAGCGCCTCGGTCCGGGTGAAGGCTCCTGCCGAAACGCCGGCGTCGCACGGGCAAAACTGGTCTTTGAGCCGGAGGGGCGAGGATGGATTTCAGGAAGTCCGGCTTTGGGATCTTCCGGGAAACGGGGAGAGAGAGGAAACGCTTCTTCCCGGCGAGTACCGTCTGGTCACCTGCGTGAGAAAACCGGACGGGGATCAACTTGGAAAGGCGTTTTACTTTACACTAAATCCCGGAGAACATCTGGAAATTCTCCTTTCTTTTTCCCAATTGAGCGTGACGGACTTTCTGGAAAACTACCCCTTTCCTCCGATCGGCCTTACACCCCTTTTTGAAACGCGAGAGCAGCTTTCTCTCAGCGAGGCGCTGGGAGACAGGCCGTCTCTTGCCATTTGGCTGGAGCCAGGACGGGAGCCTGCAGAGCATGTGCTTAACGAACTGCTGGAGCATGAGCAGGCGGTGAAAGCTTCAAAGCTTGCGCTGCACCTGATACTGGCGGAAGAAACGGGGGATCCCACCGTGGAAAAGGTGATGAAGGCTTTTCCCGAAGCGCTCTTTTGGAAGGGCGATTTTTCCGCAGACCGGGAGACCCTTGCGCGAAGGCTTTACCTCGACCCGGAGCAGCTTCCCCTTGTACTGCTTACAGATAAGCTTTCCAGAGTGCGCTATAGCTGCTGCGGGTATTCTGTGGGGACGGTGGAGCTCTTGCTTCGTCTTGCTTCCACACAGGAATTTTCCGCCGCTGAGAACAACTGAAATCTCGTATCGTATTTTCCAACGCAGAAGGAACTGCAAAGAGCTTTCAGGCAGGGGAGTTTTCTTTTCCTTGTGTTTTTTGGCCGCGGCAGATATAATAGCAGGTACGGAAGAATATTGTCTTCCTTCAGCGGAGACCCTGAGAAAAGAACCGACAGATGACAGGGGGTTTCTCTTATCAGGGTATACTGAGGACACGGAGAAGCCTTTGCGATGAGCGGCTTCATGCTTTGCAGCGGCTCTTTTCGCGCGGCAGGTATTTGGAAGGGAAAAACACGAATTTTTTTGGCAGGAAAGGATCAGCAGATGAAAAAGCGACTATGTCAAGGGTTCTCGCTCGTTTTGGCGGCGGGATTGCTCGTTTGGATGAGCGGCTGTGCTGCGAAGGAGGCTTCTGCCCCGGCACAGCCGCTGCCGGAAAGCAAGGTGTATCTGGAAAACGCCGGAAAGGAGGAAACGCTGACGCTGGCGCAGTGGAGCCTGGAAAAGGCCGGCGTTTCCGTGCTGGAGGAGATCGCGGAGAAATACCGGGCAGATTATCCTCAAACTCAGATCCAAATCCTCACGGTGGAAAGCGAGGAGGCGCTTTTGGCCCGTTTGCAGGCGGGAGAAGAGCTTGACCTTTGCGAGCTTACCGGGGAGACGGCTGGCTCTCTGGTGCGGGAGAACAGGCTAAAAGAGCTTTCTCCCTATCTGGAAACCTGGCTGGGAGCGGATACCCTTTCCGCCGCCGGCAGGCAGGCGGTGGAGCAGGTGTGTCTGCTGCCCTGTTCCATCCGTCAGGAAGCTCTGTATTACCGGAAAGATCTGTTTTCCGGGATCACCGTAACGCGAAACGGAAAGCAGACGCCTCTTCCGGTGCCCGGCACCTGGGAGGAGGTGGATCTGGCGGTGAAAAATCTCCCGGAAGCCTGCGCTGGGCTGGCGATCAGCGGGCAAAAGGGGCTGGTTCAGTATCTCGACGCGGTGCTTTGGAGCACGGCCGGACTTTCCGGCGTGGAGTCTCCTGATACAGCCGCCTATTTTACAGCCGAAGGGAAAACCATCTTTTCTCTGGAGCGGACCCAAAAGGCCATGAGCGTCTTTTCCTCCCTGATGAAGGAGGATGTGCCGGAAAAAGCGCTTTCCTGGACGGAGGAGGAGGCCTTCGAAGCCTTCCTGGAAGGGAAAGCCGCCATGCTGCTGGCAGATCGAACGGTTTCCCAGAGGCTGATGAAGGAGCTGCCGGAGGGTTCCTGGGGCGTTGCCGGATATCCGGCGGGAGAAACGGGCAAGGCGGTGTTTTCCAACGGCTTTACCGGGTGGGGGATCCCCTCCTCCTGCGCTTCTCCGGAAACCGCGGCACATTTCCTCTATTTCCTGTCAAGCGACGACAACAATACTCATCTTGCCAGGATGACAGATGAAGCCCCCATCCATGTAAACGCTCCGATCCTGGACAGCTTTTTTAAGGAGCCGCAGCGCAAGGTGTTTGTGGAGATGGCAATCCAGGGAGAGAAGTACAAGCCTGCCTCCATACCGGTGCGCTATAAGGCCTATGAGGGATATCGGGACGAGGCGGACCTAAGGATCAGGCAAATGCTTTCCGGAGAGCTCAGCGAAGCGGATATGCTTCTTTGGCTTGATGCATACTGGCAAAAGGCCTATCAGCAGGAGGGAAAGCTCTGGGAATAAAACGGCGTTTGCCGGACGGTTCAGTGAAGAGGCCCGGCCCCCATTTTGCTCAGAAAATTATTTCTTGAGGTGAGCACTGTTATTTGATATAATAATAGAGATTATGGGAAACTAAATAGAAAGCAAAGCTTAGAGTAAAGCGGGGAGAATTCCATGAATGTAAAGCTATTATCCTTTACGCCTGAACCGGAGAAAACGGTGGCATGCGCGGCAAAGCTCTGCTATGCCGCCGCGGATATCGATACGGTATACGACGGTCTGACCGAAGAAAAAACGGCCTCTTTTTTAGACATGCTGGAGTCGATCGGTCATGAAAGCCCCATCGAGCATGCCAGCTTTACCTTTGGCATCGAGGGCGTTTCCAGGTCGCTGCTCGCACAGATCACCCGGCACCGTCTCGCCTCCTACAGTGTGCAGAGCCAGCGGTATGTTCGGGAGGGAAAGGGAGAAGCAGGCGCTTTTTCCTTTGTTGTGCCGCCGGAGATCGAAAAGATCCCCCAGGCGAAGGAGGAATTCCTTTCTGCCATGGAGGAAGACGCCCGCCATTATGAGCGGCTGACAGAGCTTTTGAAGAGAAAACATGAGCAGGAGCTTTTAAGTGAAGGGGAAGAGGCGAAAAGCGCCGCCAAAAAGGCGGAAAAGAAGGCGATCGAGGACGCTCGCTTTGTGCTTCCCAACGCCTGTGCAACCAAGATGATCTGTACGATGAACGCCCGGTCGCTGATGAATTTTTTCACCCATCGCTGCTGTAATCGCGCTCAGTGGGAGATCCGCGAGCTTGCCGCACTGATGCTCAAAGAGGTCAAGGCTGTGGCGCCTCACCTGTTTCTCCATGCGGGCCCGCCCTGCCTTCGGGGCGCCTGCCCGGAAGGAAAGATGAGCTGCGGGAAGGCAAACGAGGTCAGAGAAGCGTTTTCCAAGCTTTAAAGGACACCAAAAGCATTGGGGAAAAGGGGGATGGAATGTGAGCCTGATCGTACTGGAGGGCTTAGACGGCAGCGGAAAGGGAACGCAGACTGAAATGCTGTTTGAAGCGCTGAAAAATCAGGGAAAAAGAGTGCGTAAGATCACCTTTCCGGACTATGCTTCGCCCTCTTCCGCTTTAGTAAAAATGTATTTAAACGGCGAGTTCGGAGACGGCGCCGACGCGGTAAACGCCTATGCGGCCAGCGCGTTTTACGCGGTCGACCGGTTCGCAAGCTTCCGGAAAGACTGGCAGGAGGACTATCGTTCGGGCGCGGTCATCCTCTGCGACCGATATACGACCTCCAATATGGTTTATCAGCTGGGAAAGCTGCCGCAGGCTCAGTGGAGAGAGTATCTTTCCTGGGCGGAGGATCTTGAATATGAAAAGCTGGGGCTTCCAAGGCCCTCCGGGGTCGTCTATCTGGATATGCCTTTGGAGATATCTCAAAGGCTTTTGTCCCGGCGCTATGAGGGGCACGAGGAGAAAAAGGACATTCACGAGCGGGATCTCATGTTCTTAGAAAGCTGCCGGCGTTCGGCGGCCTTTGCCGCGAAGGAGCTTTCCTGGCGGGTGGTATCCTGCGGGAGAGGGGACGAGCCCCGGGCATTGGATGAGATCCATCAGGAGATCCTCAGCTGTGTAGCGGATCTGATTTAGAAAGTTCGCGGCCGGGCAGGCTCCGGCGGAAAGGAAGAAAACGATGATCGCTGTATTTTTGGCAGAAGGATTTGAGGAAATCGAGGCCCTTTGCCCCACGGACCTTTTGCGCCGGGCGGGGAAAGAGGTAAAGCTCATCGGCGTGGAGACCATGGAGGTCACCGGCTCTCACCAGATCAGGGTGCAGGCGGACCTGTCTGCTTCCGATCTGCCATTTGAAGACCTGGAGGCCGTTATCCTGCCGGGCGGGCTTCCGGGAACGCTCAATCTGGAAAGCTCGCCGGTCGTCCAGAAAGTGATCGACTACTGTGTGGAAAAGGGGGTCCTCATTGCCGCTATTTGCGCGGCCCCTTCTATTTTGGGGCATAAGGGCCTTTTGAAGGGGAAATCCGTTACCAGCGCCCCTGCGTTTCAAAAGGAGCTCACAGGGGGAACGCTTTCTGCGGAATATGTGGTTCTGGATGGGACGATCCTCACGGCCAGAGGGATGGGGGTCTCCACCCAATTCGGCTTAAAGCTGGTGGAGCTTTTGGTATCCAAAGAAAAAGCCGCAGAGCTGGAAGAGTCGATCCAGTGGAAAAAATAGTTTTTTCCAAACGGGAACTGCGCGAAAGGCTTTTAGGCCTGCGCCGGGCGCTTCCCGGAAAAGCGGAAAAGAGTCACAGCATTTCACAGCTGTTGATCGGCTGTGAGGCATATCGAAGCGCTTCCCGGCTCCTTTTGTACCTGAGCACCCCTCAGGAGGTCGCTACCTATGAAATTCTGCGCCAGGCGCAGAAGGACCGGAAAGAGGTATATGCCCCGGCCTGCTCGGAAATAGAGGGAGAGATGACCTTTTACCGGGTCAGAGAAAATACCTCTCTCATTTTGGGGAAATACGGAATTATGGAGCCGGAGCCGCTGGAGCCTTTACTCTGTCGTACAGAGCTTCCGGACACTTTATGCATCACGCCGGGCGTGGCCTTTGGAAAAAACGGTGTGCGCATCGGTTATGGGAAGGGATATTACGACCGGTTCCTGTCGAGGCGGCAGGTGGCAGCCATAGGCCTGTGCTATCACCGGCTGCTGTTTTCAAGGCTGCCTGCTGAGCCCCATGATGAAAAGGTACAGGCGGTCATTACGGAAAAGGGAATTTTTTCTGCACAGGCAGATCGATCAGGCTGAAAGAAGGCGCGGCCTTTTCAGCGCCCGGAAAGGATGGTTGCAGTATGGAGAATCAAGGCGGAAATTTTCAGCACGGCGCTCCCGGAGAGAACGGGAGAAGCCAGGCAAGGAAAAGAGAAGGCGAATTCCATCTGGAAATTGATGAACGCGATCTGGCTACCGGTCCGGTAGATCTCCCGGAAAGGGGAACGAGAGAGGGGGCCAGGTTTACTCCATCCGTCCCGCGCGATACGGAAAAAGAGCGCAGAGCGGAGGAAAAGGCCCACAAAAAGAGAAATAAGCTGAAAGCCAGAAAAAACAAACGCATCTTTTCTCTGATGTGGCTTGTGATGGTGCTTTTGGTTTCCTTTACGCTTTCCAGCTACCTGATCGGCGGCGCGAACGACTTTTTTGCCGTGGGAAGGAATCAGGGCAGCGCGGAGGTGGTGATCCCGGAAAAGGTCACGGTCGATCAGCTGACAGATATTCTTGTGGAGAAGGGCGTGGTCAATAAGCCGGAGTTTTTCAAGCTTTACTGCAAGGTCACCGCGGATGAGAGCCTGTTTGTGGCGGGAAAGTACAAGCTTGCCACCAACCTGGACTATGAGGATATCATCAATAAGCTTCAGGGCGGCGAAGAGAACCGGGAAGTGGTGCGCATCACCTTCCAGGAGGGCCTGACTGCGCTGGAGGTGGCCGCTTTGCTGGAGGAAAACGAGGTGTGTACGGCAGAGGACTTCCTGAAAGCCCTGAACGAAGAGGACTTCAGCAACTACGAGCTGGTGGCGCCCCTTTCTGAAAGCACCGGAAAATACTACCGTTTGGAGGGCTATCTTTTCCCGGACACCTACGATTTTTATGTGGGAGAGGAACTGGAATCCGTTATCGGAAAGCTGCTGAATAATTTTGGAAACCGCCTGACCACCGACATGAAAAACGCCATTCAGAAGTCCGGCATGAGCCTGGACCAGATCGTCACCTTAGCCTCCATTATCCAGGCGGAGGCGGCGGACGCCAATGATATGTTCAAGGTTTCCGCGGTGCTTCACAACCGCCTGTCCTTTGGGGCGGAGTACGGGGTGCCCCTTTTGCAGTGCGACTCCACCATCTACTATCCCTATAAGGAGCGAAAAGACATTCCCGAGCAGGGCGCTTTGCCTTACGGCGACTACAACACCTATAATTTTTCCGGCCTGCCTGCGGGAGCCATCTGCAACCCCGGCATTGACGCCATTCGGGCGGCGCTGAACCCCTCCACAGACGGAGACGCGCCCAGCTATCTCTATTTCTGCCACTCTGCCGACGGGACGGCCTACTATGCCACCAACGAAGAGGACCATATCAACAATCAGTATGAGGCGGGGTTGTTAGAGTGAGCGAAGCTTTTATCCTTCCGAAAAAGCCGGAGCTGCTGGCGCCCTGCGGTGACAGGGAGCGGCTTCTTTCCGCCGTTTCCTACGGCGCCGACGCCGTATATCTGGCCGGGAAGAATTTCGGGATGCGCAGGGCTCCTCAGAACTTTGACGGGGAGGACCTGAGCTGGGCCGTGTCCTTCTGCCACGAGCACAGCGTGCGGGTATATGTCACCTGCAATACCCTGCCGAGAAATGACGAGCTTTCCCTGCTTCCCGATTTTTTGCGGGAATGTAAGGAGATCGGGGTGGACGCCCTGATCGTCACCGACCTGGGGGTGATGGAGCTTGCCCGGCAGTACGCGCCGGGAGTGGAGCTGCACGTGTCCACTCAGGCGGGGGTGGTCAACTTCGCCGCCGCCAATGCCTTTTACCGTTTAGGGGCCAGACGGGTGGTGCTGGCCCGGGAAATCAGCCTTTCGGAGATTCGGGAGATCCGGGAAAAAATTCCGGAGGATCTGGAGCTTGAGGCTTTTGTCCACGGGGCCATGTGTATGTCCTTTTCCGGCAGATGCCTGATCTCCAATTATCTCACCGGCCGGGATGCCAACCGGGGCGAGTGCGCTCAGCCCTGCCGCTGGGAATATGTGCTGACAGAGCGCAAACGCCCCAACGAGCCCCTGACTCTGGTCCAGGAGGAAAAAGGAGCCTATCTTTTCAGCTCTAAGGACCTTTGCATGATCCGCCATCTGCCCCAGATGGCTGCGGCCGGGGTGTCCAGCCTGAAGATCGAGGGCAGGGCAAAATCTGCCTATTATGTGGCCTGCGCGGTTTCGGCCTACCGCAGGGCGCTGGATTTTCTCTGGGAGCACCCGGGAGAAGAGCTGCCCGAGAAAATCGCCGAGGAGACAGAGAAGCTCAGCCATCGGGAGTATTCTACCGGGTTCTATTTGGGAGGCGAGCCCGGCCAGATCCCGGGAGATGACCGGTATATCCGCAATTACCAGGTGGTGGCTGTCTGTGAGGGCAGAGAGGGAGAGTTTGTCAGGCTCAGGCAGCGCAACCGCTTTTTCAGAGGGGAAACGGCAGATGTTCTCCAGCCCGGCAGAGAGCCCTTCCTCGCCGCGCTGTCAGAGCTTTATGACGAGGATCGCAAACCCATCGACCGCGCGCCCCACGCGGAGATGGTCGTATACTGGAAAACGGACGCCCCGGTAGAAAAGGGCGCCTATCTTCGGGTAAAAAGCGAGGGGAGAACATAAGAGGAGACCAGCGTGAATACTATCACGATATTCAGTACCGCTTTTCAGTACGGGCTGTGGATTGCTGCCGCCGCGATCGCCTTGGCCCTAGTTTACGCCCTGGCTTATAGGATCTATAAGCGCGCGTTTCATGGAACGAGATCGCTTTCCCTGAAACAGTGGATCGTGCTGATTTTATTATCCGTATGGTTCCTTGCCGTTTTGGGGCTGACTACCTTCAGCCGGGAGGCAAATTATACGGGGCGGATCAAGCTTACCTTCTTCAGCGGGTACATCAACGCGTGGAACCAATGGTCTTATTCAGAACTGCAGTTGGTTATTTTCAATGTGCTGCTGTTTGCGCCCCTTGGTTTTTTATTGCCCTTCCTGCTGGAGCGGGGAAAGAAGCTTTCTTTCGTCTGCATCGTTTCATTCTCCGCCACACTTTTTATTGAATCTCTTCAGCTTGTGACCGGCCGGGGAATTTTTGACCTGGACGATCTGTTCCATAATCTGGTCGGAAGCCTGTTCGGGTACTTTGTTTCCGCGTTCATTCTGGACTGCATCGCCGGCAGAAAGGGAAAGGCGGGGCCGCTTTTGCGCATGCTGGCGATCCCGCTGGTTTTTGCGGCAGGGATCTCGGCGGCCGTGATCCTCTATCACACGCAGGAATATGGAAACTGGGCGTTTCTTCCGGACGAAAAGCAGGATATGTCCATCATCTCTTTGGAAAACAGCGCCCACTTATCAGATGAAACGGCGGTGGCGCCTGTCTTTCGGAACAGCCTTGTGAATCATTTGGATAACGCCGGACGGTTCAGTGAAGCCTTGGCGGACCTTTGCGGTATCAAACTGCGGAAAACGGTGAAAGCCAAGGGCAGCGATCGCGTTTTTGAAGCTGAGGACGGGGGGCAGATCACCTATTTCACACGGAAGGGCTTCTTCTCCTATATCAGCAGGAAAGAGCCCAGCGCCGTCACAGCCGGCCTGTGTGAGATCGATCGAAAAAAAATAGAGGCATGGCTTTCAGAGAATGGACTGCTTCCGGAAGATGCGAAATTCACTTTGCAGGACCATACGATCCTGCGCTGGGACATTGAGGCGAACGCTGCGGAAACGAGAGGGGAGGATTTTGCTTCCGGCCTGATCATGGTGCAGTTTGACGCGGCGAATGAGATCGCCTCTTTTGACTATCAGATTTCCCAGAATCGATTTGTCGCAACGGAAAAAACCATATCCTCCAAGCAGGCGTACAGCCAGGTGCTTTCCGGGAATTTTGAGCAATATACGCCCTTGAATGAGGGAGACCGGCTCTGTATTACAGACTGCAGGCTGGCTTGCGCCTACGACACAAAGGGATATTACAGGCCGGTATATCTGTTTACCGGCTTTGTCAACGAGAAAGAGAATAGATGGTGGTGCCGTATTCCGGCCGAAAAACGGCATGGGACCACGCAGGCCCTCGGCCAGCGACCGGGATAAGCGGTGCTTTCCGCCTTCTTTCCTTTGAATACCATCACTGAGAAGAGCGCTGTGCCTCGGCAAAGGCACAGCGCTCTTCTCAGTTCTGCTTTTTTAGGCGGCCGGCTCTTCGGCACAACGGCAAATACCGGGCGTCCTTCTGTGCGCAAAGGGATGGGCGAACAGCGCCTTTACCCTGTGAAAACGAAACAGATCCCTCTGAGACCTTTCAGGGAAAGAGCGCGTCTGTTTTTTGGGGCCTGCGCATATCCATAGGATGACGCTTGTGCGGAGAAAGGATGAAGGAAAATGAGAAAACGAAAATTTTTTGTATGCGCGGCGGCGGCGCTCCTGCTTGCCGGTTCCCTGAGGACGCCGGTAAAAGCCCAGGAGGAAATCGAGCTTTCCGCCCCCAGCGCCGTGCTGATGGAGGCTTCTACCGGGCGGGTGCTGTATGAGAAGAATTCTCATGAAGTGCGGCCCTGCGCCTCTATCACCAAGGTGATGACGCTGTGTCTTGCTTTCGACGCCATTGACGAAGGCCGCCTTTCCCTCACGGATACCCTCTCTGCCTCTGCCCATGCCGCGTCTATGGGCGGATCGGATATTTGGCTCAAGGAAGGGGAACAGATGACGGTGGACGATCTTCTCAAGGCCACGGTGATCATGAGCGCCAACGATGCGGCTGTGGTATTGGCGGAGCATATCGCGGGCAGTGAAGAGGCCTTTGTTGCCCGAATGAACGAGAAGGCCCAGCAGTTGGGCATGGAGGACACTGTGTTTCAAAACTGCAACGGCCTGGATGAAGAAGGGCATGTGACCAGCGCGCATGATGTAGCCCTGATGAGCCGGGAGCTCATCACCCACCCCAAGATCTTCGATTATACCCTGACCTGGATCGACTATGTGAGAGACGGAAAGACCCAGCTGGTAAATACCAATAAGCTGATCCGCAGCTATCAGGGGATCACGGGCTTGAAAACAGGCACTACCTCCAAGGCCGGAAGCTGTATCACCGCCACGGCCGAGCGTGACGGGCTTTCGCTGATCTGCGTCATTTTAGGGGCGGACAGTACCGACCACCGGTTCCGGGACGCCTCCGTTTTGCTGGATCACGGCTTTGCCAATTGGGTGGTCACCGTGCCGCAGCTGCCAAAGCTTCCCCCGGTCGCGGTGAAGGGCGCGATGGAGGAAACGATCCCGGTAAAGACCGGGCAGGCGCCGAAAATTTTGACGCGGGTGGGAGAAGCCGCCAAGATAGAGGAGACCATCCAATGGCGGGAAGAGCTGAAAGCGCCTATTGAGGAAGGAGAAGAGATCGGAACCATCTATTACAGCATTTCAGGGGAGCGGGCCGCTCAGATCCCCATCATCGCGGCCCAAACGGCAGAGCCGGTCACCTTTTCCTCTTCCTTTTTCTGCTTGCTCGGGGAGTTGTTCCGGTTTTAGAGTTGTAACTTTTCATTAAAATCCCGTCCCCTTGCCTTGCAAATTCCTCCGAGTTATTGTATGATTAGGAAAAGAAGGAAAAACTAAAAGTCCAGGAGGTCTCTGTTATGCCTTTAAAATTGGAGGAAGGCTATTTAAAGGGGTTCGTTTCCCAGCGGGAATATGAGGAACTGGAGCCCCAGGTAAAGACGGCGCATCAGCTGCTCCATTCAGGCACGGGAGCCGGGAGCGATTTTACCGGCTGGGTCACGCTGCCGAAGGATTATGATAAAGAGGAATTCGCAAGGATCAAGGCAGCCGCCGAAAAGATCAAAAAGAACTCTCAGATATTTGTTGTGATCGGCATCGGCGGTTCTTATCTGGGCGCCAGGGCGGCCATTGAGTTTTTAAGGTCAGACCGCTATAACGATTTGAAAAAGGATACGCCCAACATCTATTTCACGGGCAACAGCATCAGCTCTACCGCCCTTCAGGAGCTGGTCTCCATTTGTGAAGACAAGGATATTTCCATCAATATCATCTCCAAATCCGGCACCACCACGGAGCCGGCCATCGCCTTCCGGGTGTTCCGGGAGCTTTTGG
>CAZMFF010000047.1:0-20541 GCA_964565505.1 uncultured Acutalibacter sp. | reverse complement strand
TCCGGCACCACCACGGAGCCGGCCATCGCCTTCCGGGTGTTCCGGGAGCTTTTGGAGAAAAAGTACGGGAAAGAAGGGGCGAAGGAGCGTATTTTCTGCACCACAGACAGGCAGAAGGGAACGCTCAAGCAGCTGGCTGACAAGGAAGGATATGAGACCTTTGTAGTGCCGGACGATGTGGGCGGGCGCTACTCTGTCCTGACGGCGGTAGGCCTTCTGCCCATCGCGGTTTCCGGGGCGGATATCGACGCGCTGATGGCGGGGGCCGCCAAGGCCTCTGAGAAGTACGCCGCGCCGTCCTTGCAGGAAAACGCCTGCTACAGATACGCCGCGATCCGCAACATCCTCTATAATAAGGGCAAATGCACGGAGATCATGGTAAGCTATGAGCCCCGTTATGCCATGATGAACGAGTGGTGGAAGCAGCTTTTCGGGGAAAGCGAGGGTAAGGACAATAAGGGCCTGTTCCCGGCGTCCGTTGTTTTCTCCACAGATCTTCATTCGCTGGGCCAGTATATCCAGGACGGCAGGCGCACCATGTTCGAAACCGTGGTGCTCATTGACCGGCCCGCCTATGAGATCACCCTGGGCAATGATCCGGAGAATGTAGACGGCCTCAATTATCTGGAGGGCCGCACCATGGCCTTTGTAAATGAGAAGGCCTTTGAAGGTACGGTATTGGCCCACAACGACGGCGGCGTGCCCAATGTGGTGCTTCACGCCTCTGATTTCTCTGAGGAGACCCTGGGCGAGATCATCTACTTCTTTGAAAAGGCCTGTGCGATCTCCGGGTATCTGCTGGGCGTCAATCCCTTTAACCAGCCCGGTGTGGAGAGCTATAAGAAGAATATGTTCGCCCTGTTGGGCAAGCCCGGCTATGAGAAGGAAAAGGCAGAGCTTGAAAAGCGGATATCTAGGTAAATCTGGCAGTTCCCGCTTTGGAAAGCTTGGCTGAAGGCTCTGCCGAAGGCGTGGCTTTGTGGAAGCGGAATAATAAAAAAGGAGAGTTTATCATGATCACTCTTTTAACGGGTAAAAAAGGCTCCGGAAAGACAAAGAAGCTCATCGATATGGCAAACGCCGCGCTGGAGAATTCCAAAGGCTGCGTTGTTGTGATTGAAAAGGGACTCAAGCTGACTTACGATATTTCTCACGCTGTCCGTCTGGTGGACTCTGACGCCTATAATATTCAGGGGGCCGATATGCTTTTCGGTTTCGTTTCCGGCATTTGCGCGGGAAACTATGATGTGACGGATATCTTGATCGACTCCACGCTGAAGATCACCGGAACCGACGCTTCGGTCGTAGAGGAATTGGCAGAAAAGCTCAAGAGACTGGGAGAAGAGGCCAATACCAACTTTGTGCTCTCCATCTCGGCTGACGACGCAGAGATCCCCGCTTCCGTAAAGGAATATGTATCCAAATAATACATCTGAAACCGGAAGGAGAGGCGGCTGATCGAAGCCGCCTCTCTTGCTTTCGGGGGACAGCACTTCCCCGCTGAGAAAGGAGTCGTCTTTCATGTATGATAAAGCAGCGGCTTTGGATGCGATCGACCGCGTCATCGCTCAGGGCCCCTTCGCCCCCACCTGGGAATCCCTTTCCCAGTGGCATGTGCCGCAGTGGTATAAAAATGCCAAATTCGGGATCTTTATTCACTGGGGCGTTTATGCAGTGCCTGCCTTTGACAACGAATGGTATCCCCGCAATATGTACATAAAGGGCTCAAAAGCCTATGAGCACCATTTGAAAACCTATGGCCCGCACAGGGAATTCGGGTATAAGGACTTCATTCCCCTGTTTCGGGCACAGCGCTTCGACCCGGAGGAATGGGCCCAGCTGTTCGCCCAGGCGGGCGCCCGGTATGTGGTGCCGGTAGCAGAGCACCACGACGGCTTTCAGATGTACCGGTCCCGGCTTTCCCGGTGGAACGCCTATGAGATGGGACCCTGCCGGGACGTGGTGGGAGAGCTGAAGCAGGCCGTCTCAAAACGGGGAATGACGCTGGGCGTCTCCTCTCACCGGATCGAGCATTGGTTTTTCATGAGCCACGGCAAGGATTTTGACAGCGATATCCCCGAGGCCCCGGACCGCGACGACCTGTACTGGCCTTCCATGCCGGACGCTCCCAATACAGACGATATTTCCGGGCAGCCCGGGCCGGACAAGGAATTTTTGGATGACTGGCTGGTGCGCACCTGCGAGCTGATCGACCGCTGCCGGCCGCAGATCCTCTATTTCGACTGGTGGATCCAGCATGAGAACGCCAAGCCCTATTTAAAGCGTCTGGCGGCCTATTATTACAATCGGGCCGCCCAGTGGGGGATCGAGGCGGCAATCAATTATAAGCACGACGCCTTTTTGTTCGGCACGGCGGTGCCGGATATCGAGCGGGGCCAGATGGCAGACTGCAAGCCTTATTTCTGGCAGACGGATACGGCGATCGCCCTGAATTCCTGGTGCTATACGGAAAATAATGATTTTCGCTCTGCGGAGGATATCCTTTGCGATCTGTGCGATATCGTCAGCAAAAACGGTACGCTCCTCTTAAATGTGGGCCCCAAGGCGGACGGCAGCATTTCCGATGAAGACCGAAAGGTTCTGACCGGGATCGGGAAGTGGATGGCGGTAAACTCCGAGGCGATCTACGACACCCGGGTCTGGAAGGTCTTCGGGGAAGGGCCTACCAAGGTGCAGGACGGGCATTTTTCCGATGCCGTGAAGAAAAATTTCACCAGCGAGGATTTCCGCTTTACCCAGAAGGGCAGCACGCTTTATGTGATCGCCATGAAGCGCGCAAAGGACGGAAACTATCTGGTTCGTTCTCTGCGCCTTCAGGAGCATACGGCGGGTACTGTGTTTCATGGGATCGTCAGGAAGGTGGAGGCGCTTGCCTCTTCTGCCCCTGTGCAGTGGAAGCGGGACGGCATGGGCCTGCATCTCTTTTCAGACTGTCAGACAGAGGGCCCGGTAGTTTTTCGGGTAACGCTGGAGTGACCGCTTTTACAAAGAAAACTCTTGACAAGCCGAGGGGAATTCTCTATAATGTATCAGTACGGCAAGAGGTAGAGATATGGTGATCGATCTCAAAAAGTATTTCCTGTCGGAGTCTTTCTCCGATACCATTGAATATGAGCTGGATCTTTCTTCGGTGGAGATAAACGGTGTCAAGCCGTTTTCTGTTCCGGTGAATGCGAAGGCAGCGCTTCGCGGCTTTGCGGGTTCTGTGGCCCTTAAGGCAGAGGTCCTCTATACGATGGTCGCGCCCTGCGACAGGTGCTGCGAGGAGACCACCTTTAAAAAGGCCGTAACATTTTCCCATGTTCTGGTACGGGAATTGGGGGAAGAAGACAGCGACGAATATCTTTTGGTGCCGGAAGCAAGGCTTGATTTGGACGAGCTTCTCACAGAGGATATTTTGTTGGATATGCCCGGCAAGTTCCTGTGCAAAGAGGACTGCAAAGGCCTTTGCCCCCATTGCGGCGTCAACCGGAATCGGGAAGAATGCTCCTGCGAGCGGGAAGAGACAGATCCCCGCCTGGAGGCTTTGAAAGCTTTGCTGCAGGACCCTTAAAGGGGATCCTGCTGATATGAATTCTTAAAATAAGAGAAGGAGGTGCTACTTATGGCAGTACCCAAGGGGAAAGTGTCCAGCGCAAGACAGAATAAGAGACGTTCCAATGTGTGGAAGCTTCAGGCTCCCGCTCTGATGAAATGCCCCCAGTGCGGAGAATACAAGACACCTCATAGAGTTTGCGGCAATTGCGGCTATTACAACGGCAGAGTCGTTGTGAAGAAGGATGCCTAAATTCGTTTTGGAACGGGAGAAGGGAGACGCAGTGCGCCCCTTCTCTCTTTTTTTATCGAAAATAACAGGAAGCTTCCGGCTCTTTCCCGGCTTTTAAAGCTTTGTGCGAGCCGCTGCGCATCTAAGAAAAGAGAGGACTTTGTTATGAGAAGGAAGATCGTTCTTTGGCTGATCACCTCCTTTGCCATGATGTTTTTGGTGCCCTGGGCGGCTGTTGCCGTTGTGAAGGGCGAGGATATTGTGCCGGTCTCCATTTTGCTGTTTCTGATCGTTGACCCATTGTTCTTTCTTCTGGTAGGGGGATTTTGCGGCACGGAGATAAACAAGCTCTGGAGCCTGCCTCTGTTCAGCGCCGTGCTGTTCCTTTTGGGGGCGTGGACCTTTTTTGCCCCCGGAGAATTGGAATTTGTCTTTTACGCTTTGGCCTACTGTGCTGCGGGAATGGGAGCGATGCTGATTGTATGGCTGGTAAAAAGACAGCTGAATCGATGAGCCTGCCAATGGGAAAGGAGAAAAAAGTGGGAGTACGCATTGAGGCGGTAGAGCCGAAAAGCCTGGCAGACCGGGCGGGGATCCGGGCGGGAGACAGCCTTGTGTCCATCAATGGCCACGAGATTACGGATGTGCTGGACTATCGCTTTTTTGAAACGGAGGAAAAGCTCTCTCTCCTGCTTTTCAGAGAGGAAAAGCAGTATCTCACGGAGATCCGAAAGCCCCAGTACGATCCCATCGGCCTCTCTTTTGAGACCTATTTGATGGACCGCCAGCACTCCTGCCGGAACAAGTGTATCTTCTGTTTTATCGATCAGCTCCCCTCCGGGATGCGGGAGACCCTTTACTTTAAAGATGATGACGACCGGCTTTCCTTCCTTTTCGGGAATTATATCACCCTGACCAATATCGATGACAGGGAAATCGATCGTATTTTGCAGATGCATATCAGCCCTGTCAATGTTTCTGTCCACACCATGGACCCGGAGCTCAGATGTAAAATGATGAACAACCGCTTTGCGGGAGAATCTCTCCGGCATCTGTACCGGCTGTCCGAGGGAGGGATCAAGCTCAACTGCCAGATCGTGCTGTGCCCCGGGATCAACGATGGGCCGGCGCTGGAGTTTTCCCTGCAAAAGCTGTTTGAGCTGGGAGAGGGGCTTTTAAGCGTGGCCTGTGTGCCGGTGGGAGTCACCCGTTATCGGGAGGGGCTGTATCCTCTGACTGTTTACACCAGAGAGACTGCGGCGCAGACGCTGGATATCCTGGAGCGCTGGGGAGAGAAATTCCTGCGAGAGCGGGGCAGCCGCACGGTCTATCCCTCTGACGAGTTCTATCTTAAGGCCCGGCGTCCGATCCCGCCCTTGGAGTTTTACGAGGATTTTCCGCAGATCGAAAACGGCGTGGGGATGCTGCGAGATCTGCAGGATGAATTTGACTGGGCCTTAGAGGAAATGGGCGCTTTGCCGGACGCCCCCAGAAAGGTGACGATCCCCACCGGGGAGGCCGCCTTTGACTTTTTGGATTCTCTGCTTGACGGATTACGCGGGAAATGCCATAATTTAACTGTGGACCTGATCTCTGTAAAAAATGAGTTTTTCGGGGGAAATATTAATGTGACCGGACTTTTGACAGGGCAAGACATTTTAAACGCCCTGCGCTCCCGGCCCTTGGGAGATGCAGTGCTCATTGCCGATTCCATGCTCAAAAGCGGTGAGGATATTTTTCTGGATGATATGACTTTAAAGGAGCTGGAGGAGAAGCTGGGAGTTCCCGCAGCTCGCGTGGGAAGCGGCGGTGAAGCCCTTCTCAATGCCATTCTGGGCTTGCCGGCTCCGGAAAGCGCGGGGCATAACCCTTATGAAAGCTGGGAGCGGTAAAGAAGAGGCTTTCGGCACAAGGCAAAAGGAGGATGAATCGATGGGAAAGCCAGTGGTCGCCATTGTGGGCAGACCCAATGTGGGGAAATCTACCCTGTTTAATAAGCTGGTGGGTAAGCGCCTGTCTATTGTAGAGGATACCCCCGGCGTCACCCGAGACAGGATCTTTGGAGATGTGGAGTGGTGCGGGAAAAGGTTTTCTCTTATCGACACCGGCGGGATCGAGCCTATAAGCCGGGATGTGATCCTCTCTCAAATGCGCGAGCAGGCTCAGCTGGCCATCGACGCGGCAGACGCCGTTATCCTGGTCACCGACGTCCGTTCCGGAGTGACTGCCACCGACGCGGATATCGCCTCTATGCTGCAAAAAAGCGGGATCCCGGTAGTGCTTTGCGTCAATAAGTGCGATCAGGTAGGAGAGCCCCCGGTGGAGTTTTATGAGTTTTATAATCTGGGGCTGGGAGATCCTTTTATGGTCTCCTCCGTCCATGGGCACGGCACCGGAGATCTTTTAGACCGCGTCTGTGAGTTTCTCACCTTCTCTGAGGAGGAAGAAGAGGAAGGGGAGATCATCAAGGTGGCGGTGATCGGCAAGCCCAATGTGGGAAAGTCGTCCCTTGTGAACAAGGTGGCCGGAGAGAACCGGTGTATCGTGTCTGAGATCGCCGGCACCACCAGAGACGCGATCGACACCACCATTGAAAACCGGTTCGGCGTTTTTACCTTTATCGATACGGCGGGGCTTCGCAAAAAAAGCAAGGTGGAAGACGCCATAGAGCATTACAGCAATCTGCGGGCTCAGATGGCGGTGGAGCGGGCAGATGTGTGCCTGATCCTTATCGACGGTACGGTGGGCTTTACCGAGCAGGATTCCAAGGTGGCCGGCATCGCTCACGAAGCGGGCAAGGGCTGTATTGTGATCGTAAATAAATGGGACGCCGTGGAAAAGGACGATAAAACCATGCAGGAGATGCTGGAAAAGCTTAAAAAGGACTTTTCCTTCATGTCTTACGCTCCGATCCTGTTTATCTCGGCCAAAACCGGGCAGCGGCTGGACAAAATGTTTGAAATGATCTGCGCGGTGGCCTCCAGCAACGCCATGCGGGTGACCACCGGTACGCTCAATGATATTCTGGCCCAGGCGACTTCCAGGGTGCAGCCCCCGACGGACAAGGGAAAGCGGCTGAAGATCTATTATATGACCCAGGCCTCTACCAAGCCCCCCACTTTTGTCTGCTTTGTCAACGATCATGAGTTATTTCATTTTTCCTATCAGCGCTACCTGGAAAACCGGATCCGGGAGACCTTCGGCTTGCAGGGAACGCCGGTACGCATGATCGTGCGGGAGCGGGGAGAGAAGGACTGACCGGATCTACAGAAAGGGGAAAAAGATATGCAGGTCTTTTTTGTGTTATTTCCGCTTGTGCTTTCAGCGGCAGTGGGATATCTGCTGGGCAGCATCAACAGCTCCATTATTCTGACCCGCCTTTTTAAGGAAAATGAAGATATCCGCAAGCATGGAAGCGGAAATGCCGGGATGACCAATGTGCTGCGCACAGTGGGAAAAAAGGCTGCGGCTCTGACCTTTTTAGGAGACTTTTTAAAATGCGTGGCGGCTGTGCTGCTGGCCTGGGGCATCCTCTCCTTTTGCTATTCTGCCTGGCATATCCCGGCTTCTGAGCTTGTGAAAGCCGGTCAATACCTCACGGGCGTGGCCTGTGTGTTAGGGCATATTTTTCCTCTCTACTACGGCTTTCGGGGGGGAAAAGGCATTGTCACCGCGGCCGCGATGATCGCGCTTGTGGACTGGCGGGTATTTCTTTTGGTGATTGCCACCTTCCTTTTGATGTTTTTGTGGAAAAGGATCGTTTCTCTGGCCTCTATCACATGCGCGGCTCTTTATCCGGTGTATACGTTCCTTATTTTGTTCTTCCTGGATTTTGAGGGAAGTCCTTTCGTAAAGGGAGAAGGCTGTTCTTTGGGCTTTTTGCTGTTTGCGTTTGGCTGCGCTCTCTTTATCGGGGTGACGGTGCTTTTCAAGCACCGCTCCAATATCGGCCGGCTTCGCCGCGGAGAAGAAAAGCCGGTGGCGTTTGCAAAAAAGAAAACGGGAAGCTGAAACTGGGAAAAATTTCTTTTTGCCGGTGCGCCCTGTTTCGACGGAAAGCTTTTGCCCCTGACAGGCAAAACGAGAGTTTTCCCGGCTTCGACCCGGGAAGGAGAGACGCTTTGAATTTGGCTAATATTGACTTTTGAGCCGCTATGTATTATGATAGGGAACAGACAAATAATAATTTTGCAAAGAAAGCATCTTCAAATAGACTGTCTCTCTAGTCGTTAGGAAGTGTAAATTTGGATAAATATGTCATCAAAGGCGGCAGCCGTCTAAACGGCGAGGTGACCATCAGCGGAGCAAAGAACGCTGCCGTGGCCATCCTTCCTGCCGTTATCCTTTCTGATTCTCCCTGCAGGATCGAGAATATTCCTGATATTTCCGATGTGAAAACCCTTACCTATATTCTGGAAGAAATGGGAGCCGAGGTGCAGTATCTTGACCGGCATACGGTGGAGATCGACCCGCGGCCTATTGAAACAGACGCCGTTTCCGCGCAGATCGCCAGGCAGATCCGCGCCTCCTACTATTTTATCGGGGCCTTATTGGGCAGGTGCCGCAAGGCGGTAGTGCCCTTGCCCGGAGGTTGTAATTTCGGGGTGCGCCCCATCGATCAGCACTTGAAGGGCTTCGGGGCGCTGGGATGCGAGTACAGCCTGGACAACGGAATGATCTCGGTCACGGCGCGCGACGATCTGCATGGGGCCAATATCTATCTGGATGTTGTCACTGTGGGCGCCACGATGAATATTATGCTTGCTGCTGTAAAAGCCAGGGGCCTTACGATCATTGAGAACGCTGCCAGAGAGCCGCATATTGTGGATCTGGCGAACTTTTTGAATACGATGGGCGCCGATGTACGGGGCGCCGGTACGGATACCATCAAGATCCACGGAGTACAGCGCCTGCGGGGCGTTACCTATTCCATCATCCCGGATCAGATCGAGGCGGGTACCTATATGGTAGCCGCTGCCGCCACAGGCGGGGATGTGACGGTGAAGAATGTCACGCCCAAGCATCTGGAGTCTATTTCCGCCAAGCTGGAGGAGATGGGCGTTACGGTGGAGGAGGGGGACGACACGGTCCGAGTCGTGTGCAATAAGCCCCTTCGCAAGTGCAATGTGAAAACCATGCCCCATCCGGGGTTTCCTACCGATATGCAGCCCCAGATCGCCACCCTTTTGGCGCTGGCGCAGGGCACCAGTATGATCAATGAAAGCATCTGGGAAAATAACCGGTTTAAATATGTGGACGAGCTTCGCCGTATGGGCGCGCAGATCACGGTGGACGGAAAAGTGGCTATCATCGAAGGAGTGGACCGCCTGAAAGGGGCTCCGGTGCGGGCGCTGGATTTAAGGGCGGGGGCCGCCATGGTGATCGCGGGTCTGGTGGCCGAGGGCACTACGGTAGTGGAAGATGTGAAGTATATCGAGCGCGGCTACGAAAGCATCGTGGAAAAGTTGGTGGGCCTTGGAGCGGATATTTACCGCAGTCAGGAGCCGGAAGAGGTTATGGACAAAATCGGATAACGGCTTTCTATTTTTGACAGGTCACAGGGAGACTCCATAGGGGTTTCCCTGATTTCTTATGAGGGGGAAGAGAGATGGCGCGTCTGTGCCCGCTGTTCAGCGGAAGCTCGGGAAACAGCTACTACATAGGCTCCAGAAGCGCGGGCGTGCTGTTGGATATCGGGAGAAGCGCGAGGCAGACGGAGCAGATGCTTCTGCGCTGCGGGATCGATCCGCTGGCGCTGCAGGGGGTCCTGATCACCCATGAACATACCGACCATATCAGCGGCGTGCGGGTGTTTGCCAAAAAATACCATCTTCCGGTGTTTGCCTCAAAGGGGACCTGCGCGGCTCTTTCGGATTTGCTGGAAGAGGTGGAAACCTATCCGGTAACCGAGGGACTGCAGCTTGCCGGGATGACGGTGCATCCCTTTCACACCTCTCATGACTGCGCTGAGTCTCTGGGCTTTCGGATCGATATGCAGGATGGAAGAAGCTTTGCCCTGGCTACCGATCTGGGGTATCTTTCCGAAGAGGTGAAGAAGAATCTGCTGGGCGCCGATCTGGTAGTGCTGGAGTCCAACCATGACCTGGAGAGGCTTCGATGCGGAAACTATCCTTATTACCTGAAGCGGAGGATCCTTTCCAGCACAGGACATCTTTCCAATGACGCCTGCGCTGCCTTTCTGCCCGCTCTGATCAAAAGCGGGACCAAGCGGATCTTGCTTGCGCACTTGAGCCGGGAGAACAATACGCCTCTTTTGGCTGCCACAGCCGCTTTGTCTTCCCTTGCGGGAGCGGGATATGTCAATGAGGTGGATTTTCTTTTGGACACGGTCAAGCCGGAAAATGAAGAGGGAAAAGCCATTATTTTCTAAGGGGGACGGCATGTTAAACCTGCGTCTTGTCTGTATGGGAAAGCTGAAGGAGGCCTATTGGAGACAGGCCGTGGAGGAATATGAAAAGCGCGTTTCTCCCTTCTGCCGGTTTCAGCTTTTGGAGCTTCCGGAGGAGCGCTTGCCGGAGGATCCCTCCCCTTCCCAGATAGAGGCCGCTTTGCGCCGGGAGGGAGAGGCCATCAAGCGGCAGGTAAGGGGCACGGTTTGCCCCCTGTGTATTGAGGGCAGGCAAATGGATTCCCAGGGGCTTGCCGGGCTTTTGGAGGAAAGCATGCTCTCTCCGGGGGAGATCAGCTTTGTCATCGGAAGCTCTTTCGGGCTTTCCCCGGAGATCAAGAGCTTGGGGCCGGGCTTTTCCATGTCGAAGATGACGTTTCCCCATCAGCTGGCGAGGGTGATGCTTTGCGAGCAGATCTACCGGGGATTTCAGATCTTGAATCACACAAAATACCACAAATAAAGGACCTGTTTCTGATTTCAGAAACAGGTCCTTTTTTGAGAATGACAGGAGGGTCAGATATCCAGCTTCATGTCTCCGTCCTTGGCCCAATTCAGCTTTCTTACGCCCCAATGGATGAGCAGAGAAAACAGAGCGGGCAGAATAAAGCAGATCAGCAAAAGGCCGACCCAGTCCATAGCAGTGATCGCGGCCTTTGTCCCGGCGGCAATATCGCTGACCCAGCCGGAATAGACGCCGATCTGCCCCACCAGACCGCAGGTGCCCATGCCGCTGGAGATGGGCGCTCCGTTCATTTCCAGATGGAACAGGCAGGTGGCTAAAGGCCCTGTGATGGCGGAAGCCAGCGTGGGGGCGATCCAGATCCTGGGGTTTTTGACGATATTGGGGACCTGGAGCATCGAGGTGCCAAGACCCTGAGCGGCCAGGCCGCCCCAGCGGTTCTCCTTGAAGCTGATCACCGCGAAGCCCACCATCTGGGCGCAGCAGCCGGCCACCGCGGCCCCTCCGGCCAGCCCGGTAAGGCCCAAGGCGGCACAGATCGCCGCGCTGCTGATGGGAAGGGTCAGGGCGACTCCCACCAAAACGGACACAAAGATCCCCATGAGCAGAGGCTGAAGCTCAGTTGCCCAGATGATCAGCTCTCCCAGGCTGTGGGCGGCCGAACCGATAGCCGGCGCGCACAGATAGGCGAGCAGCGCCCCGGAAAGGATCGTTACGCTGGGCGTTACCAGGATATCTACCTGGGTTTTCTTGCTGACAAGCTTTCCAAGCTCCCCTGCCACGATGGCGATCAAAAGCACTGCCAGCGGCCCGCCCTCGCCGCCCAAAGAATTGGAGGCGCTGCCTACGGCCGCTAAAGAAAACAGCACCAGGGGCGGAGCCTTCAGCGCGTAACCGATGGCTACCGCCATAGCGGGCCCTGCCATGCTTTTGGCAAAATTCCCGATCTCCTCTAAAAGAGGAATGTGAAATTGCGTACCGATGGTGGAAATGATCGTGCCGATCAAAAGTGAAGCGAACAGGCCCTGCGCCATAGCGCTCATAGCGTCTACAAAGTAGAGGCGCAGATAAGACTTTACGGTTTCCCAGGCGCCTTTTTTAGGGGCCCCGGTGAGATTGGTTTCTTCCAAATGAGTTTCTTCCCTTCTTGTCTCGAAAGGAAAGCGGAAAACGCCGGAACAGGGGACCCGGGAATTCCGTTTCCTCGCCGTGTTTTTCTCAGTGCGTGCCGATGTATGAAATCTATATTTGCTATGTTGCCCCTGGGAGAATTTGCACCGGAGCAGAGAATCGCCGCCGGGTTTTTCCCGGACCTTCTGGTCGTTCTCAGTTTCCATCGGCAGTTATTCCCCGCCGGGGCCGTCTAAGGTTTTGAACTCATCTCTATTGTATCATTTCGCCTGCGCTTTTAATAGGGGAGGCCGCTGAGAAAAATAGGGGACCTTCCCTTAAAAATTTAGCGAAAATAACTTTCTCCTCCCGGTGGGGGCTTGTCTTTCCCCCTTTTCTTCGTTATAATAGGGCACACATTGCGAAGGAAAAAGGAGGACTGCTTCATGGAAAGGGACATTCTGTTTCGAACAAAGGGATTCATTTTTTCCTACCGGGTGGCCGGGCTGCTCATCCGGAATGGTAAAATTTTATTGCAGAAGCCCCTAAACGACGATTTTGCTGTGATCGGCGGCCATGTGTCCGCCTTTGAAACCGCCGCGCAGGCACTGAAGCGGGAATATGAGGAGGAGCTTCACGCTCATATCCGTGTGGGCAGGCTTTTCGCGGTGGGAGAGGTGTTCTTCCCCTGGGGAGAGAAGCCCTGCCATCAGATCGGACTCTATTATCTGGTTCATTTGGAGGATGAGCGTGATATCCCCCTGGAGGGCTCTTTCCGGGGCTTCGACGAGCTGGGCGGGGAGCGGATCGACCTGGATTATTGCTGGGTCTCGCTGGAAGAGCTGAAAAAAGGAGCCAAGGTGTATCCTCTGGAGCTGATCCCTCATCTTTTGCGGGACCCCGGCGAGGTGGTCCATTTTGTGTCAAGGCAGCTGGAAGGGGCTGTGGATGCGCAGAGTATATAACGCAGGAAGGGACTGCCCAGAAAGAATTGCGGCAGCCCCTTCTTTTCGCTCTATTTGTTTGTGCCGTCTGATCGTGCGTGAATGGATCAGAGATAGGGCCGGATATTTTTCACCAGGTCCTCTTCCTCTTCGATCAGGCTCTTGGCAATATTCTTAGCCTTTTCCTCCGCCGCCTGATACTGGTTTAGATAGCGTCCCAGAGCTTTTTCCCCATATCGCAGCCGTCTGTGATCAGGCTGGCGGCCGCCTGGTCGCGGCTCGGAGAGGAAAGCATCTGAAAGCTGGTTTTTACCTGGGACATGGCCTTTGCCATGGCGCTGGGTTCTTTTCCGCTGTCGTGATATTCATTGAGAAGCGCGCGGGTCTTTTCTCCCAACTCGCTGTGTACGCCGCGGGAATGCTCCAAAGCCTCTGCAAGGCTTCGGTCTTCCACCTTGGACAGCACCTGGTCAATGGCGGTCATGCCCATTTTTACCCCTGAATTGCACTCCCGCAATAGCCGGATCGTATCTTCTTCCACCATAACGCTCACATTTTCTCCTTTTGATTTGCCTTGCGGCCTTTTCTGAGATAGTATTAGAGTACCCGGAACAGGGAATATTTATGAGAGGAAAGGAAAAAGGATGGAACAGGAAAAAACCGTAAAGGATTCTTATACCGAGCAGGTGCAGATCCTCTCTCAGGGAGCGCTCAATGGCTATCACCGGCTTTTCGGCGGCCAGCTGATGCAGTGGATCGATGTGGTGGCGGCAGTGGCGGCGAGACGCCACTGCGGGAGGAATGTCACCACCGCCGCGGTGGATCATCTGACCTTTGATGGGCCCGCCCATGCCAATGACACCGTTTTGCTCTGCGCCTTTCTCACCTATACGGGGCGCACCTCCATGGAGGTGTGCGTCGAGACCTATGTGGAAAAGCTGAATGGCGAGAGGATGCAGATCAATACGGCGTATCTGATCATGGTGGCGCTGGACGAGCAGGAGCGCCCGGTCCCTGTGCCGAAGCTGCGGCTTTGCTCTGAGGAAGAGCGGGCCAGGTGGGAAGAGGCAAAGGAGAGAAGGCGCTTTCGGAAAAACCGCCTAAAGCCCTAGGAGTTTAGCGCCAAAAGCCAGCAAAAAGCAGAGAGAAAGCCCGCAGAGCGTGGGAATGAAAAAGGCGAGGGCCGTCCATTTCCAGCTTTGCGTCTCCTTCCGGATCGTCAGACAGGTGGTGGAACAGGGCCAGTGCATCAGGGTGAAAAGGATGGTGCAGGCTGCGGTGACCCAGGTCCAGCCGTTTTCCACAAGCAGCGCCTTTAAGGCGGAAAGATCGCTCATTTCCACCAGGCTCCCCTGAGAGAGATAGGCCATGATAATGATCGGCACTACGATCTCGTTGGCGGGAAGACCCAAAAGAAAGGCCAATAGGATCACACCGTCCAGACCGAAGACCCTGGCAAAGGGGTCCAGAAATTCTGAGCAGTGATTTAAGAGGCTCTTGTCTCCCAGGGTGATATTGGCCATGACCCAGATCAGGATCCCGGCAGGGGCCGCTACGGTGGCGGCTCTTCCCAAGACGAAAAGCGTGCGGTCAAAGATGGAGCGAAGGATCACCTTGCCGATCTGCGGACGGCGATAGGGAGGAAGCTCCAGTGTAAAGGAAGAGGGAACGCCCCTGAGAAGAGTTTTCGAGAGGAATTTTGAGACGGCGAAGGTCATCAGGATCCCCAAAAGGATCACGGATAACAGCAAGAGGGCGGACAAGAGAGAAGAGGGGATAGGCGTCGACGCGGTTACAAAAAACATGGCGCCCAAAGCGATCAGCGTGGGGAACCGGCCGTTGCAGGGCACGAAGGAATTGGTGAGCATGGCGATCAGCCGCTCCCGGGGAGAGTCGATGATCCGGCAGCCGATCACCCCGGCGGCGTTGCAGCCGAAGCCCATGCAGGTGGTGAGGGCCTGTTTTCCGCAGGCCCCGCAGCGCTGAAAGCATTTGTCCAGGTTAAAGGCCACTCGAGGCAGGTACCCCAGATCCTCCAACAGAGTGAACAGAGGGAAAAAGATCGCCATAGGCGGGAGCATGACGGATACGACCCAGGCAAGGGTCCGGTACATGCCGTCCATAAAAACGCTGACGAGAACAGCCGGAACCTTCACGAAAATCAAAAATTCCTTCAGGCGGTCCCCTAAAGCAAAAAGTCCGGTGCTCAAAAGCTCAGAAGGGTAGTTTGCCCCGGTGATCGTGAGCCAGAAAATCAGCAGAAGCAAAAGGAGCATAATGGGGAAGCCGAAGGCTTTGCTGGTGAGGATGCGGTCTATTTTTTTGTCCCGGCTCCGGTAGCTTTCCCGGTCGGCGGTCACGGCCGCGAGGGCGATCTCTTCCGCCTTTTTCACCGTGCCGGATACCAGCTCATCCTGAAGCGCCTGAGGGCTGACGCCTTCCTTTTCCAAAAGGTCCCAGGCGTTTTCCAGAGCGGCCCCTATAAGCGGCTGACCAGAGAGGGAAAACCCAAAATACTTTTCGGCAGAGCTCAGAAGCGTTGGGTCTCCTTCCAGAAGCTTTATGCTCAGCCACCGGGGAGCAATGTCTTTGCCGCAGACTTTTTCGACCGTGGGGATCAATCCCTCAAGGGCTCTTTCAATGGGGGGAGAATAGGTGACAAGTGGCGAGACGCGCGGTGGGGGAGCCGCCTGTGCAACCTCGCTGACCGCGCGCATCAACTTGTCGAGCCCTTTTTTACTGCGGGCGCTGGCACCTACTGCCGGAACGCCTAAAAGGGAGGAAAGCGCTTCCAGATCCACCTTGATTTTTCTCTTTTTGGCTTCGTCCATCAGGTTGACGCAGACCACTGTTTTCGGAGAGATCTCCAAAGCCTGAAGAACCAGGTTCAGGTTTCGTTCCAGACAGGTGGCGTCGCATACCACCACACAGGCGTCGCTGCCGCCAAAGCAGATAAAATCTCTTGCAGCCTCCTCTTCCGCTGAGTGAGCCATCAGCGAATAGCAGCCGGGAAGGTCTACCATCACATAGCCGCGGTTTCGAAAGGTGCAGGATCCCTGCGCGTTTGTGACTGTTTTCCCCGGCCAGTTTCCGGTGTGCTGGTGAAGCCCCGTCAATTCGTTGAATACAGTGCTTTTTCCCACATTGGGGTTTCCCGCCAGGGCGATGACGCGGTCCGATTCATTTGTCTTCCGGATCACCAGCTCTGTAGACGCTGCTGCTATTCCTGTAGAATCTTTGGAAAGTCCCATGTAAATCAACCCCCGTTCTCTGATGTGTTTATGAAAGGTAAGCCGCCTGAAAAAGGCCGCCCTGCCGGGATGGGGGCGGCCTTTTTTTGAGGCGCTGCTATTCGATGAGAACTCCGGTGGCGTCTTCGCCGCGAAGGGCGATCACAGCGCCGCGGATCAGGTAAGCGGCGGGGTCGCCTAAAGGGCTGATGCCAATACATTCCACCTGAGTTCCGCGGATCAGGCCGATATCCTGCAGCCGTCGCCGGATGCTGCCCAAAGCGGTCAGCTCCTGTACGACGGCGGTCTCGCCTTCTTTTAAGTGATTTAAACTTGCTGCGTTTCGCATATTTTATCCAACTCCTGAATAGATTGGTGATAGATTTGTTAGGGGAAAGAAATATTGTTTCTTCTCTCTACTATATTCCCAATGGATAGGCTTGTTACAAAAGGAGGAGGCTTCAGGTGGAAAAAGACGGGTTTTACACGCTGAAAGGATATACGCTGATGGAGCATGGAATGATCACTTCCTCCATGGAGGACTACCTGGAGATGATCTGCCGGATGTCGGAGCAGTCGCCTGTGGTGAGGATCTCCGCTCTGTCTCAGGCGCTGCATGTAAAGCCGCCCTCGGCCTCTAAAATGGCGGGGAATCTCCGTTCTCAGGAGCTGATCGAATTCCCCAGATACGGCTGCATTACCCTGACGAAAATGGGGAAGCGGCTGGGAGATTATCTCATTCGCCGGCATGAGCTGGTGGAACGGCTCTTGTGCCTGATCAACGGCACAAAGGAGGAATTGGAGGAGGCGGAAAAGCTGGAGCATTTCTTTTCTCCCCGCACGGTGCTGAACCTGGAGGAGTTTTTAAGCCGGCAGGAAGAGCTTCAAAAGAAAAGAGAGGAGCCTTGAGAAAAATTCTCAAGGCTCCTCTCTTTTCCGGGGTCGATCAGTTTCTTCTCCAGGCCTGAGGCACAAAAAGCATCAGCATGGGGAAAATTTCAAGCCTTCCCACCAGCATGTCAAAGCTTAAAATCAGCTTGCTGAAAGAAGAGAAGACAGAATAATTCCCGGTGGGGCCTACCAGGTCCATGCCGGGGCCGATATTGTTGAGGCAGGCAAGCACAGATGTGACATTGGTTTCCAGGGAAAACTCATCGACGGCCACCAAAAGCATGGAGATGGCGGCGATGAGGGTATACACGGTGAGATAGCTGTAGACGCCCTGGATCGTGTCTTCGTCCACCAGCTGGCCGTCCATATGGACCTGGGTCACTGAGCGGGGGCGAAGCATCCGGCGCACGCTTCTCCTGGCCGCCTTAAACAGCAGCAGCACTCTGGCTGATTTGATCCCGCCGCCGGTAGAGCCGGCGCAGGCGCCGAAGATCATGAGGATCACCAGCAGCATTTTGGAAAATCCCGGCCACAGGTTGAAGTCTACCGTGGAAAAGCCGGTGGTGGTCATGATAGAGGACACGGTGAAAGCCACATGGTGCAGGGCTTCCCCCAGCTTTCCCTCAAAATTCGGTAAAGCGTTTACCGTGATAACGACAATGGAGAGCAGCATCACGATAAAGTAAAGCCGCAGCTCCTGGTTGTGAAGGATACGGGAGAACTGGCGCAGCAGCAACAGGTAAAAAATGCTGAAATTCACGCCGAACAGCGCCATAAATACGGTACAGACGGTTTGCAGGTAAGGGCTGTAGTCTGCCATGCTGCTGTTTTTCACGCCGAAGCCGCCGGTCCCGGCAGTGCCGAAGGCGGTGCAGACGCTGTCGAAAAGGGGCATTCCGCCCAACAGCAGAAGCAGGATCTGCAGGAGAGTCATGCCGATATAGATGGCGTAGAGGATCTTGGCGCTTTTCTGAAGACGGGGCACCAGCTTGTCCACCTGAGGCCCCGGGCTTTCCGCGCGCATGATGTGGAGCAGAGAGTTTTTTCCCTTTCCCATAGGGACCACCGCCAGAAGAAATACAAGCACGCCCATCCCTCCCAGCCAATGGGTAAAGCTGCGCCAGTAGAGCAGCCCCATAGGAAGCGCTTCAACATCTGTCAAAATGCTGGCCCCCGTGGTGGTGAAGCCGGAAATGGTCTCAAAGAGGCAATCTACAAAATCGGGGATCGCGCCGCTGAAAAAGAAGGGGAGAGCCCCAATGAGCGATACGGTGATCCAGGAAAGGGCCACGCAGAGGAAGCCCTCCCTTGCCCCGATTTCCCGGGTCTTTACCCGGAAGCAGAAGGTGGAAAGGCTGAGAAGAGCTCCCAGCAAAACGGTAAGGCCAAGGCCGAGTACGGCTTTCGTTTCTCCCAGAAATAGAGAGATCGCAAGAGCCGGGATCAGGCACAGCGCTTCAATACGCAGCAGGTAACATACCAGGTAAAGGATCATTCTGTGGTTCATGGGCTTAGGATTCCTCCCTGAAAATCTCGCTGAGGTCGTTGATGAGGCGGTCGGCAGCAGCCACTACGATCACAGTGTCGTCCTGCTCGATGGTATCGCTTCCCTTGGGGATGATGATACGCCCTCCGCGGTTGATGGAGGCGATGAGGGTATTGGGCTTTAAGGAAAGCTCGGAAAGCCGTTTCCCCAGCTGGGGAAGCTGCTTTCCCGCCCGGAACTCCAAAGCCTCTACCCGGTCGTCTACAATGCGGTGCAGGGTGAGAACGGCTTCACCCTTCCGGTTTTCCATGGCCCGCACATAGCGCACGATGTCGTTGCAGCAAAGGTCCTTTGGGCTGATGGCGCAGTCGATGCCCTTGTCCTGAAGGACCTCGTTGAACTCTGTGCGGTTGATTTTGGTAATGACCTTGAAAACGCCCAGAAAATTGGCGTACATGGAGATGATCAGATTTTCCTCGTCAATATCGGTAAGCGTCACCACTGCGTCAGTGTGAGAAAGCCCCTCGGAATCCAGAATATACCGGTCGGAGCCGTCCGCGTGGATGATGGTGGCTTTGGGGAGCATGTCCGCCAGCTGTTCGCACTTCTTTTCGTCGATCTCGATGAGCTTTACATTGACGCCGGAGGCGATCAGCTCTTCCGCCAGATAAAAGGCGATGCGGCTTCCGCCTATGATCATGACGTCCCGCACCTTTCGCTGGGGGATCCCCAGGTTGCGGATCAGCCTGGCCAGGTCTCCGGAGGAGGCGGTGACAGACAATTTGTCTCCGGCCTTCAGCTCAAAATTTCCATCGGGGATAAATACCTCGCTGCCGCGTTCGATGGCGCATACCAAGACCTTTACCTTTACGATATGAGGCAGCTCGGAAAGCCGGACGCCGGAAAGCGGGCTGTCCGGCTGCAAAACCAGCTCCACGATCTCTACCCGGCCCTTTGCGAAGGAATCCCGCTTGAGAAAGGAGGGAAACTGCAGAAGCCGGAAAATTTCACTGGCGGTGGAGCGTTCGGGGTTGATCATCAGGCTCAGGCCCAGCTCCTCCTTGAGCAGATAGAGCTGGCTGTAATATTCGGGATTTCGGATCCTGGCAATGGTGTGGCGGCACCCCAGCTTTCGGGCGATGATACAGCATAAGAGATTGATCTCATCCGCGGAGGTAGCAGCGATCAGCAGGTCGCTGGAATCCACATTCGCAAGTTTTTGTACCTTTAAACTGGCGCCGTTTCCATGCACCACATTGACATCCAGAGACTGCTGCGCTTCCTGCAAAACCATTTTGTTGCTGTCGATCACCACTACATCATGATTTTCCTTGGAAAGCTGCTGAACCAGCGCGGAACCCACTTTCCCGTCTCCTACGATCACGATATTCATAGCGCTTTGATTTCCTTTCCTATTTCCGGCAGAAGCTTTTGAAAAGGCCGGAAGCTTTACGCAAAGAACAGCAAAAAGCCGCAGCTTTTTGCTGTTTTTCAGGCTGACTCTTTCTTTGGGCTATAGTACCACAAATCCGCAAAAGAGGCAATAGGATCTTTTGGGAAGTTTTCGTTTTTTCTCCCATTCAAAACGCCCTGGGAAAACGGCGCCTTTGCTTTTTTGTGTTTTGCCCCTTTTGGTTCCCGGCGCGTCAAACGCCCTCTTTCGATTCCAGCTGTGAGGTGCAGTGAGGGCAGCGCGAAGCGTCTTTCGGGATCTCCGTTTTGCAGAAGGGGCAGGTTTTTACGGCAGGGGCCGCTTCCTCTTTTTTCTTGTGAAAGCTGTTGAGCGCCTTGATGAGCAGGAACAGCACAAGGGCCACCAGCAGGAAATTGATCACGGCGGAAAGGAAAGAACCATAAGCGAAAACAGGGGCGTCTTCCCCCTGCCCCAGCTTGATGCACAGAGCGGAAAAATCTATTCCGCCGGTGACAACGCCCAGCAGAGGGTTGATGAGATCCGCTACCAGGGAATTGACAATGGCGGTGAAAGCGCCGCCCACGATAATGCCCACCGCCATGTCAATGACGTTCCCTCTGGAGAGAAATGCCTTGAATTCTCGAATCATCTTCATGTCTTTGCTCCTTTTGCCCCTATACGGCAGAATTTACCACTATTTTGACATGGACAGCCTGTAAAGTCAAGATTCTGCCGGAAAGGAAACACAGGCAGGGTGTAGGACTACAATAGATATTGGACAAAGGAGAAAAGAAAAAGGGAAAAGGA
>CAZMFF010000046.1:0-20816 GCA_964565505.1 uncultured Acutalibacter sp. | reverse complement strand
TAGTGGTTAGTTTTTAGTCGTTAGTTGTTAGAGAAGTCCCCTGACCTTATCTAACAACTAATATCTAACATCTAACAACTACCAAGGAGAAGGGCAAGGGCCCTTTCCCTTGACCTTATCTAACGACTAATATCTAACATCTAACAACTACCAGAGAGGGGCGGCAAGGCAAGCCGCAGCTTTCTGCTTCAGTGGGAGAGCCAAGCCCTTATCTAACAACTGATATCTAACATCTAACAACTAATTAACCAAACACACCGCCGTTTTTCCCTGCAATAATTCCTCTCCGCCAACATATTTTCTGAGAAACTTCTCATTGCCAGCATTTTCTGCAAGAAGGCTTTCCATACCCGGCTTTCTTTTTCCACCGAAATACTGTAAGATGATCTTGGCGAAAAGTTTTTTGAGTTTCCCGAAAACATATTGCGCATTTTGTACTTTTCCGGTATATTGCTTTTTGTGAAAGGAAAATACGGGAAAAGAGTCTTTGCCATGAAAGAAAAAATGGTCCGTTTTTTGAAGGAAGAAACCGTACTGTGCGCCGCCTTGCTGTTAGCGGCGCTTTCCCTGCCGCTGGTTCCTCCGGACAGAGAATACCTTGCTTATATAGACTTTCGCACCCTCGCCATTCTCTTCTGTCTGATGGGCGTGATGGCGGGCTTGCAGGAGACAGGCGTTTTCCGCTGGATCGCTCAGGGGCTTCTTTTAAGGGTACGAAAGTCCGGACAGCTTTTGTGTCTTTTGGTGCTGCTGTGCTTCTTCTCCAGCATGGTGATCACAAATGATGTGGCCCTCATTACCTTTGTCCCCTTTACCTTGACCGTGCTGGGGATGCTGGGGGAGAAAATGAAAAAGCGGCTGTTGCTTCCCGCCCTGGTCCTGCAGACCGTTGGGGCGAATCTGGGCAGTATGCTGACCCCCATCGGGAATCCGCAAAATCTGTATTTATATGGGAAATCGGGATCATCTCTGGGCTCCTTTGTTTTTTTGATGCTGCCCTATACCGGCATTTCCCTCATATTGCTTTTACTTTGCTGCGCCTGGTTCTCCAGGGGCTCAAGCGGCCCGGTCCAGGTCTCCTTTGAAGAGCGAGTACAGCTTTCCGGAAAGGGCGGGCGGCTGATAGGGCTTTTCTTTCTCTTCTGCTTTGATCTGCTCACTGTTGCAAGGCTTGTTCCTTATGGCGCCGCTTTGGCTGTGACCTCGATCGGCCTGCTGCTTCTCAACAGATCCGCTTTTTTGCGCGTTGATTACAGCCTGCTTCTGACCTTTGCGGGCTTTTTCATCTTTATCGGAAACATGGGGAGGCTTCCCGTCTTTTCCGCTTTTCTGCAAAACACCGTTTCCGGGCATGAAATTCTTACGGGCGTTATCGCAAGCCAGGTCATCAGCAATGTGCCGGCAGCTCTGCTGCTTTCCGGATTCACAGAGGATCTTCAGCCTTTGATCATTGGCGTGAATATCGGCGGCTTGGGTACTCTCATTGCCTCTATGGCAAGCCTTATTTCCTATAAGTTCTTAGCGCGGGAGGAAAGCGCAATGAGGGGTAAGTATTTTCGCCTGTTTACTCTCATCAATCTTTTGTTCCTGGCGGTTTTGCTGCTGGCTGCGTATTTTTTGGGCTGAGCCTCCGTCAGAAAGCACATCATGGAAAAAGGATCTTACCGGCGTAAGAAAAGGGAAAGGAGCCTGTGCCGTGAGCAAAAAAGTGAAGGGCAGATTTGCCCCCAGCCCCAGCGGAAGGATGCACCTGGGAAATCTGTTCTGCGCGCTGCTTTCCTGGCTTTCGGCCAGGGCGGAAAACGGGAGCTTCCTGCTGCGCATAGAAGATCTGGACCCGGACCGTTCCAAAAGAGAATATTGGGGGCTTCTGGAAGCAGACCTTGCCTTTTTGGGGCTTGACTTTGACGAGGGCGGGAGCCGGGGCGGCCCCTTCGCCCCTTATTTTCAAAGTGAGCGAAGCGCCTATTATGAAAGCCTTTTTCAAAAGCTCGACGAAAAGGGGCTTATCTACCCCTGCTTCTGCACCAGGGCCCAGCTGCACGCTGCCCAGGCGCCCCACGGCCCTCAGGGGGATCCGGTATATTCCGGCGTTTGCCGGTTCCTTTCTCCTGAAGAGGTTCGGGAAAGAGAGCGCTTTCGCGCCCCCGCCATGCGTCTGAGAGTACCTGAAAAAAAGATCATTTTCCACGACGGCCATTACGGGGAGGTCGCTCAGAACCTTTCCGAAGAGTGCGGAGATTTTATCCTGCGGCGCTCAGACGGGGTGTTCGCCTATCAGCTGGCAGTGGCGGCAGACGACGCCGCCATGGAAGTCACCCAGGTGGTACGGGGGAGAGACCTGCTGCTTTCCACCCCAAGGCAGCTGCTGCTCTATGAGCTTTTGGACCTTCCGGCGCCGAAATTTACCCACACGCCCCTGCTGCTTTCTCCCCAGGGGAGAAGGCTTTCCAAACGAGACGGAGATATCAGCCTGGAGGCCCTGATGAAGCGGGGCTTCACAGGGGAGGACATCACGGGCCGTCTGGCTTTTCTTGCCGGGCTTCTGGACCGGCCGGAGCCTGTCTTGCCCAAGGAGCTGATCTCTGTTTTTTCCTGGGAAAAGGTGCCTCTTGAGGATATCAGGATCCCCAAAGGGCTTTTTGAAAAAAGCGGAAGGGTCCTGCCGTAAAAGATACAGTTTTGCGGCAGTCTCTTTTCAGTGTTTTTTAGTCCCATTGGGAAGATCCTTCCGAAGTGGTTTCTCAGCTGTTTTTTCTGGTCTCCACTATTTTCAGCTGGGCTTCAAGCCAGAGGAGAATGGCTTCAAACACCTCTTCCCTGCAGGCCTCGTTCAAAAGCTCGTGGCGCATACCGGGATAACGCTTCAGGCTGACGCTTTGATTTCCCGCATCGATCAGCATCCGGGCCACCTGCGCCGGACCCTTCCCGTAGTTCCCAACGGGATCCTCTTCCCCGGCCAGAAGCAGGACGGGGAGCCGGTTCGGAACTTTTTTCGCCCACTTCCGGGAATTTACCTCACTGAGGCCGCAGAAGAGGTCATAATACCCGGCGGCGGTGAAGGGAAAGCCGCACAGCGGATCCTTTTCATAAGCAAGACAGGTTTCTTCCACCGTGGAAAGCCAGGCGAATCGATTGACCGGGTTCTCAATGCGCCTGTTATAAGCGCCGAAGGCCAGGGCGTCGATTCTTTTCCCCGCAGAGCGGGGGCCGAGAAGCTTTTTTTGCAGGGAAGCCAAGGCCTTTCCCACAGGGACACCGGGGTTTTTCCCCATCGTGCCGCAAAGGACGCAGCCGGAAAGCATATTTCCCCAGCGCAAGAGAAAAGAACGGCAAAGGAACGACCCCATGCTGTGGCCCATGAGAAAGCAGGGCAGGCCGGAAAACCGCTGAGATACTTCAAAATGCAGCAGGAACAGGTCGTGCACCGCGTGCTCCCAGCCCTTTTCATCGGCAAAATGCCCTTGAATTTCAGCGGAGCGGCCGTGGCCCGCGTGGTCGTTCATACAGACGGCAAATCCCTGCTGCGCTAAAAAGGAGGCGAACTCGTCATATCGCCCGCTGTGCTCTGCCATGCCGTGGGCCAGGATGAGGGTCGCCTTGGGCGAACCCTCTGTCCAAAGCCGGGAAAAAATTTTCCCCTCCCCGCTTGAGGAGGCGCGAAACCATTCTTTTTTCTCGATCATTCTCTATATCCCTCCGTTTTGAAGCGTGAAGTTAAAACAGATTGAGACACCAGAAGGGCTTTCGATAAAATACCTTTTGGAACGGGGCGCTTTCCCGGTGAATGATGACTTCCGGCATCATGGAAAGCTCCTGAGCGTCTCTTGCTCCGCATAAAAGGGCGGAGAGGTCGTGAATGCCCAGGGTGATGTCTGGGGCTTTTTGCGTCTTTCCCACCAGGTTTTCCCTGCCCGGCGCAAACTGAAGCTGCCAGACGCCCCGGTTCTGCTCCAGCATGGGGTCGGTCACCTCCAGGATGAGTTCCCCCGAATCCCGGCAGCGGCAGTGGGAAAGCACCGTTTCCAAATGGACTGCCCGCACCATGCCGTTGGGGAAGGTGAGGCATTCGCTTTGCGCCATTTCCGGCAAAAGGGAAATAGGGTTCAGGGCGAGGGGGGTCGTGAAACGGATCGCCCGGTAGTTGGCGATAAAAGCCGTCTTTACGAAGCGCAGAAGCGCTTGCAGAGAACGGGCGTCAGAAAAAAGCAGACCGTTTTTCATGGGAAAATCCAGCGTGCAGTTTAAGACATCGTTTTCCCCATGGCAGATGAGAAAAGAGCGGGGCGAACCTGTTTCATCCCGCCAGAGGAAAATATATCTCTTTTGGTTGAGAAGGTTTTCTTTCAATCCGGAATCATATTCTCTGCGCAGGCAGGAAAGATTCAGGTTTTCGCAATAGCGGTTGTAAACCTCCAGCAAGGGGGAGAGATCGTCTTCCGAGAACAGCTCTTCCACGCTCCCGCCCACATCCGGAAGATCCAAAGAGGCGATGGGCACGGTCCAGGTTTGGAGCAGGCCGCCGTTTTCAAAGCCGAACTGCCGGTAAAAGGCCGTGCTGAAGGGGTAGAGGAAGGAAAAGCCAAAGCGCCTTTCGTACATGCTTTCCAGGGCTTTCTGCATACAGCCCCGCACACCGCCCATGCGCCGGTAAGGGGGCAGGGTGGCAACGCCTCCCACGCCGCCCATGGGCACAACAGCGCCGTCAAACCGCGCTTGATAGAAGCTTAAGTCAACGCAGCTGTAAAGCGTTTTGCCGTCCTCGGAATAAGCGCCCCAGGTCTCCCTTTGAGGACCTTTTTCAGAGTTCTCCGTTTTCTTGAGATTTTCCCGCTCTTTTTCCGGGTCAAATTCGCCATGGAAGGCTACTGCCATAGTCCTGTGAGCTTCAAAAAGCTCAGGCCGGTCCAGTTTTTTGATCTGCACGGCTATTCCTCCTTTTTCTCGGCAGATGAAGCAGAGAAGATGATTTTCTGCAATTCTCCGGCAGTTTCAGCCAGATATTTGGCCCCGTTTTCCAGCAGCTCCTGCTTTTCGCGAAAGCCCCACAGCACGCCGCAGGGGTCCATCCCGGCGTTATTGCCTGTCTGCATATCCACTCCGCTGTCCCCGATATAAAGGATCTCCCGGGGAGAAAGGCGGAATGCTCCGGCAATGGAGAGCAGAGCCGTGGGGTCCGGCTTCTTTGGGACGTTTTCCTGCTGTCCCTGAATATGGTGGAAGGTATCGGGATAAAGGTTTTCGGCCACATAGCGGGTCATATTGTCCGGCTTATTGGAAAGTACGCCCAGAAGAAGCCCCTCTTTTTTCAGGCGGGCGAGAAGCTCCGGCATCCCTTCATAGGAGGTCACAAGCTTCATGGGCTCGCTTTCATAGAGCCGGTCATATTCTTTTCTGAGGCGGCGGAACTCTTCCTCTGAAAAAGTGGCTCCCACTTTTTGAAGCATCCGGCGAAGCAGCACATCCGCCCCGTTTCCCACCAGCGTTTTGTAGGATTCGGCCTCAATGGGAGGAAGGCCGAAGCTTTGAAGGGCAGTGTTCCCGAAATAGGCGATGGAATGTAAGGTGTTGGCTAAGGTCCCGTCCAGATCGAAAATACAGGCCCGGTAATTTGTATCCATGAAAGGCACGCTCCTTTTTAGATGTTGGATGTTAGATATTAGTTGTTAGATAAGGGCTTGGCTCTCCCACTGAAGCAGAAAGCTGCGGCTTGCCTTGCCTCCCTCTGACGAGAGATGAAGAGGGAGAGATCTCTAAAAGTTTTGTTTTTTTGCAAGGCCTTTGAAAAAGGAATGAGTTTCGTTATCTCTCCCTCAGTCTCGCTACGCTCGACAGCTCCCTCGTCAGAGGGAGCCAAAGGGAAAGGGCACGCCCTTCTCCTTGGTAGTTGTTGGATGTTAGATATTAGACGTTAGATAAGGTCAAGGGAAAGGCCCCTTGCTCTTCTCTAACCACTAACGACTAGAAACTGACAACTGATTCTTGCCACCGCAGGGGCAGCCGGTCCAGTCTATTATGACATCCAGGCTTCGGAAAATCAAGGCGTGTATTTACTTATCAGGTACAAAGGGGTATAATAAAGCGAAAGTTTGACGGCTTAAAAAATTTTTTCTGCCCGCTGGATACAGCGGACACCGCGGGCAGTCAATATGGGGAGGACAGTATGGATTATAATGCGGAAGCTTTGAAGATGCACCGTCAGTGGAAGGGCAAGATCCGGGTGGAGACCCCCTGTGAGCTTGTGACCAGAGACCAGCTTTCTGTGGCCTATACGCCGGGGGTAGCCGCTCCTTGCCTGGAGATCTCGGCGGATGTGGAGAGATCCTTTGAGTATACCCGCCGGGGCAATCTGGTGGCGGTGGTTACTGACGGCACCGCTGTTTTGGGCTTGGGGGATATCGGGCCGGAAGCGGGAATGCCGGTGATGGAGGGAAAATGCGCCCTCTTCAAGGCTTTTGCCGGAGTAGACGCTTTCCCCATCTGCGTGCGCAGTAAGGATGTGGACGAGATCGTACATACGGTGGAGATGATCGCCGGATCCTTCGGCGGCATCAACCTGGAGGATATCGCCGCGCCCCGCTGCTTTGAGGTGGAGAAAAAGCTTAAGGAGCGGCTGGATATCCCCGTGTTCCATGACGATCAGCACGGCACGGCCGTGGTGACGGTAGCTGCGATGATCAACGCTTTGAAGGTGGTGGGGAAGGAGATCTCCTCCGTTTCGGCGGTGGTCAACGGCGCGGGAGCGGCCGGAACGGCCTGCACCCGGCTTTTGATGGCCCTGGGCCTTCAAAATGTGGTGGTGTGCGATAAGCTGGGGGCTTTGCACGAAGGCCTTGAAGGCATGACGGACGCCCAGAGAGAGCTTGCCAGGGTCACGAACCCGGAAAAGAAGCGCGGCCCGCTTTCTGAGGTGATCCGCGGGGCCGATGTGTTCCTGGGCTTTTCCGCGCCGAAATGCCTCACCGGAGAAATGGTCAAAACCATGGCGAAGGATCCGGTGATCTTCGCCTGCGCGAACCCCACTCCGGAAATCTTCCCGGAAGAGGCCTTGGCCGCCGGCGCCCGGGTGGTGGGCACGGGACGGTCCGATTATCCCAACCAGATCAACAATGTGCTGGTGTTCCCCGGCGTGTTCCGGGGGGCGCTGGATGTGCGCGCGAAAGAGATCAACGATGAAATGAAGGTGGCCGCCGCCAAAGCCATTGCGGGGCTGATCCCGGATCGTGAGCTGGGAGAAAACAATATCATCCCCTCCGTGTTCGATAAAAATGTGGTTCCCGCTGTGGCGAAGGCTGTGGCGCAGGCCGCCCGAAAAACGGGGGTCAGCAAATGCTGAGAGAAGAGCCGCTTGACTAAAAGGAGAAAAGAGAATATGAGTGAAAACAGAAGAATAAATATTTTGGCCATCGGAAACAGCTTTTCGGAGGACGCCACCTATTACCTGCACCAGATCGCCCAGGCGGCCGGGCAGGACACCAAGGTGGTGAACCTCTATATCGGCGGATGCTCCTTAGAGCGCCACTGGACCAATATCCTGAACGATGCGGCGGACTATGAATATCAGCTTGACGGGGTGAAAACCGGGAAGCTGGTTTCCATTGACGAGATCCTGAAGGAGGAAAGCTGGGATTTCATCGTAACGCAGCAGGCAAGCCCGGACAGCGGCTGGCCGGATACCTATGAGCCCTTTTTGGGATGGCTTGCCGATTACTGCAAGGAAAAGGCCCCTTCAGCTCAATTCCTGCTGCAGCAGACCTGGGCTTACGAGCTGGACAGCACCCACACCGCTTTCCCTCGGTATCATAAAAATCAACAGGAGATGTACAGGCGTTCCTCTGAGGCTTACCGGGAGGCGGCCCTGCGCCATCATATGAGGCTGATCCCCTGCGGAGACGCGGTGCAGAAGGCCAGAGAGCTTGTGCCGTTTCAGTACGGCGAGGGCGGCATTTCCCTTTGCCGGGACGGGTTTCACATGAGCTTTGTCTACGGAAGATACCTTTTGGCCGCTGTGTGGGCAGGGACCATTTTAGGGCTTTCCATGAGGGACAATTCCTTTGTGCCCGCCTCTGACAGGGCCCCTGAGGATGTGGCGCAGAAAAGCGCATTGGCAGTTTTGAAAAGCTGCGCCGACAGCTTCCTGAAAACGGAATAAGCGCAGAACAGAATAAGCTTTTTAAACAAGATCGGGAGGAGTCACACATGAAAAAAGAAGGGTTTCACATTTCGATTTACTATATTGCCGCGGTGGGCCTGTTCGCCGCGCTGGTGTTCGTGTCCAATTATTTGAGCATTCCCATTCCGGTGGCCATAGGCTCGGTCAGCCGGATCCATCTGGCCAATATTTTCTGCCTGCTTTCCGGCTTTGTGCTGGGCCCTGTGGGAGGCGGGCTGGCCGCCGGGATCGGTTCTGCTCTATATGATCTGCTAAGTCCCGCCTATATCGCCTCCGCTCCCTTTACGCTGGTCTTTAAATTTCTTCTGGCCTGCGTCTGCGGGCTTGTCGCCTACGGCGGCGGGAAAAAGGCGGACAGCCACGGCCGCAATATCATTGCCGCCGTTTGCGGAAGCGCCGCCTATATGATCCTCTATTTGAGCAAGGGCTTTGTGGAGGGGCTGCTGCTGGGCAGCGCGATGGGCACGGTACTGACGGCGGTGTTTACCAAGTTTTTGACCTCCGGCACCAACGCCATTATCGCGGTGGTGGTTTCCGTGCCGCTGTTTACGGCCATTCGCATGGCTTTGAAGAAAAGCGGGCTGCTGCAAAAAATTTATGATTGAAAGCGCCTTCAGCTGTTAAAAGATCTGTCAAAAAGAAATCAGAAAACCATGAAAAACCCATCACATGTTTTTCACAAATCCAGCCGATAATAAAGGCACAGTTTGAAACGACTGAAGCTTTTAGAAAGGAAGATGGGTTTTATGGTTCATCCTAACGATCCTTATTATAACGATCTCTATCATCATGAGGGAGAAAGCGGAGAGCAGGCCGAAAAGGCCGGCGGGTCTTATACCGCTCAAGCTGCCTCAGAGCAAAAAGAAGAGACGGCGCAGCCTGTAAGCTCCGGGGAGGTCAGAGAGGCAAAAACAGAAACGGCCGGTTATTCCGCTCAAACGGCGGCCTCCCATCCGGAAGCTGCTGCAGGGCAAAGCTTCTCCACTCCTCACTACACGAATTCTTCCTGGACGGGAGGGTACTCCTATTCCGGAAGTCAGGCTCCTTCTCAAAACGGGAATTATCCGCAGACGGCGCGGTATCCCCAGACAGCCTCCGGGCAGACGCCCGGGCGCGAGGCCGCTTACGGGCAGACGGTTCAGACACAGGCCTCCTACAGCCAGCAGGCTCAAACGGCTTACACAGCCGGCGCCAGGCCCTCTTACACCTGGAACGTTCCCGGAGCTTCCCAGCAGCCGGCGAATCCCTACTATGTGCAGACGCCGCCTAAAAAGAAGAAAAACAGAAAGGGCGGAAAGGTCTTTTTAAGGCTCCTGGCTGCGGTGCTGTGCTGCTGTGTGGTATCGCTGGGCTCCGTGGGGATTTTTGCCGCAATGATCCAGAACGGCGTGGTGGAGATCAAAACTCCGGAAGGCTCTGAAAAGACAGCTGCCTTCACCCTTTACAAGCCGGCGCAGGACAGTACCAATACCACTGCGGTGTCCACTGAGGGTACGCTGACCCCTCAGGAAGTGGCGAAAAAGCTGGTGCCTTCTGTGGTGTGTATTCAGAATTTCCAGCTTTCCCAGCAGCAGGGCCTGTTTTTCGGCGGCTATGGAGATTCTCAGTCCCTTCAGCCTTCCCCCTCGGGAGAGGGCTCCGGCATCATCATCTCGAAGGACGGGTATATTGTTACGAACCAGCATGTGATAGACGGAGCCGTCAATCTGCGGGTGATCACCTCGGAGGGTACCACCTATGACGCAGAGCTTGTAGGCGAAGACACCCAGACGGATCTGGCGGTGCTGAAGGTGGATTCCGAAGATACCTTCACCCCTGCGGATTTCGGAGATTCTCAATCTCTGCAAGTGGCAGACACGGTGATGGCCATCGGAAACCCCGGAGGTCTGGAGCTCAACTCCAGCGTGACCATGGGCCATGTTTCCGCTTTGGACCGGGAAGTGACCAACAGTGAAACGGGTTATTCCATAGACTGTATTCAGACAGACGCCGCCATCAACCCCGGCAACTCCGGCGGCGCTCTTGTGAATCTGGACGGATATGTGGTGGGGATCAATTCCTCCAAGATCGTGGCGACGGGCTATGAGGGCCTCGGCTTTGCCATTCCCTCCCATATCGTGCAGCCCATTGTCTCCGACCTGATCGAACACGGCTATGTGAAGGACAGGGCGATGCTGGGTGTTATCGGGCAGTATGTGGACCGGTGGACGGCGGCTTATTTCGGGCTGAGCCAGGGCTTCTGCACCGAAAAGGCCACCGGCGAGTCCGCACAGAAGGCGGGGCTTACCACCTATGATGTGATCACAGCCATCGACGAGGTACAGGTGACCTCTCCCAACACGATCGCGGCCTATATTGCCGACAAGCATCCCGGAGACGAGGTGACGCTCACGGTGGTGAAAGCCAATTCCGGCAATACAGAGAAGGTCACGATCGCTCTGGCGGAAAACACCGGAGAATCTGACTGACCATTCTGCGTACAAGTATCTTTTTCATAATCTCCTTTAAGAGAAGGGCACAGCTTTAGGCTGTGCCCTTCTCCCTTGTTCCAAAGGCTTTTTTGTATAAGTTTTGGGAAAAAAGACAGACTACAGGTAGGATCTTCACTAGGGCGCGAAGCGCGGAAGGAAGGAAACAGCTTGAAAAAGATCTCCAAGGAACAGTACAGTGAAATGGTGAAAACGGCCTCTCCCAATTCACCGGTATGGAAGGACTGCCTGCTGGCCTTTTTGTTCGGCGGCTTCATCTGTACCATAGGTCAGGTGCTGTGCGAGCTTTACCAGTCTATGGGAATGGAACTGAAGGACGCGAGAGCCTTTGTGTCCATCAGCCTGATCCTGCTCTCGGCGGTATTGACGGCTTTAGGGCTTTACGACGATATTGCGAAGCATGCCGGAGCGGGCACGCTGGTGCCCATCACCGGCTTTGCCAATTCCATGGTATCTCCCGCCATGGAGTTTAAAAGCGAGGGCTTTATCACCGGCCTGGGGGCGAAGATGTTCGTGGTGGCGGGGCCGGTGATGGTGTTCGGCATCACGGCCAGCGTGGTGTTCGGATTTATCGCCTTCTTTTTTCATCTCTATTAAGTTTTGATGTGAAAACAGGAGCTGTGTTCCCTAATCAGGGAGCACAGCTCCTGCTGCTGTAAGGCCATCCATACTGATAGGGGCCGCTAAGCTCGGGGATCCTTCTCCTTTCTCTTGCGCCGCAAATTCAAACATAGGGAAACAGCGGCCCTTGCCCGGCGGAGAAAGGTCGCTCTCCCTGGTTGACATCCCCGTTTTCCCATAGTAGAATGGCCGTAAATACCATTGCCCAAAGCGCTTTCCGGCAATGAAAAGAGCAGGATGAGGGAGGAGTATACTATGGAAAAGCAGCCGCAGAAACCCGAGAAGGGCTTTTGCCTCAATAGGGAAACCGGTTACTTTGAAAATCGGGGAGTCAATGTGATGGCCTTTGACGATATTTACCCTGCCGGGCATCAGTCTGGAGTCAGTATCCTGATGCACGGCAGGCGCATTGCCACCAACGGCGATGTGCGCTTTGAGCAGACGCCGGGCCAATGGCAGCCGCTGCCCAAGCAGGGGGAGCGCCTTCTTAAGGAGCGGGAAAACACCATCGTCACCTCCCTGAGCTACCCGGATCTTTCCGGGCATCTGCGGGGCTTTAACCCAATGATTTACCCAGATCATTCCTTTGAGTACCGGGTCACGGTACAAGGAGCCGGAGACAGCGTCATCGTCACCGTGGATCTGGATAAACCCATTCCCGAGGAGTATGTGGGCAAGCTCTGCTTTAATTTGGAGCTTTTCCCCGGCGCGCTGTTCGGAAAGCCGTGGATCATGGACAAAAAGCAGGGGATCTTCCCGCCTCAGCCCAACGGCCCCACCCTTTCAAAGCCCTCTAACTATGCCCATACCGGCCATCTCCCCGTACAGGAGGGACCTCAGGCTGACCGGGAGAAGCTCAGTGGAGGCGGAAAAAGCTACAATCCCATTCTTGCGGATGATATCATCGCCCAGCCCTATGCCGAGGGGCATCGGTTCACCCTTTGCCCCAACGACCCCGAAACCCGCCTTACGGTGGAAAGCAGCGGCGCGCAGTTAAAGCTGTATGACGGGCGCATGAACCACAATAACGGCTGGTTTGTTTTAAGCAGCGAGGTGCCCGCCGGGGCGGCGCAAAATGCCGTTCGCTGGGTGATCACCCCCCATGTGGAAGAGAAGTGGATGTATCAGCCGGTGGTGCAGGTATCCCAGGTGGGGTATCATCCCGCACAGCCGAAATGCGCGGTGGTAGAGCTGGATCATCGCGATACTTCCATGGAGGACGCCGTTCTCTTAAAGATCACGGAAAACGGAAGAGAGCCGGTATGCGCCCTGAAGGGGGAGGAGTGGGGGCGTTTCCTGCGGTATCGCTACCTCAGGTTTTCCTTTTCGCAAACGACAGAAGAGGGGCTTTACCAGGTCTGCTATCAAGGCTCTGAGTCTGCGGTTTTCCGGGTTGCAAAGGATATTTACGACAGGGGCGTCTGGCAGCCGGTACTGGAATATTTTCTGCCGGTGCAGATGTGCCATATGCGGGTCAATGAGAAATACCGGGTTTGGCATGGACATTGCCACAGCGACGACGCCCGTATGGCCCCTGTGAATTACAACCATATCGACGGCTATGTTCAGGGCCCCTCCACCCTGACGAAATACCGGCCGGGAGAGTGCGTGCCCGGGCTGGATGCAGGGGGCTGGCACGATGCGGGAGACTTTGACTTGCGGATCGAATCTCAGGCGGGAGAAGTGTATATTCTCTCGGCGGCCTTTGAGGAATTCCAGGTGGATCATGACGCTACCAGGATCGATCAAGAGGCTCATCTGGTGGAGATCCATGAGCCGGACGGGAAAAATGATATTTTGCAGCAGATCGAGCACGGCCTGCTTTCCATCGTGGGGGGATATCGGTCTCTGGGGAGACTGTATCGGGGCATTATCTGCAATGATCTGCGCCAGTATGTGCTTTTGGGAGACAGCGCCGCCATGACCGCCGGAAAAAAGGGCGACGAGGACGACCGGTGGGTGTTTACCGAGGAAAACCCCGTCAGAGAGCTGAACACCGCCGCCCAGCTTGCCGCCGCCTCCCGCGCCATGCGCGGATTTAACGATGAGCTGGGAAGACAGGCCCTGGAAATTTCTCAGCAGCTGTATGAGGTCACGGACGGCAGCCAGGCGGAAAACGAGAAAATCTTTGCCGCCGTGGAATTGTATTTGACCACCGGGAACCGGGAGTACGGGGAATTCCTGCTTTCCAGCGCCGAGACCATCGCGAAAAACAGTAAACGGCTTGGCTGGTGTGTCAGCCGGGCGGCCGGAAAGCTGGGGGAGGAGTTCTGTAAAAAGCTGCGTCCGGCGCTGGAAGCCCTCAGAGAGGAGTTTCAAAGCCTCAGCGGTGAAACGCCTTACGGGATACCCTACCGCCCCCATATCTGGGGCGCAGGCTGGGATATTCAGCGCCTGGGCTTTCAGTACTATTTCCTCCATCGGGCATTCCCGGAGATCTTTCCGCCGGAGCTGATCTACAATGCCCTGAGCTTTATCTTGGGCTGCCATCCCGGGTCGAATACCGCCTCCTTCGCCTCCGGCGTGGGGGCCGCCTCCGCCACAGTCGCCTATGGCCTCAACAGGGCAGACTGGTCCTATATCCCCGGAGGCGTGGTATCGGGTACGGCGCTGATACGCCCGGATTTTCCGGAGCTGTTGGAATTTCCCTATCTGTGGCAGCAGACAGAGTATGTGCTGGGAGGAGGCTCCTCTCATTATATGTTCCTGGTGCTGGCGGCCAAAAGGCTTTTAGAAGAGCAGACGGAGTTTTAGGCTCAGCCCAAAGAAAAACCAGCGGAAAAAAGTTTTTTCTCTTTAGGCTGCCGCCGCCTCTGTTTTGTGCTATACTGGGAACTGCAAGAGCCCTAAAATAAGCAAAAAGAAAGAGGGAGAGGTTGTGGACAAACGAACTCGGGTATTAAACGCGATGAACAAGAGAGAGGTGGATCATGTCCCGGTGGGATTCTGGTTCCACTTTGACGGAGAAGAGGCCAAGGGAGAGGCCTGCGTTCAGGCGCACTTAAAGTACTACCGGGAAACGGACCTGGATTTTTTAAAGGTGATGTGCGACGGCTATTTTGCCTATCCTCTTCCGGAGATCAGAAAGGCGGAGGACTGGTTTTCTTTAAAGCCCTTGACGCCGGAAGCCCCCTACATCCGTGAGCAGGTAGAGCGGGCAAAGGCCATCGTGAAGGCCATCGGCAAGGAGCGCTGCGTGTTTTACAACGTGTTCGCTCCCTTCTCCTCCCTGCGAAACGGCGCGAAGGAGATCGGCATTTCCGACGAGGGCGTGATGGAGCACCTGAAGGAAAACAGAAACGCGGTGATGCACGCTTTGGATGTAGTGGCCCAAAGCAACGCCCTGCTGTCTCAGCTCTTGATCACGGAAGCGGGCTGTGACGGGATCTATTACCCCGTACAGGGCGGTGAATACGACCGCTTTACCCCGGAGGAATACCAAAAAACCATCGCCCCCAGCGACCTGTATGTGCTGGAGCATGCCAACCGGTTTTCTGAGAACAATATTTTGCATATGTGCGGCTGGGCGGGAGCCAAAAATCAGCTGGCGATCTGGAAGGACTATCCGGCAAAGGTAGTCAACTGGGCGGTCTTTGTAGAGGAAGTGAGCCTGGAAGAGGGCAGGTCCCTGTTTGGCGGGCGCACTGCGCTGGGCGGCTTTGAGACCTTCTGGGACGGTCAGGTCCAGCGGGGCGTGATCTATCACAGCAATAAGGAAGAGCTGCAGGCCTATACCAGAGAATTGATTTTGAACCACGGCAAAACCGGCCTGATGCTGGGCGGCGACTGCACAGTCGACGCAAAGCTTGACTGGGAGCGGATCCGCTGGATCGTAGAGGCGGCCAGAAGCCTGTAATATCCTTAGAAATCATTTTGTGACAGAAATGGAAGAATTTCCAAAAAGCACCCGCAGAGGATCAAAAATCCTCTGCGGGTGCTTTTATGGAGTCTGCTTCGTTTTACGCCGTCCTTTCCCTGTTTTCGCATATTTTCCTTTGCGGCGCAAAGACTAAAGGAAAACCGTGCGGGAGGGATTTCTTTGAAAAGGATCGGGAAAAATACGCTGGAATTTGAAACGCCGCCCTGCGTGCTTTCCTCGGCGGCAGTCGTTGGGAAAAAAGAGGCCGAGGGCCCTCTGGGAGCTGACTTTGACCAGACCTTTGAGGATACGACGCTTCAGAAGGACAGCTGGGAAAAGGCAGAGGCCCAGCTGCAAAAGGAGGCTGTGTCGCTGGCCATCGGGCGCTCCGGCTATTTGAAGGAGGAGATCGATTTCATTTTTGCCGGAGACCTTTTGAACCAGTGCATCTCCTCTACCTTTGGACTTTTGGACTTTGGGATTCCCTTTTTGGGGCAGTACGGGGCCTGCTCTACCATGGCGCAGACGCTTTTCCTCTCTGCCGTCATGGTGGAAAGCGGCGCGGCCAGACGGGCGGCAGCCGTTACCAGCTCTCATTTCTGCTCTGCGGAGCGGCAGTTTCGCACGCCCTTGGAATACGGGGCCCAGCGCACGCCTACCGCCCAGTGGACTGTTACCGCCTCGGGCTGCGCCGTCCTTGCCGGAGAGGGGGAGGTCCAGATCACCCGGGGGCTTGCGGGACGAGTGGTGGATCTGGGCGTGAAGGACCCTGCCAATATGGGAGCGGCCATGGCCCCTGCCGCGGCCCAGAGCATCTATGAGTTTTTGGAGGATACAGGCGCTTCGCCGGAGGAGTATGACGGTATCTTCACGGGAGATCTGGGCCTGGTAGGCTCCCGCCTGCTCTGTGAGCTTTTAGAGGGCAATGGGATAAACCTTTCCAAAGTCCACCGGGACTGCGGCCTGATGATCTATGACTTGGAGAAACAGGACGTGCACGCCGGAGGCTCCGGCTGCGGCTGCTCCGCCTCGGTGCTTTGCGGCCATATCTTAAAAAGGATGAGAAAAAAGGAGCTTCAAAAGATCCTGTTCTGCGCCACCGGCGCCCTGATGTCCCCTACCTCCTCCCAGCAGGGAGAAAATATCCCCGGCGTCTGCCATGTGCTGGAGCTTCGCACCCGCGGCGGGTGCTCGTGAAGCTTCTTTTTCTGCAAGCCGGAAACTCTGAGCCAGGCCACAAACCTTACGGATATCCTACTGCGTCTGCGATGGGCGCAAACGATAAAAAATCCGGAGAGTTAGCTCTCCGGATTTTTGCCTTTTTGTTTTACAATGCAAACAGGGAAGAGGCGTCGATCCCTTCCTCGTGAGCGCGGAAAAACGGCTTCAGCTTTTCGGCGATCTGTTTTACCCCGCCCTGCGTATCGCTTTCCAGATTCAAAGGCAGGATGGGGTCGTGCACAGACAGGCGCAAAAGGAACCACCCTTCTCCCTCTCCTTTGGGAAAGGAGACCCGAAGCCCCTCCCGATTGTCCGGGGCGATAAACCAGCCCTCGGCTTTGGCGTGCTCCTCCAGCTGGGAGATCAGGGCTTCTCCCCGAAGGCGGAAGTCTTTCTCCAGGATGGGGATGCGCACCTCCTTTGCCTCTCTGGGCTCTTTAAGGGGAGAGAGCAGGTCCTTCAGGGACTTTCCCTCCTTTTTCAGGGCTGCCATTTTGATGATGATCTTGGTTACCAGATAGGCTCCGTCGTCCAGAAAATAGTTTTCCCGCATGGCTGCGTGCCCGCTGGTCTCAATGGCCAGAGGACAGTCAACGCCCTCCCGATTCAGGCGGATGGCCTCGTTGATCACATTTTTATACCCCCGCTTAAACCGGTGATGGACTCCGCCCAAAACCGTTTCAAGATAGGCCTTGAGCCCGTCTGAGGTGATGGAGTCTGTTACGATCGTGGCGCCGGGATGACCCTCCAAAGCAATGGCGGAGGCGATGGCCACCAGCCGGTTGCGGCTGATCTCCTCCCCTCTTTCATCCACTGCGCCGCCCCGGTCCACGTCGGTGTCGAAAATAACGCCCAGATCCGCTTTTGCCGTTTTTACCGCCTGAGAGATGGAGGCCATGGCCTCTTCGTTCTCCGGATTGGGAATATGGTTCGGGAACATGCCGTCCGGCTCTAAAAACTGGCTTCCGGAAATATCCGCTCCCAGAGGCTTTAATACCTCTGTGGCATAGAAGCCGCCGGCGCCGTTCCCCGCGTCCACCACGATGTGAAAGCCGGAAAGGGGATGCTGGTAATCGGGGGAGTCCACTCCTTTTTTGATCATGTCCCGCAAAGCTTCCCCGTACTGTTCCATATGCTTCGACTCTTCCCAGGACCCCGGCGCTTCCTCCTTCGGCCCAAGCCCTTTTTCGGCCCCTGCCAGGATCGCCTCGATGTCGGGCGCGTCCAAGCCGCCCTCCTTCACGAAAAACTTCAGGCCGTTGCGGTTGAAGGGGTGGTGGCTGGCAGTGATCTGTACCGCGCTGTCGCAGGGAAGGTCCAGGACAGAGAGAAACATGGAGGGAGTAGAGGCAAGCCCGCAGTATTTGACATGTACGCCATAGCGCAGAAACACCCGCCTGAGACACTGAGTGATCCGGTCTGCGGAAATGCGGGAATCGTGGCCCAGGGCGATCACAAGCTCCCGGCTTTTTTTGTGAAGCTTCTCCTCGCACCAGAAAAGAAAGGAGGCGGCGATGGCTTCCACTGCTTCGTCCGTGAGGGTGACCTCCTCATTGGGGACGCCCTGTGACGCCACTCCCCGGATATCGGTCCCGCTTTTCAGTGATAAATAATCCATTTTTCATATTTCCTTTCCGGTTTTGATTATTCTGAAGCAGAAGCTCTTCTTCAAGATGTTTCCATGATAACAGAAAAGGGGAAAGGTTTCAAGAAAACTACAAAAATGCAGGATTTTGTTTCAAAAAATTCATAAGTTGTCTGAAAAATAAAAAAATCCTTGATTTTATCCTGAATAAGTGCTATAAAATAAAATATGGAAAACAAAATATTTCATGGCGATGAAGGAGAGAAGTAACGCAGGAACCGCTTTCAGCGAGTGGGGGAGGGTGAAAGCCCCGCAGTTCTGGGCCTGTGTGAATAACACTCCCGAGCCTCGAACCCAAAGGCAGGCTTTGCCCGGTAGGGGAGACGCGTGACGGCGCGATACAGCCGTCCCCGCTTTGTTGGAAGCGGATAAAGGCGGCCGGGATCCGGCAATTTAGGTGGCACCGCGAACAGCGACAGCATTCGTCCTAGAAGAGGGGACGAGGCTGTCTTTTTCATTTTAAGCGTCCCTATCATTTTGAAAAGGGAGCGAAAGACTATGTGTTCGATCATGGGTTATTTGGGAAAGGATCTGCCTTACGAGGCGCTTTTAAAGGGCTTTGAAAAAACGAAGTCCAGAGGTCCTGACGCTTCCCGGGTGCTGGAAACGCCTTCCGGGTTCCTGTTTTTCCACAGGCTTTCCATCATGGGGCTTTCCGAAAAAGGAATGCAGCCCTTCCGGCTGGGGAAGGACCTTGTGGTGTGCAACGGAGAGCTTTACGGCTTCCGCCCGCTGAAAAAGCAGCTGGAGCAAAAGGGGTACCGCTTTGAAAGCGACAGCGATTGCGAGATCCTTCTGCCCCTTTACCGGGAGTACAAAACGGAGATGTTTCGGATGCTGGACGCGGAATTTGCCCTGATCCTCTATGATGGAGAGCAGGACAGATACCTGGCGGCCAGGGACCCCATCGGGATCCGTCCGCTGTACTGGGGGAAAAGCGAGACGGGAAAGCTGGTCTTCGCAAGCGAGGCAAAGAACCTGACCGGGCTTTGCAGGGAGATCGCTCCCTTCCCTCCGGGGCACTACTGGGATGGGGAAAAACTTGTGTGCTACCGGGACATCTCCTGTACCCGATCCTTTCACAGGGAGAGCGAGGAGGAGATCTGCCGGAATATCCGCGAAAAGCTGATCAGGGGAGTGGAGAAGCGGCTGGACGCGGACGCGCCTCTGGGCTTTCTGCTTTCCGGGGGCTTGGACAGCTCCCTTGTGTGTTCCATCGCGGCAAAAAAGCTGAAAAAGCCCATCCGCACCTTTTCCATCGGAATGAGCGAGGACGCCATCGACCTGAAATACGCGAAGGAAGCGGCGGAATATCTGGGCAGCGACCACAGAGAAGTCATCATCCACAAGCAGACCGTGCTTTCCTCTTTGGAGGAGGTCATCGCGGCCCTGGGTACCTATGACATCACCACCATCCGGGCCAGCATGGGCATGTATCTGCTGTGTCAGGCCATTCACCGCGACACGGATGTGCGGGTGCTTCTGACCGGAGAGGTATCCGACGAGCTGTTTGGCTATAAGTATACCGATTTTGCTCCCAGCGCCCGGGCATTTCAGGAGGAAGCCCAAAAACGGGTGAGAGAGCTCCATATGTACGACGTGCTCCGGGCAGACCGGTGCATCTCCGTCCATTCCATGGAAGCGAGAGTACCCTTTGGGGATCTGGATTTTGTGGAATATGTGATGAGCATCGACCCGGAAAAAAAGCTCAACCGCTATCATAAGGGCAAATACCTGCTTCGAAAGGCGTTTGAGGGAGACTATCTGCCCCACTCTCTGCTCTACCGGGAAAAGGCGGCCTTCTCTGACGCGGTGGGGCACTCCATGGTAGACTATCTGAAGGAATACGCTCAAAGCCTTTACTCGGAAGAAGAATTTGAGAAAAGGCGGATGCAGTATGAGTTTGCCCGCCCCTTCACAAAGGAATCCCTCCTTTACCGGGAGCTTTTTGAAAAGTATTATCCAGGGAAGGCCCGGATGGTAACAGGCTTCTGGATGCCCAACCGGGAGTGGGAGGGCTGCGATGTGGATGATCCCAGCGCCAGAGTGCTGACGAATTATGGGGAAAGCGGCGTCTGAAAGCTTTTGGGGCGTGTTGCCATTTCCCGCGATCTGTGATAGAATAGCAGCAGTAAAACCGTTGTTATTTTATCATATGCCAAAGCAGAAGGAGGAACCGCTCATGTCTCCCAAAATGGTGGAATTGCACGATGTGGATGTGCCCCAGTTTCTGAAGGTGTTGGACAGCTGCGAGGGTCAGGTTTATCTGATGACGCGGGATGGAGACCGCCTGAACCTGAAAAGTAAGCTTTGCCAGCTGGTGGGGCTTACGACTTTGATCGAAGGCGGGAAAATCGCCGAGGCCTTTGTCATGTGCGAAAAAGAGTCTGATGAATCAAAGCTCTTTCGTTTTAATCTGTATCAGTCTGAGGAACCCAAGGAATAGCACGGTCGATGCCCTTAGCCCCTTTGCGTAAAGGGGCTAAGGGCATACTTGGCTTCCGCTGAGCAGTTGTTAGATTTTAGATATTAGTAGTTAGACTTGGCTCCCTATGGTAGTTGTTAGATTTAAGATGTTAGTAGTTAGACTGGGCGTGCCCCACTGGGGCACAGCAACCGAGCCGGGGAAGATTGCCAGTGGCAATCGTTCTGACCCGCCCGAGCCGGCAGGCGAGACGGTGGCATGGCGGAGCCATGACGGAGAGGGCAAGAATCAGGTGTCAGTTTCTAGTCGTTAGTTGTTAGAAAGGGAATTATCTCTCCCTCAGTCAGCCTATCGGCTGACAGCTCCCTCGTCAGAGGGAGCCA
>CAZMFF010000045.1:0-23447 GCA_964565505.1 uncultured Acutalibacter sp. | reverse complement strand
ATTTTATCAGACAAACAGACCTGAAAATAAAGGACATATCGCTGGAGGAAACGCTGTTAAGACGAACGAGAATTATTGTGAAATTAGCCGAGCATAAGAAACTGTTTAATGACAGCGATGCCATATTCAAGGAATTTGGGCTGGATGATTTGTATTCGGACTACAACGAAGCGTTGTTGGACGGAAATGCTGCAAAAGACGACCTGATAACTAAATCAAAAGCAATGCTTCTGGAAGAAACTCTGCTTCCGGAAATCGAACGCGTTTACACAGAAAGCCCGGTAAACCGTGTAAAGGGCCATCCGGTTCATTATCTCGTCTGTTATGAGGATCGCGACAGCCAAAAAGAAATCTGCCAAGTTTTATTGGAAGCCCTATATGCAAACGGAAGAATCCAAAGCCGGCGTATTTGTTATGTCGACCTCGACCCAAACGATAGAACACGAGGTTATTCCTATGATGCTCTTTATAAAAGCTGTGAGAGCGGGGCAATCATCGTCCGATACACTCCCTTTGAAGAAGCCGACAGCGATATGGCGATACCCGGAAGAGAACTGATAGCCTCCGTTTGCGATACAGCGAAAAAATACAGAAACAGAGTTTTAACAGTGTTTTGTATTCCCTTTGAATGTATGAAAATCAAAGACAGATTTTTAGAAGAGCTTACAGCTCTTCCACTCGTTGAATTATCTGAGGACAAAGCCTTTGGAAAGCGCGCAAAGGAATATTTAACTACGCTGGCAGAGAAATACGCCATATGTCCGGATGAGCAGTTGTATCAGCGTATAGAAGATGATAAAAAGCTGTATCGTGCCTCTCAGCTAAAACAAATATTTGAAGAATGGTATAATGATCAGCTTCTTCATCGAATCTATCCGCAATATAAAGACGCAAAAATCTTAACAGCAGAGATCATCAAAGCCAAGCCGAAAGGCAGCGCCGTCGATGAATTGAATGAAATGATTGGGTTGAAAGAAGCCAAATCCGTCATTTACAAAGCGTTGAATTTTTATAAGGTTCGAAAGCTTTATAAAGATAAGGGCATATCTGCTGAAAAACCGGCTATGCACATGGCCTTTACCGGAAATCCCGGTACGGCAAAAACCACAGTTGCCCGCCTTTTTGCAGAAATTATGCGTGATAACGGTCTGCTTACCAAAGGTAATTTGTATGAGGTTGGAAGGGCAGACCTTGTAGGAAAGTATGTAGGATGGACGGCACAAATCGTAAAAGACAAGTTCAAAGAAGCCAAGGGGAGCGTGCTGTTTATCGATGAAGCCTATTCCCTTTTAGATGACAAAGACGGTTTATACGGTGATGAAGCAATCAATACGATTGTGCAGGAGATGGAGAACAACAGAGAGAATATGGTTGTAATATTTGCCGGATATCCCGACAAAATGGAGGAGTTTCTCAATCGAAATCCCGGCCTTCGGTCACGCATTGCATTCCATGTGCCGTTTCCCGATTATGATACGGATGAGCTTGCGGCCATTGCGGAATTGATCGCGCAGAAAATGAATCTGCATTTCACGCCGGAATCTCATTCCAGGTTCTGCAAGATTCTTGAAGCGGCAAGAAATTCGGAAGATTTCGGCAACGGCAGATATGTCCGTAATTTGCTCGAACAGGCCAGAATGGAGCAGGCAAGTCGCATCGTGCAAATGGATTACGAAGAAGTAACGGAAGAAACGCTGAATACCTTAACCGCGGAGGATATTCCCTCTCTCGGCGTGCCGCATACAGAAGAAAAGCACTGTATCGGTTTTTCAGCATAATTACCATAAAGAGAAAGGACTGCAAAAAATGGATATTAAAATTTTTGAATTGGCTGCCAAAATCCCTGTGATGCTGCTCGGGGCGCCGGGGATCGGCAAAACAGCGGCAATTACAGAATTCGCACAGAGCATCGAAGCCGATCTGATCGACATTCGCCTGATGGCGGAAACACCCAGCAGCTTTGAGGGTAAGGATTACATTAGCCCGGAAACCGGAGACCTGAAAAAGGCCCGTGCCTGGTGGCTGCAGCGGATCGACACGAACAGGCAGAACGATATCCCTACCGTCTTATTCTTTGACGAATACACCAATGCGCCGGACGCTTTGCAGCAGCTTGCCTATTCCCCGTTCAATGAGCGAAAGCTGCACGGCATTTCCTTTGACTATCAGCTTTCGGATCATCGGCCGGGGCTGTATGTGTTCGGCGCCGGCAACCGCGTAGAGGACGAAACCGGAGCCCGAGAAATGGTATATGCCTCAAAAACCCGTGTATTTACCGTGGATTTTGAAGTTTCGGTTAAAGAATGGATCACCTGGGCGGGAAATCATAATATTGATCCGAAAATTCAGGCCTTTCTCTATGCCAACCCGGATGCTTTGTTTGAAAAGCCTTCTACCGGCACGGCTTGTCCCAGAGAATGGGCGAACCTGTCTGCCGCCATAGAACAGGGGATCCCCTATCGGGAGGCGGCTCATGGAACAATACGAGGCGCACATGAAGCAAAATTCTGCATGTTTTATAACGACGGTACTTTGTGTCCCACCATTGAAGAGATCGTCCGCGGGCGGGCAAAGAAACCATCGGCGGCGCATTTGGCGGCTTTTACCGTAGTGTTGGCAACGGCGCTGAAGGAGCATCCGAGAATTACGCAATATTTCCCCATCGTTTATCGCTGGATCGCGGAGCAAAGCCCGGAATGCGAAGTCATCTTTGCAAAATATGCCCTGGAATTGTTGGCGGAAAAACTGGTTTATAGCAAAGAGTGCATTCAGGTGCTTAATTCTGTTGCGAAAAAGATTGTGGGGTGAATTCGCTGTGGATTTTACAAAACTCATTTGGAACGAACCCTGGCTGGCGCCGATCGTATTGAATTTGCGAAGCGTCATTGCGACAGAAAGCATTGGAACCGCAGGCGTTACCCCTGACGGGAAAACCCTGTATTACAATCCGCATTTTTGGGCGGGCTTGAGAAAAGAGGAACAACTGGGTTTGCAGCTCCACGAGGTCTTACATATTGCGAACCGCCACGCCGTCCGCAAGGATCACAGGATCCATTTGATTTGGAACATAGCCTGCGATATGGCAATCAATGATCAAATCACAGCCTCCGGGTACAAATTGCCTGCCGATGTTCTGCCCGGGGTGCGGGATACAGCGGAAAACATCTATGAAAGGTTACAGAAAACCGGATATGAGGGAAAAAACCCCCTGAAAGGCGATTTGCTGGAACGCAACGCAGACGGCAGTAAAAACTGCTGCGACAGCTCCACCATAGAAGCAGCAGAAAGTGCGGCGCAGCTTGCTGGGCGGGGCAGCAGTCCGCTTTCAAGGCAGTTTTGCCCGCTGCCGGCCAAGGCGGACTGGCGCACGATTTTGCAAAACTATGTAAAAAGTGAAATCGGCGGTGAAATGGATTATCTGAGCTATGAATTTGATGAATCCGGTGTTTGCGAAGATATTCTCTTACCAAATCCCTATCCGAGGATCTGTGCGCTGGTAGACGAAAGCGGCAGTATTATAGACGAATTGTATGGACAGTTTTTAGGCGAACTTTCCAAGATGAGCCGTTTTGCAAGTGTTTATGTTTCGGGCTTTACCGACAACACGGAATTAAATGCGGTGCCCTTAAAGAAGTATCGCCGTACAATGACAGGTGGAACCGATGTGACCTTGCCATACCGTCAAGCATGTAAAAAATCATTTGATTGCATAATCGTATTGACAGACGGATACTTGGAATTCCCTCCGTTTGAGCCGAAGCCTACCATTTGGGTAATGCCGGAAAGCTTCGGAAGAAAGCTGGAGGTCATAATTTAAAAACTTATAAAAAGCAGGACTGTCTTTAAGAAAGGAATAAGAAAATGCCAAGAAGAAAGAGCGATTTTGTTTTATTGGGCTCTGCTGAAACCATCGAGGATTTTATCCTGCTGCTTGCTTCCGGTATGTCCGCAGATTGTAAAGATAGAGGTGATACATTAGTGAAGCGCTATTATATTTCTCTCGAACTCAACTCCTCTACTGTACCTTTTGCACAAAACGAACAGCATCATCTTAAATTGAAGAAGTTGAAAACCCTTTTGGCATACGGTGCGGATGTGAGCCTGATTTTTCAGTCCTTTACTTATGATACCGATTTTTCGGAGATGTTGACCCTGCTTGAAAACCAACTGACCCTTGTGGAAGTTTTCATGGAAAATGAGCAGGCGAAACAATGGATGACGAACGAACCGTCTTATCATGAGAGCTTGAAAAGAATCAGAGAGCAGATGGAGCGAACGAGCGAAAAGCTCCGGAAAATACAGATATGACCATATCCGAAAGGGGCGCTTTATGAGGAAGCATCCCGACAAAATACAAAGCGTTGATATTTGCCTTTATGGCCACTATAATAAAACAAAAGCGGTTTTTCGCGGCAGCGTGCGTCTTGAAGAAATTCTTTAAGGAAGGACGGCGAGTCGCTGCCTGGAACCTGAAAATTTGGCAGGCCGATCCCCTGTCGAAATTTACAACTGCTTTGGAATTTGTGCCGCAAAGAGCAAGATTTGTGTGAAGGAGAATCGTATGCGTATTACACAAGATGAGATTAAATTTGAATCCAGCGATATGGAGTTTGTGAGGAAATTCGGCTTTACAAAGGCTGCCGATATGGTGCGGGAATATACGGCAGCCAATTTCACACCTTTCCTTTACGATGCACATCAGTTAGCACATTTTTTAGGGTTCAGCGTTTCGGAACTGTTTGTTCTGATAAAAGGCTGTTACGATTCATACAGCGCCATTTTGCTCAGAAAACCAAACGGGAAATACCGGCAGGTCCATGCGCCCTATGACGGTTTGAAAAAATGCCAGAGAAAGATTCTGAACAAAATTCTATCCATGCTGCCTGTATCACAGTATGCAACCGCTTATGTGGAGGGGAGCACGCTTGTGAAGAACGCTGCCCCGCATGTGGGCAAGCGCTATTTGCTGAAGGTAGATATCAGCAATTTCTTTGACAGCATTACCTTTGAACAGGTTTTCAATTCTGTATTCAGCCGCTATTATTCCAGGCAGATCGCTGTGTTCCTCACCAGGCTCTGTACCAGATATGGAGTATTGGCACAGGGGGCGCCTACCTCTCCCGCTCTGGCGAATATTGTCATGCGGGAGTTTGACCGTGCTATGGGCCAGTGGTGTAAAAATCAGGGGATCGCTTATACCCGCTACTGCGACGATATGACTTTTTCTTCTGATGGGCCTCTTTCCCACGCTTATCAAAAAGCGAAAACCGAGCTGGGAAAAATCGGATTTCAGCTCAATGAGAAAAAGACCCGCTTTGTAAACAGCGCATACCGGCAGAGCGTAACAGGGCTTACGGTCAATGAAAAGGTGACCGTGCAAAAGGACTACAAAAGGGCTCTCCGACAGGAGGTGTACTATGTTTTGAAATTTGGCTTAGTGGAAAATATCCTTCACAGGGACAAAAAAGAGTTTCTCTCGGCCGGTTTGCCTCAGGTCAAAAAGTACTATCAGAATTTGGTCGGCAAAGTTGTCTTCGTGCTGCAGATAGAGCCGGGAAACGCATGGTTTAAAAGTGCGTTGACCGACCTGAAAAAGAGCAGACTTTTACGGGGGGAACTGATGCTGTGGAAAGGCGCAGAAAAAACCTGAAATACGGATCAAAGGCGGGGAAGAACTGTCCTTGAAGAATTTTCCAAGGTCTAGTATAATCGGCATAGACCTGTCATGGAAGGAAAGAACTTGGCTCTTTGCGGCAGCGTACAGCTTAAAGAGTTTCTTTAAGGGGGGCAGCGAGTCGCTGCTTTTCTCATGAAAGTTCAGGGCGCACTTTTCTCACGAAAAGTGCACAGCCTGCTATCGCTTTGCTTCTATCAGGAGTTTTGTGCCGCAAGGGGCTGGATCTATATGGGAGATCGATGTCATCATACAAAACAAAGAAAGGAGAAATGAAAAATGGAAGAGCTGAAACAGTTGGTATGCAAACTGAAAAAGGAATTCGACAAAGAGAATCAAATTAAGATTTTGCAGGAGATAGGGGCAAAACTGCTTACGAAATACGAATTTAGGATTAACAACATAACGATAGAACCCTTACGAGTGGAACCTTATTTATTCCTGCCGACCGTTTTCGAAGATAAGTTTATGCACTATGAAGATACAAAAGATGGCAGAATTTATGGCCCCTATCAGAGGAATCGCTTTGGAAAGCTATATATACATAAGGGTTATTCAGGAGTTGATATTGTTTTATCAAACAGTATGGAATATGCATTTTCTTTTTTAATTAAAAACTCACGAATCTTTATTGATGGCAAAGTGGAATTGCCATTTGCCAAGCAATATGGTGTGGCAAAAGTCCTAAAAGAGCATGGAATAAAAATCGGTTATGATGAATTGGTTTTGTTTGAAAAAGAAGTTCCCAATGATACTATCGTGTTTAAAACGATCAGGAATGGGTTGAGGACAATTGCTGAACGAGAGGACTTTAAAAAAGAAGAACAGAATCACTATAACGAACTGTTAATTTCCTCTTTTATTGAATTGAAAGAGCATACTTCTTCTCAATTTGACTTCGAAAAAGGATTTGGAGGCGATAAGGCAGTAGTGGAATACTTGAAAGAATATAAAAAAGCTCATCCTGCCGTAAGCAAAAATGACCTCGATAGCTTGCGGAAAAAGCTATACCCAAGCGGAAGTAAGACGGAATTTGAAATGGAGTTCAAGTGATCTTATGCTCTACTTTTCCTCCCTCCTCCAAACCACCCCTACATACAAGCCTGCGGCGGAGAACCTGTTTGCCGCTCTAAAGACCAACGGGGTCAAATATGACCTCCTGCCCAACACCCAGGACATCTGGCTGCGGGATTTTATGCCGGTGCAGCGCCGAGATGGCAGCTTTGTTTCCTTCCGCTATGAGCCCAGCTATCTGGAAAACGACCCGCAGCTGCGGACAGATTTCCGGAATGATATGAGCGAGCGGTTTCCCTTCCCTGTTACATATTCCAATATTGTTCTCGACGGCGGGAATGTGGTGTTTTCGCCGTCCAAGGAACGGGCTATCATCAGCGACCGGGTGTTTTTGGAAAATGGCGACCGGGAGAAAGCAGTGCTTGTTCGACAGTTGGAACGGGAATTGAAAGCACAGATCATCATCATTCCGTCCCTTTTCAGTGACATGACCGGTCACGCTGACGGCATGATGCGCTTCGTCGATGATTGTACTGCACTTGTGAACCGTACCAGCTATAAAAACGGCTTGGAACAGCGGATCCGGAAAGTGTTAGAGCATCACGGCATCACCGTTTTGGAGTTCCCTTATTTTTTCTCTGCCAGGGGCAGCGCTGTCGGCTGTTATCTGAACTTTCTGGAAACGGAGCGGCATATCTTTTTGCCGGTGTTTGATTCCCCGGCGGATGACGAGGCAGCCAAAATGGCGGAAAGGATTTTTGCCAAAATGATTGTACCTGTCAAGATCAATGAAATTGCCCAAGCTGGCGGCTGCCTCAACTGTATCAGCTGGGAGATCAAGTCCCGGGATACGGTAGAGTACCGATTGTGAAAGAAGAAATCTCTCATGAGGGTTCGGTGGTTATTCTGCGAGTCTGGGATGAATAACACGAAAAAGGAGCAGCTCCGTGGAAAAGAATTCCAATTTGTATGCACATGATCGCAGAGAAATTCTCGTCACAAGAAAAGAATTGAAAACACATCTGATGCTGCAGGAGTTTGACCTCTCAAAAGCGCTGCTTCGGCTGTTAACAGTGGGTAGGGACGACCCCTCTTTTCGCAATACCTGACAAGAGCAGCTGTCGGAATGCAATTCATTACCTCTCTTGTATACCCCGTTCGAGGAGCAGGGCGTAATTCTTGGGGAGAGCCGTATGTCACGAAACCATCCATCAAAACATACGGAACTTTGTTTGACGGATACTGCGGGAATTTGGACGAATGCGCTGACCGATTGAAAGGAATTTTCACGGGAAATAATCTTGACCAGCAGAGCTTGACGCCGGAATATATCAAAAAGGTGTTTGAGAAATACAGTGCCATAAAGCGCTACACGCTTCCCATGCTGGGATATCATTCCGATGATTTCTGCCATGCCTCCTTTTTTGATATGCCATGCTATATGTTGTAGAACATGACAGCTATCCGGATTTTCCGATCCATCATGGTTATCGCTATCCCGAAATGCCGGGCGCTTCCAACTGGGATATCGAAGATTGTTTTTAACACAATTTAACCAAGTGAATTTCCTCGGCAAGAAGGGCTTGCCGGAAAGCAGGAGTTAGCCCTTTAGCAGGTGATAATCTATTTTCAATCAAAATCAAACGCCGATGTAAAAATCCGTCCATCTTCTACGATGGACGGATTTTTCTTGTTTCTAATAGCACAGCGTATAAGCTGCCCTTTCCACCTGGATCTCCACATCCTGTGTCCCTGGCGCGTACTCCCCGTCAAGAGACCAGGGGATCGCCTCCTCACAGTGAAAAACCGCTCTTTTCGTATGGAGAAAAGTGATCATTTCCGGATCGAATTTTCCGCTGAGCATGGAGGCCACGATCCGGTGGAACTCCAAAAGATTTCTGGGATTTTTCACCAGCGTGATCTCAAACAGTCCGTCGTCCAGCTCTACCGCTTCCGGGTCCAGCTTAAAAAGGCCTGCCAGGGAGGTGGAGTTGCTTACCGCCCCGAACAGATAATCTCCCTCCACGGTTTTCCGTTCCGTTTCTACCGCCATATGATAGGCCTTGATCTGCGGCAGCTCCTTCAGGCCCTCGATCACATAGGCCATATGGCCCAGACTGTTTTTCAGGCTTTGGGGCGCGGAATAGGAGGCCTGGGTAAAGGCGCCGAAGGAGGCGACGTAGATAAAATACCGCTGGGAGAATTTTCCCACATCCAAAGGTCTCGGCGCGCCGTTCAAGATCATCTTGGCCGCCTGCAAAGGATTCTTCGGGACCCCCAGAGTATTGGCGAAATCATTGGTGGACCCGGAAGGGATATACCCAAGATTCACCTTGGTATTTGTCTTTAAAAGATTGTTTACCGCAGCGCTCAGCGTACCGTCCCCGCCGCAGCACACCAGAAGATCCGGCCTCTCCTCCCTCTGAGAGATCAGCTTCTGCGCTTCCTCCAGAGTTTGCGGCTCTATCATGCATACATGGGCGCCGCTTTCCTGAAAAATCTTTTCTATCTCCTGAGTCTCCTTCAAGATCGTCTGCTTTCCCGCACAGGGATTTACTAAAACCATGATCTCCATGCTGTTCTTATTCCCCCGAAAGAAATTATTCACTCTGAATCTTCATTTAAGAAGCCGAAAGAGTTTCAAACTGACTGTTGTAAAGGCTTGCGTAAAATCCGTTTTGTTCCATCAGCTCCTCATGAGTCCCCTGTTCCACGATATCCCCATCCTTCATGCAGAGGATCAGGTCTGCTTCCCGGATAGTGGAAAGCCGGTGGGCAATGATGAAGCTGGTACGCCCCTGCATCAAGCGGTCCATGGCTTTTTGCAGCAGCACCTCCGTACGGGTATCCACGGAGCTGGTAGCCTCGTCCAGGATCATGATACGGGCGTTGGAAAGGATCGCTCTCGCAATGGTCAGCAGCTGCTTCTGCCCCTGGGACACATTGGAGCCATCCTCGCTGAGCTCTGTCTGATACCCTCCCGGCAGCGTCCGAATAAAGTGATCGGCCTGAACGGCCCTGGCCGCCTCGATCACCTCTTCCTCTGAGGCGGTGAGCTTTCCGTAACGGATATTTTCCAGAATGGTGCCGTGATAGAGCCAGGCATCCTGAAGCACCATGGCGAATTCCTGACGAAGATCCTGCCGTGAAAAGTCGGTAATGGGATGCCCGTCTAAATAGATCTGCCCGCCGCTGAGGTCATGAAAGCGCATTAGTAGCTTTACGATGGTGGTCTTTCCGGCGCCGGTGGGCCCCACGATCGCCACCTTCTGTCCTGCCTTGATCCGGGCGGAAAAGTCGTGGATCACCAATCCGTCGCTGTCCTCATAGCCGAATTTCACATGCTCAAAGGTGATATCTCCCCGGATGTCCGCCTGCTCGACCGTCAGCTTCGCTTCCTCTCTGCCTTCCTCTTCTTCTTCCAGGAATTCAAAGATCCTTTCCGCCGCAGCCACGGTCATCTGAAACTGGTTGGAGATATTGGCAAGCTGATTGATGGGCATCGTAAAGTTTCTCACATATTGGACAAAGGCCTGGATCCCGCCGATGGTCATGGCTCCGCCTGCCGCCATAGCGGCGCCGGCCATACAGATCACTACATACCCCAGGTTTCCCACGAAGTTCATGACCGGCATCATCAGCCCGGAAAGAAACTGTGCCTTCCATCCGGCAGTATAAAGCTTTTGGTTCTCTTTGTCAAAGGCTTTTATCGTTTCCTCTTCCCGCCCGAAGGCTTTGATGATCAGATGGCCCCCATACATCTCCTCCACGGTACCGTTTACCGCGCCCAGATATTCCTGCTGTCCTTTAAAATGCTTCTGGGAAAGCCTTACGATCAGCAGCACAAAAACAAGGGAGATGGGAACGATACACAATGCGATCAGGGTCAGCTGCCAGCTGATGGAAAGCATCATGGCAAGTACGCCCACGAGGGTGCATAAAGAAGTGATCAGCTGTGTTACGCTCTGGCTTAAGGAGCCGGAAAGCGTGTCCACATCATTGGTGATGCGGGAAAGCACATCGCCCTGGCTTGTCCGGTGGAAATAGGAGATGGGAAGCCGGTTGAGCTTTTCCTCAATGGAATTCCTCAGCTGATAGGAAACCTTTGCAGAAATCCCGGCCATCACATGGCCCTGCAGGTAGGAGAAGCCCGCGCTGAAAAGATAGATCCCTCCCATCAGAAGCAGGATCGTGCCGATATAGCCGAAATCAATGCCGCCCTGGGCTCCGGTGACAATCCGCATGATCCCGCTTGCCAGCTCGTCAGTAGCCAGCGCCAGCACCTTGGGCCCTGCAATGCTGAATACGGTGGAAATGGCGGCCGCGGCCATGACCAGGATCATGGGGAGCCGGTATTCGCTTAAATAGGAGAGCAGCTTTTTGGCGCTGCCTTTAAAATTCTTGGCCTTCTCTCGGCCCTTTATGCCGCCGGGATGAGGATGGGCTGATTTTGCACTCATTCCAATTCCTCCTTACTGAGCTGGCTTTGGGCAATTTCCCTGTAGGCAGGGCAGTTTCTCATCAGCTCATGGTGGGTCCCCCTGCCTACGATCTCTCCCGCGTCCAAAACGATGATCTGTTCTGCACTGCGGATGGTGCTCACCCGCTGGGCGACAATCAGGACGGTCGCCTCTCTGGTGCGCTCCTTTAAGGCCTTGCGCAGCGCCGCGTCTGTTTTAAAATCCAGGGCGGAAAAGCTGTCGTCAAAAATATAGATCGGAGCCTTTCTCAGCAGAGCTCTGGCAATGGACAGCCGCTGTCTCTGTCCGCCGGAAACATTGCTTCCTCCCTGGGCGATAGGGCTTTGTACCCCCTCCTCCAGATGGCTGACAAAGTCCGCTGCCTGGGCCGTTTCCATGGCCTCTTTTAACTCTTCCTCTGTGGCCTCTTCCTTGCCGTAACGCAGATTCGACTGGATGGTGCCGGAGAAGAGCACGCTTCTTTGGGGCACATATCCAATTCTTTCCCGCAGCGTTTTCTGCGGCAGCTTCCGGATGTCCACTCCGTCTAAAAGGATCTCGCCCTCTGTCACATCATAAAACCGGGGGATCAGATTTATCAAGGTGGATTTTCCCGATCCGGTGGCCCCGATAAAGGCGGTGGTTTCTCCCGGCAGCGCCGTAAAGCTCAGGTCGTGCAGCACGTCTTCCTGTGCGTTGGGATACCGGAAGGACACATTCTTAAATTCCAGTTTTCCCACCGTTTTTTCTTCCGCTTTCGCCTGCGGGTCGTCCAGGATCTCCAAAGGCATGTCCAGCACCTCTCTGATCCGCGCGGCGGAAACGCCGGCTCTGGGGATCATGACAAACATGACGGCGATCATCAGGAAAGAGGAGATGATCTGCATCGCGTACTGGATAAACGCCATCATATCGCCGATCTGCAGGGCAGAGGATGCGATGGCGTGGCCGCCCACCCAGATGATCACCAGAGAGGTGAGGTTCATCATAAGCATCATAGAGGGCATCATCAGGGCCATGACCCGCTGGACAAACCGATTGGTGTCGGAAAGGTCTCGATTGGCCTTTTCAAAGCGCGCTTCCTCATAGCGCTCGTTGCCAAAGGCGCGCACCACCATCATGCCGGAGAGATTTTCCCGGCTGACTAAATTCAACCGGTCGATCAGCTTCTGAAGCATTTTGAATTTGGGCAGCGCAACGGAAAGGGCAATGAGCACCAGCCCGATCATCACCACTACCGCCACGGCGATGATCCAGCTCATGGAGACGCTTTTTCCCACGGCAAATACGATGCCGCCGATCCCCATGATGGGGGCATAGCACACCATTCGAAGCCCCATGGTAATGAGCATTTGGACCTGCTGTACGTCGTTGGTCGTTCTGGTAATGAGAGAGGCGGTAGAAAATTTGTCAAACTCTGCGCTCGTAAAGCTTTCCACCTTTGAAAAGAGGTCATGGCGAAGCCTTTTCCCCACCTTTCCCGCTGCCTGGGAGGCGAAGAAGCCCACCAGTACCGTACTGAGCGCCCCCAGCAAAGTGATGCCCAGCATTTTCATGCCGACAGCAAAAATATAATCTCTCTGAATTCGATTCAGGTCCAGCCCCAATTCCCGGTAAAAAAGCCGCGTTAAGGCAACCCCTACCTGACCTCCCATCGTGGGATCTGCCTCTCCTGCCTTGTCCCAGGCGGATTTCAGACTTTCCTTCGGGGCTATCTGCAAGAGCGGGATCAGCCTATAGAGCTGCCCCGTTTCCAGCTGCGCGATCCCGTCTTCCATGGAAAAGGATGGATTTTCTTTTTGAGGGATATCCTCATCCTCCTTTTCGCCCGGCAGAGAAAAAAGCGCGCCCTCGGGGATCTTTCCCTCCGTTTCTTCGGAAGCTTCAGGAAGCTTCAGGTTTTCTCCCAGCCCGGGAAGCTCCGGCTCATTTTTGGAAGAGGGCTGGTTTTGAAGGGCGGCCATCGCCTTGTCTCTCAATTCCTCCAGCTCGCCGTTTTCCCCGCTCTCCTCCAGGTACAGCAGCAGGGCGTAGGAGGCTTGCCCGTAAAGCTTTCCCGCTGCCTGCAGCTCTTCCTCTGTCAGGTCGTCTCTGAGAATACAAATCTTTTCCTCTCTTGCCAGAGGGTATTTTTCCGAAAAACGCTGAGCCTCGCTGCTTTGGGGCTCCACCGTGACAAAGGCCTCCTCCAGAAGCCTTTGCTCTTTTTCCTGCATCATTGTTTTGAGCAGGGTAAGTCCGTTTTCTCCAAGCGCTTCAGGGGCGCCTTGCATCACCCCGCCCTGCTGGATCCCGATATTTACCATATCGCTCATCAGATTGGGAAGGCTCAGATCACACATGGCTTCACTGAACAGCAGCAGAATACACAGCAGTACAACGCCTAAGAAGGGCTTTAAATATCTTGCCAGAAGCTTCATTTCGATCCCTCTCTTTCCCGATGCAAAAGGCTTTCTTCTTTCAGCTTCCTTTCTGCGTTTTCTGACATTTTCCGAACGATCCTGTGAAAGGCCTCTGCTTCCTGGGCCGTGATCCCTTCGCACAGGTTTATCATATGCTCCCGCCGTAAAGCGCTCAATTGCTTCACGGTCTCTTCGGCCTTGGGAAGCAGCAAAAGATGTATCACCCGGCGGTCTTTTTCATCCGGCCTGAAGGCAAGATATCCCCGCTTCAGAAGAGAATCCACCGCCTTGCTCACAAGCGACCGGGAAAGCCCTCTGTGCCGGCTGATCTCCCGTGCGGTATCGCAGCGGTCATGGGATAAGAGCAGAAGCACCTCCATTTCGTTTGCAGAGAGCTTCTCTTCCTTCAGTGCCTTTCCCACTGTTATCTTCATACTTTTTTCCAGGTTTTTCTTCAGCCGCGCCAGCTCTTCATCGATCTCTTCCAGACCCTCTAACAAATCCACCGGAGCTTCCTCCTTCCAAATTGTTTCTTTTTAAATTGTTTAAAATGAAACAAATCTTCTGCGCACCATTATAGCACGCCCTTCCCGGCGGTCAAGCATTTTGAAAAGGGTTCATGCTTTTTTTACATTTTGGAAAAACTTCGGTCATCAAAAGGGTAAAAAACACCTGCCGGAATTTCAGGCTATTCCGGCAGGCGCTTTACTTTCCGTAAGAGAAACAGGACAACGCTTTCGCAAGAAAAGGGTTCTTTTCCGGTCATCTGGTGGCCAGATACTCTTCGGCAAAATGGGCGGCCATTGCGCCGTCAGACGCGGCGGTGACCACTTGACGCAGCGGCTTTTGGCGCAGATCCCCTACGGCAAATACGCCGGGAAGCTCGGTTCTGGTGGTCTCATCGGCAGGAATATATCCCGCCTCATTGAGCTTGAGCTGCTCCCTGACAAGCTCTGTATTGGGGAGCGTGCCTATGGCGACAAAGAGCCCATCACAGGAAAGAGAGGCCTCTTTTCCGGTTTTTTTATTTTTGATGGCGATCCCGGAAAGCTTTTCCTCTCCGAAAAGCGCAGTAACCTGGCTGTCCCAGATCAGCTCCAGGTTTTCCGCCCTCTGCAGGGGCTCAAAGTATACTTTGCTTGCCCTCAGAGAATCTCTGCGGTGTATGAGATAAACCTTTTTACAGAGGTTTTTCAGATACAGCGCATCCGCAGCTGCGGTGTTTCCGCCTCCAACAACGGCCACGGTTTTTCCCCGATAAAACATGCCGTCGCAGGTAGCACAGTAGGAGATCCCCCGGCCTTTGAGCCGGTCCTCTCCCGGAAGGTCCAGCATTCTGGGACGGGCTCCGCAGGAGAGCACCACCGTTTTTCCCCGGTAACGCCCCTGAGCGGTGACGACCTCTTTCTCCTCTGCGCAAAGCCGCACACTCACCGCTCTGGAAAGCTTTGTGACCGCGTGAAACCGCTCGGCGCCTTCCTTCATTCTCTGGGCCAGTTCAAAGCCGCTGATCCCCTGGGGGAAGCCGGGGTAATTGTCGATCGTGTCTGTCATACCCATTTGCCCTCCGGGAGAAAGCTGCTCCAGCACCAGCACCTGAAGGCCTGCCCGGGCGGCGTAAAGAGCAGCGGAATATCCTCCGGGTCCGCCGCCGATCACGATCATATCATATAAGGGCTCCATATTCCGTCCTCCATATAAACTGACTATGTCTGAGAGGGCGCTTGAGCCCCCCGTTTTCCCGAAAAGGCCGTTTCAGAAGACCCGTCTTTTTGCAAAAGGACAGGCCTCTTTCCGGTAAGATTCCGGCAAGTTATTTGGTCATATCCCAAAGCCGCTCCTTGGGCTGAACGCCTACCGCGCTCTCCACGGCCTGACCGTTTTTGAAGACGATGGCAGTGGGGATGCTCATGACCCCGAATTGATTTGCCAGCTCCGGCTCCTCGTCGATATTTACTTTTCCCACCTTTACCTCGCCTTCCCGCTCCTGGGCAAACTCGTCTACAATGGGGGAAAACATTTTGCAGGGGCCGCACCAGCTGGCCCAAAAGTCCAGAAGCACCGGCTCTTTAGCTTCCAGCACCTCTTTTTGGAAATTGTCTTTTGAAATGGTCAATACCGCCATCGTTATCCTTCCTTTCTCTCTTCTTTTTCTTTAGTCTATCCCAAAACAGATGAAATTTATTGTTGCAAAAGCCACATTGCTGAACTTTTTTTATTTTTCATGCCTCCAGGATCTCCAGAAGCTCCGAAAAGCTGCCCTTTTGCACCCGGGAAAGGTCTTTGTGCCGGCTGTTGACAAGACAGTCGGTGACCAGATACACCTGCATCCCCGCCTGCTGAGCGGCCAGGTCCTCTTCGGCGTCATTCCCGATCATCAGACATTCCTCCGGCCGTTTGCTGAGCTCATTCAGGATCTCCTTAAAATACCGCGGGTCCGGCTTGCAGTAGGAGGAGACTTCATAAGTGGTGATATGGGAGAAGTCCTCTTTTTTCAGATCCAGCCAGGAAAGCCGGGAGGAGATGCCCGTCATGGGGAACAGGGGGTTGGTGGCCAGGACAAGGGTGAGCCCCTTCTTTTTTAAGGCTTCCACCGCCCTCTTTGCCAGAGGATTTTCCCGGGTCGCTTCCCTTGCTCTGTGAAACTCTTTCTCATAGAATTCATCGAAGCAGGGCTCCAGAGAACGGGCCCCTTCACCCAACTGTTCGGAAAATTCTTTCCAGAAACGATCGTGGTTTTTCATAGTCCCGTCATTTTTTATCATCGCCTTTGTTCCCTGCCAGACGGCGTCCACCAGCTTCTTCGGATCATAGCCCAAAGTTTCCCCTTTTTTGCCGATCAAAGCAAAATAAGTATTTGTAAATTCCTCCAGGTCCATAGGAAGCAGCGTGCCGTCCAGGTCAAACAGTACCGTGGTTTTGCCATTGAGCAATTCGCTCATGATAGTCCTCCTTTCTGAGAAAAAAGAGGGCTTTACGCCCTCTTTTCCGCATTTGCCGTGGCCACCAGCTTGACGCCGGTGCCCGCGATGTTATCTAAGATCACGTCTCCGATGCGCACCGGCGCCGCGGCGCTCACCTTCCGGATCTCCTCCATGCAGTCGAAAATTTTCTCCTTGGGGATATCCGTCTGAGTCCGCACAGATACCACCGGAGCCGTACCGCCTGTAAGCCGCACTGTCGAGGTGACCGTGCGCACAGGAGCGCTGACCTCCTTCTTTCCGTACTCCTCTCCCCGCTTACAGGTATTCCCCGTAACGCCCTTTACATGGCCCGCCTCGTCTGTCTCAACCCTTAACGGACAGCCTAAAGGGCAGCTGATACAAGTCAATTCTATTACCGGCATAGGTAAAATCCTTTCTTTAAACCGTTTATTCTTCCGTGCAGACCCGCACGCTTTGCGCCTCTTTCAGATCCTCTTTCTTGAGCTTTACCTGCTCCATTTCGCCGGGGGCCATCACCGGGCGGCGGCGGCGCAGGATCTCTTTCTCTCCGGCGTAAACGCACACCCAGGCGTTGCGCATATTTTTTCCCACGCGAAACCGGACTACCAGCTCCTCCTCCATCCGGTCAGGACAAATTCGGGAAGGCACCGTATAACGCACCGCGCCGCCTGTCTCCACGGGGAGCTCCTTTCCCTCCTTTGTGCCGATGCCCAAAGCGTACCGGGCGGCGTTTTTTCCTGCCTCCGCAGCCTCTTCCGACACATAATCCACCAGGTCGTGAACATGCAGCACATTTCCGCAGGCAAATACTCCGGGGATATTGGTTCCCAAGCTCTCATTGACCTTTGGGCCGCTGGTAACGGGGGAGAGCTCCACGCCGATCCCGCGGGAAAGCTCATTTTCAGGGATCAGGCCTACAGAGAGCAGCAGCGTGTCGCAGCTAAAGTCCTCCTCCGTGCCGGGGATGGGCTTGTTGTGCTCGTCCACCTGGGCGATGGTGACGCCCTCTACCCGCTCCTTTCCGCGGATATCCACCACCGTATGGGACAGCTTCAGGGGGATCCCGTAATCGTTCAGGCACTGGACGATATTGCGCTTCAGGCCGCCGGAGTAGGGCATGATCTCCGCCACACATTTTACCTTCGCGCCCTCCAGCGTCATGCGGCGGGCCATGATGAGCCCGATGTCTCCGCTGCCCAGGATCACCACCTCACGGCCGGGAAGATACCCTTCCAGGTTGACAAGCCTCTGGGCCGTGCCCGCGGAAAAGATCCCCGCGGGGCGAGTGCCGGGGATATTCAGGGCGCCTCTAGGACGCTCTCTGCAGCCCATGGCCAGCACGGCCGCGCTCCCCTCCAAGGTCATCAAACCGTTTTCTCTGCTTACAGCCGTTACCGTCACACCGGTTTCCTGTCTGGTAAGGTCGATGACGGTGGTGCTTAGCAGATAGGGGATCTTTTCCTCTTTGACCCGCTCAATAAACCGGGCCGCGTATTCCGGGCCGGTAAGCTCTTCCTTGAAGGTGTGCAGGCCAAAGCCGTTATGGATGCACTGGTTCAAAATGCCGCCCAGCTCTTTTTCTCTTTCCAGGATCAGGATCTCCTTCGCGCCGTTTTCCTTGGCGCTGAGCGCCGCTGCCAGCCCGGCAGGACCCCCTCCTATCACGATCACATCATATTTCATGCCCATGGCTTCCTTTCCACCGGATTAATTTTCTCTGGATCCTCTATTCTCCCCGGGTGCGGGTGAGAACGATCTGCGACCCTTCCTGGTTCTTTTTGATCTGTGAAAGCTCCAGGCCCAGCTCTCGGGACAGAAGCTCCATCACCCTGGGGGAGCAGAATCCGCTTTGACAGCGCCCCATGCCCGCTCTGGTGCGGCGCTTGACTCCGTCCAGCGTCTTCGCCCCCAGCACTCCGTGGATCGCGTCCAGGATCTCGCCCTCAGAGATCTCCTCGCACCGGCAGATGATATTGCCGTAAGCGGGATTTTTCTCGATCATTTTCCTGCGCTCAGACAATGGCAGCTCTTTTAATTTCGGAACGCCGCGGCGTACAGGATCAAAGTGCTCCTTCTTTTTCAGGGAAAGCTTTTGTGCGATCTCCTTTGCCAAGGCCTCTCCGATGGCTCCGGCGCTGGAAAGCCCGGGAGATTCGATTCCGGCGGCGTCAAAGAAACCGGGCGCGGCTTCTCCCAGCACAAAATCATCTCCCAGCTCGTGAGCTCTCAATCCTGTAAAGGAGGTGATCACCTGTCTTGTGGGGATATCTTTCACTCCCAAAGCGGATTTCTCCAGCACGTCCTGAAGGCCGGAGGCAGTGGTTTTTACATCTTCCCGGTTCTCCACATCCTCCGCCGTAGGCCCTAACAGCAGGTTCCCATGTATCGTGGGGCTTACAAGCACTCCCTTTCCGTATTTTCCCGGAAGCTGGAAGATCGTGCGCTCCACATGCTTTCCCGCCGCTTTGTCCAGCAGGCAGTACTCGCCTTTTCTCACCTGGATCTTCAGCTTTTTTTCGCTTACCATATTGTGCAGCTCGTCTGAATGAACACCGGCGGCATTTACCACGGCCTTTGTGAGAAAATCTTCCTTCGGCGTATGTACGAGCCACTTTTCTCCCTGCTTTTCAAAGGAGAGAACGGGAGTCTCAAAATAGAACTGTGCCCCGTTGATGGCCGCGTTTTCCGCCAGGCCCAGCGTCATTTCAAAAGGACAGACGATGCCGGAGGTCTCAGCAAACAAGGCGCCGCATACCTCTTTTGTCAAATTGGGCTCCAGGCGGCGGGCCTCTTCTCCGGAAAGAAGGGAAAGGCCTTCCACGCCGTTTTTCAGCCCTCTTTCATAAAGCTCTTTGAGCTTGGGGAGCTCTTCCTCTCTCAGGCATACCACCAAAGCGCCGCACCGGGAAAAGGGAATATCCAGCTCTTTTGACAGCTGGTCCATCATCCGGTTCCCCCGCACATTCATCTTTGCCTTTAAAGTGCCCGGCTCCGCGTCGAACCCCGCGTGGATAATGGCGGAATTCGCCTTGCTGGTGCCTTCGCAGACATCTGCGTTTTTTTCCAGTACGGCGATCCTGCCCTCGTATCGGGAAAGCTCTCTCGCCGTGGCAGAGCCGATCACGCCGGCGCCTACCACCACGATATCATATTCTTTCATTTTTGTGACCTCCCTCTTTGCCCCGTAAAGCATTCCGGGGACTTTTCCGCACGGTATTAGAGTACCACAAAGCGGGAAAAGCCGCAAGAGAAGAAGAGAGAAAAAATCCTGATTTTTTCTTGACAGAATGGGATCCATCGCCGAAAATAGAAGAAAGAGAATCAGCTTGTAAAAGAGAGGAGCGTCATCATGGAATATCTCATTGGCATTGACCTGGGAACCAGCGGTACAAAGACTGTGCTGTTTGACAGGACCGGGGAGGTGATCGAAAGCGCTGCGGTAGAATACCCCATGTATCAGGAAAAAAACGGCTGGGCCGAGCAGGAACCGGAGGACTGGTGGAATGCCGCTGTAAGTACCCTTTCCTCCGTGATCCAAAAAAGCGGCGTTTCTCCCAGCGACATTAAGGGGATCGGTATTTCCGGCCAGATGCACGGCCTTGTCATGCTGGATAAGAAGGGGAAGGTGCTGCGCCGCTCCATTATCTGGTGCGACCAGCGCACCGCGGAGGAATGTGAAGAGATCACCCGCCGCGTGGGAGCGGAAAGGCTGATCGAGATCACGGCCAACCCTGCCCTGACAGGCTTTACCGCCTCAAAGATCCTTTGGGTGAGGAATCATGAGCCGGAGCTTTACGAGAAATGCGCGCATATTCTTTTGCCCAAGGATTATGTCCGCTATATGCTTACAGGGGAATTCGCCACGGAGGTTTCCGACGCCTCCGGCATGCAGCTTTTGGATGTGCCGAACCGCTGCTGGAGCAAAGAGGTTCTGGAAAAGCTGGAGATCGACGAGGGCCTGCTGGGGAAGGTCTATGAATCTCCGGAGGTCACCGGCACGGTGACAAAGGAGGCGGCCGCTCTCACGGGGCTTAAGGAGGGCACCCCGGTGGTGGGAGGCGCGGGAGACAACGCCGCGGCCGCTGTGGGCACCGGCGTGGTACGGGACGGCAAGGCCTTTACCACCATCGGCACCTCCGGGGTGGTGTTCGCCCATACAGACAAGATTTCTATCGACCCCAAGGGCAGAGTGCACACCTTCTGCTGCGCTGTGCCGGGCGCCTGGCATGTGATGGGCGTCACTCAGGGGGCGGGGCTTTCTCTGAAATGGTTCCGGGACAACTTCTGCCTGGAGGAAAAGCGCGCCGCCGAGGGCATGGGCGTTGACCCGTACTATCTCATGGACAAAGCGGCGGGGCGTGTCCCGCTGGGCTGCAACCGGCTTATTTATCTGCCCTATCTGATGGGGGAGAGAACTCCTCATCTGGACCCGGACTGCCGGGGAGTGTTCTTCGGCCTTTCCGCTATCCACACCAAATACGATATGCTGCGGGCGGTGATGGAGGGCGTTTCCTTTTCTTTGCGGGACAGCGTGGAGATCCTGAAAGAGATGGGGGTCTCCCTTTCCGAAATGCTGGCCTGCGGAGGCGGAGGAAGCTCTCCGCTTTGGAGGCAGATGCTTTCCGACACCTACAACTGCCCTGTGAAGACGGTGGTCTCCAAGGAGGGTCCCGCATTGGGCGTGGCCATTCTGGCCGGTGTGGGCGCGGGGCTGTACCCTTCTGTCCAGCAGGCCTGCGACGCCATGATCAAGACAAATCCGCCTCAAGATCCCATCGCGGAGAATGTGCCCCGCTACGAGCAGCTCTATCAGGTTTACCGCACGCTGTATCCCGCATTGAAGGGCGAGTTCCAGCTGTTGAAAGCCTTGCCGTAACACAGAGAAAAGCCGGGTGCAGGGCCGTTCATTTTGCACCCGGCTTTTCCGGAAGGATCTGGCTTTGGAAGTGGACCTTTTTCGCTTCCTTTGAGGAGGGTTTGGGATGAAGGATCTGGTAGGCAAGGTGCGGGCCGCGGTAGAGCATTATCAGCTTATCGATGAGGGAGACCGGATCGCGGTGGGTGTTTCCGGGGGAAAGGATTCCCTTTTCCTCCTATGGTCCATGGCGCAGCTTGCCCGTTACTACCCGAAAAAATTTTCTCTTCTGGCCGTCACTGCCGACCCCTGCTTCGGCGGGAGAGAGACGGATTTTTCCGGGGTAGAGGCCTTTTGCCGGGAGCTTTCCGTCCCGTATCTCATTCGGCGGACCAATCTGGGCCCTGTTATATTTGAAGAGCGCAAAGAGAAAAATCCCTGCAGCCTCTGCGCCAAAATGCGCAGGGGGATCCTTCACAATATCTGTGTGGAGCAGGGCTTTAACAAAATCGCTTTGGGCCATCATTATGACGACGCCGTGGAGACCTTTCTCATGAACCTGTTTTACGGGGGGACGCTCAGCTGTTTCTCTCCGAAAAGCTATCTTTCCAGAAAGGATCTTACCCTGATCCGTCCGCTTATTTTCTGTGAGGAAAAGGAGATCCGGAGAGAAGCCGCCAAAAGAAAATTTCCCATTGTAAAAAGCGGCTGCCCGGCAGATGGGGCTACCGCCAGGAAAGATACGGAAAAGCTGATCTCTTCTCTGGAGCGGGAATTTCCGGATATCAAGGCAAAGCTTGCGGGGGCTATGCAGCGCGGGGGGATCAGCGGCTGGTGACCGTTTCCGGAAACTTTTCCCGGGAAAATGAGGATGTTACCCTGATATCTGGTATCCTGGATACAGATGACCCCCTATCTTTTGGGGATTTCCAAAAGAGAGAAAAAATTTTCGCAAAAGGACTTGCTATTTCAAAAAGGGTGTGTTATCATAAGGAAGCTGTCTGAAAGGGCAGTGAAAAGTTGGTGTTGATTACAGCGAGGGTCCACCCGTTCCCATCCCGAACACGGAAGTTAAGCTCGCCTGTGCCGAAGATACTTGGCTGGTGACGGCCCGGGAAAATAGGTGTTCGCCAACACAGAAAAAACCGTCTGGAGATCCCAGGCGGTTTCTTGTTTTCCGGAAAATTTGCGCTTTTTCTTTTCTGTAAAGGACGGAAGGCTTCTCCCCGGAGGCGACTTTTGCCGAACCCGGTGAAACAAAAAAACAGGGAACGGGCCCGCAGGATCTGCGGGCCCGTTCCCTTTGCTTATGTCAGAAAACGACCTTTTCCTGAAGATAGGCGACCAGCTGATCGATGGGCAGGCGAACCTGCTCCATGGAATCCCGTTCCCGAACGGTGACACAGCCGTCCGTCTCACTGTCAAAATCATAGGTGATGCAGAAGGGGGTGCCGATCTCGTCCTCGCGGCGATACCGCTTTCCGATGGAGCCGGTCTCGTCGTAATCGGTCATAAAGTGCTTGGAAAGCAGAGTGTAGACCTCCTGTGCTTTTTCCCCCAGCTTCTTGGACAGAGGCAGGACGGCAGCCTTATAGGGGGCCACGGCAGGGTTCAGATGAAGCACCACGCGGATATCATTCTTCTCTTCATCCAGCACCTCCTCGTCATAGGCCTCACACAGCAGGGCAAGCACCGTGCGGTCCAGCCCATAGGTGGATTCAATGATGAAGGGGATGTATTTTTCGTTGGTTTCCGGATCCAGATATTCCTGCTTCTGGCCGCTGTATTCCTGATGGCGGCTGAGGTCAAAATTCGTGCGGTTGTGGGTGCCGTTGATCTCTCCCCAGCCGAAGGGGAAGAGGAACTCAATGTCGCAGGCTGCCTTTGCGTAATGGGCAAGCTTTTCGTGGTCGTGGAAGCGCAGGTGCTCGCTGGGGAGCCCCAGGTCTTCAAAATACTGCTTTCCGTAGGCCTTGAAGTAGTCGTAAAGCTCCTCGTCGCTGCCCTCTTTGCAGAAGGTCTGGAATTCCATCTGTTCAAATTCGATGGTGCGGAAGGTGAAGTTGCCGGGGGTGATCTCATTGCGGAAGGCCTTGC
>CAZMFF010000044.1:0-24842 GCA_964565505.1 uncultured Acutalibacter sp. | reverse complement strand
AAACAAAACTTTTAAAGATCTCTCCCTCTTCATCTCTCCTCAGAGGGAGGCAAGGGTATTTCCGATGCCGCCTACTCTGAAATAGCTTCTTGAACCGCCATATCAATGCAGGCACACACATCGCTGAAATTGCGATCAATATCCAAATTGCAAAATCGAAGCACCATTAGGCTCATTGCTTCCAATTCCTTTGTACGAATCGAATCTTTTCCTTCTTGTTCCGGTGTGTAATGTCCACCCCCGTCAAGTTCTATCACTAACCGTGCTTTCGCACAATAGAAGTCCAGAATATAATTTCCAACTGATTTTTGTCTTTGGAAACGAATCGGGTAATTCCTCAGAAAATTATACCAAAGCTTTCTTTCCCAAGGCGTCATGTTTTTTCGCAGGTTTTTTGCAAGAGAGATATTGTCTTTGTTATAGCCTTTCATTTCCTCTCCTTTATTTCCTGCCTTTTTTCTTCCTTACTCAGGGAAGCTAAGAGCAAGAACCCTTGGCTCCCCTGAGTAAGGGGCGAGCGTGTCCCGGTGGGGGGGAAGATTGCCAGTGGCAATCTTTCTGACCCAACTGAGCCGGTAGGCGAGAGAGCGCCCTTTCTAACAACTAACGACTAAAAACTAACAACTTGACAGCTTCATTCCTCAACTCTTGACAGGGCTGCGGAAGCCAGGCGGACAGCCTTTTCAGTCTCCATTTCCCGAAAGCGGCTTTTCCACGGGTCAAAGGGCTCCACAACATACAGCGCGTCGCTTTTATGCCGGCTAAAGCGGGACAGGACCCCTTTAGCGTCGATGATCCCCGTCTCCAGGGGAAGGCGGCGCTCCATATCCTTCTGCTCCTCCACCTTTCTGCCCTCCACGGCGTCGCTGAGATGCACCGCCACCAGGCGGTCGATCTGCTGCTCCATCAGCATCACATCATCCCAGGCCCCATTCTGCGAGCAGTACCAGTGATACACATCAAAGGCGATGCCCACCCCGCCCCCGGCGGCGTCCGCCAAAGCCAGCGCCCCGGAAAGGGAATGGATGAATTCATATTTCTGCATAGAGCGCAGCTCATGGGGGCCCAGAAATTCCAGCCCGTAGGAAACGCCGTTCTCCGCTAAGATCCCGTTTACAGCCCGGATCCGCTTTACGGTCCACTCAAAGTTTTCCTCAAAGGGCCTGGGGCTGGAGGACCACACATGATTATAGGCGTGGGTCACGCCCAAAATGCGCGCGAGATCCGCCTCGCGGCGCAGGGTCTCCAGCGCCTGCTGGAAGGCGGCGTCGCTTAGATCCCAGTGATAAAAATCGGCGGGCATGGGCATCAGGCCCCAGGAAAGGCCGTGTTCCATAAGCGCCGCCGCCGTCCTCTTCCCCATTTCCCGATCTTCCAGCACCGCTCTGGAAGCGCTCACCGCCTGAAACCCATATTTTGCCGCCCAGGGAGCGGCCTCCTCCACAGAGCAGCTAAGCCCCAGCATCGAAGCGTCTAAGGTACGGATCATGAACATTTCCTCCCAAAAAGGCTTTTGCCCGAACGGGCGAAAGCCTTCATATTCTCTCTTTTTTCAAAGGGCGAGCCGCCTTATTCCGCCTCGCTCCCGGGCTGTTCTTCTTTGGGCTGGGAGATGACGATCTTCCCGTCCTCCACAGCCATCTTCACCCGGCGGCCGTCAAAGCCCGCCTGCTTGAGCATTTCCGGCGGCAGCTGGACCCGGTCGCTGCGGTCCAGCACGGCAAACTCCTCGTGGGTGCTGCCGTCCATCAGGGTGGCCGCGCCCAGAGATTCCAGACTTTGCGTCTGATTAAGCTGCTCCAGATAATTTTCCCGCATGACCCGCTCGGTGCTGATCTTTCCGTCCCGGATCTGCACGACGCGGCTCACCTTGCTTGCCACGCTCATATCGTGGGTCACGATGACGATGGTCAAGCCCAGCTCCCGATTGAGGCGGCGAAAGGCGTTGAAAATATACGCGGCCGTTACCGGATCTACCGAGCCGGTAGGCTCGTCTGCCAGCAAAAGCTTGGGGTCATTCGCCAAGGCAATGGCAATGGCCACCCGCTGCTGCTCGCCGCCGGAAAGCTCCCGCATATGGCTTTCGGCCCGGTGCTCCATGCCCACCAGCTCCAAAAGCTCCATGGCGCGCTCCCGTTTCTTTTCCCGGGTGCCGAACAGCATGGGCATCTGCACGTTCTGCCAGGCAGTGAGATAGGGCAAAAGGTTCCTCGCGTTATTCTGCCAGACGAACCCTACGATATCCCGCTTGTAGGAGACCAGCTCTTTTTCCGACAGGCGAAACAGATCCAGCCCGTCCACGTAGAGCCTTCCGGCGGTGGGGGTGTCCAAGCCGCCCAGCAGATTCAGGAAGGTGCTTTTCCCGCTGCCGGAATTGCCGATGACGGCGGTAAGCTCTCCATAGCGCACCTGAAAATCAAGCCCCTGCAGGGCCATGACCTCGGTCTCCTCCGTCTTGTAGATCTTCACCAGGTTGTCGCACTCGATGATATACTCCCGCTCAGTGCTCACTGATCACTTCACCGCCTTCCAGCTCATAGACCGCGTCGCCGATCTCCATAAAGCCCGTATCGTGGGTGGTCATCACGAAGGTGATCCCCTGGTCCGCGCACAGCTCCTTGAACATTTTTACCACGCCGATGGCGGTATTGGTGTCCAGCTCTCCCGTGGGCTCGTCGGCGAAGATCAGCTTCGGCCGGTGAGCGATAGCCCGGGCAATGGCCACGCGCTGCTGCTCGCCGCCGGATATCTGGGCCGGCATATGGCTGCCCCGGGCCGTCAGGCCCACCCGTTCCAAACACTCGTTGGCACGCGCCCGGCGGTCTCCCTGGAAGTCCCCCAGCCGCAGGGCGTACTCCACATTTTCATAAGCGGTCATGGTGGGGATCAGCGCGACAGACTGGAACACAAAGCCGATCTCATGCCGGCGAAGTTTCGTGCGCTGCCCGTCATCCATGGAGGTGATCTCCCGGCCGTCAAATTCCACCGTGCCCTCAGTGGGCAGGTCCAGAGCGCCCAGGATATTCATCAGGGTGGTCTTTCCGGAGCCGGACTTTCCCTTCAGGATCGTCAGCTTCCCCTTGGGAACGGCAATGTCAACGCCCTTTAAGGCAAAAAAGGTATCTCCGCCCGGCAGGGGAAACCCCCGTTTGACGCCTTTTGCGGTGAGAATGGGATTTTCAACAGAAAGCATAGGCTCCTCCTCTCAGTCCTCTCCCAGCTTCAATGCCTGGGCGATCTTCAGCCGGCGGATGATCGTGCCCAAGATCATCATGCACGCCGCCATGACCAGCAGCACCACCATAAGCAGCCGGAGCACGTCGCTGCCCGCAGACAAGACCTCCAGGGGCAGGGGCATTTCCGATTTCACATAGGCAAGCTGTATCAGGGGCACAAAAAGCCGGGAGGTAAGCAGTCCCACGCCCGTCCCGATGGCGATGGAAAGGCCGGAGATATAGAGCTGCTCGTTTAAGAGCATCACGACGATCTCCTTCATGCTCATGCCCATCGCCCGGAAAATCCCGAATTGCAGCGCCCGGTTCCTGATGGCGAGGATCCAGTAGAGCAGAAATCCCACCGTGCACAGCACCAGAGCCACCACAAAGCCCACCGTCAGAATCCCGTTGGTCCCCTGGATGCCCGGGTCGTTTTTCATGGCCACCAGGTCGGCGGTCTGATCTCGAAATTCTGTGAGGACCAGACCCTGCTCCTCAATAAAATCGTACACCGGAGAAGTGTCGCCGCCCTCCATGCGCATCCACACCTGATAGGGAGTGACGCCCCACTGGGCCTGCAAATAGCTGAGGTTGGCAACGATCAGCAGGTTTTCCTCTTTGCGCAGGGTGCCGTCTGAATTCTTGGCCGTTTTCTCCTTGAGGTAGGTGGGCCAGTAATCCACAAAGCCATAGATCACGCCCCGGGCGCTTTCTTCGTTTGCGTTGCGGTAGATGATGGTGTCTCCCAGGTTATAATGGTATTTATCCCGGAACAGGGAGGACACCAGCACCCCGTCGCTTTTCTGGGAGATGGCGTTGAGATAGTCGTAGAAATGCTCCGGCAGCAAGCCCTTTTTCAGGCTGGCGGTCTCGCCGAACTCCCTGGTGTGGATCCCCATCAGGGTCACCGTGGCGCCCCGGCCCAGCCCGTCCAGAGAAAGGGAAATATCGTCATCGTACAGCACCCGGGTCATAGAGGCGACCCCAGGAATACTCTTGTATTTTTCATAGTCCGGCTCAAAATAGAGGAGGTTCGTCCCGCCGGTATCGTCAGACTCCACCTGCAGGGTATTGCTTCCCCACCGCTCCATCAGCACCAGGTCCGCTCCCCCGTCCTGATAGGTGATGCGGGAGGTCTCGTTGCTGTTTACGGTGCGGGCGGTGGAGGCGTTAAAGATCCCCAAAGCGATGGTGATGACCAGGAAGGTGACGATATACCCGCCTCCCTTAGAGCGCAGCACCCAAAGATAAGAGGCGTAGAGAGAGGGCGGCCACCAGCGCCGGCCGATCCGGTAGACCAACCGCGCGATCAAAGGGATGACCCGTAAAGCCAAAAGCCCGCATCCGATGATGAACAGCGAAGAGGACAGGTAGATCAAAGGGTCCAGCCCCGCGCCGCTTTGCACCCGCTCAGCGATGTGCTCCTTCTGCCCCTGAAAGCTGAAGAAGCCGTAAAGGCCGACCCCCATCAGGATCACATCCAGGAAAAGCCTCTGCCACAGCGGAGCGCTGCGCTTTTTGGCCTTTCCCTGCTTGACCGCCACAATGGTGGTTTTGCTGTATCTGAGCACCGGCAGGACCATGGCGGCCATGCTCAGCACCGCCGCCGCCAGCGCATAGAGCAGCACCTCTGCGGTGAGCTCCAGCCTCAGCGAGCTGCGGGAAACGAATTCCAGGAAGGCGTTGGCAGAGCCGATGATGCGACACACGAGAAAGGACAGCGGCACGCCCAAAATGAGGCTCACCGCCGCCAAAAGGGCGCTTTGCAGGCAATAGATGCCAATGATCTGCCTCTGGGAAGCGCCTCTGCTTTTCAGCACGGCGATCTCCGCCGCTTCCAGCTCCAGCATCTGCCGGGAAACCATGAAAAGAAAGGCCGCCAGCAGCACATAGATGGGCGCCTGCAAGATCCACAAAGTTCCCCGGACCTGCGCCGCCTGGACCTGATAGCTCTCGATCAGCCCGGTAAAGTGATCCTGATAGGAATGGTTTTTCTCCTCCTGAAAGGACTCCGCCAGGGCGGCGGAATCCCTTACAAAAGCCTCGCAGTTATCCACCGTGATCTTCCTGTAGTCGAAGATCCAGCACCAGTTCGCCTGTTCCCGCCTTTCGCGGGACTCCAGGGAAATGCCGGAGGCAAAGGCCTTCTCGCTGAGAAAAAGCGTGGATCCATAGGAGGCGGGGCCGCGGTACCAGTAGGGGGTATCCTCCTCTTTCGCACGGAAGATCCCGGCAATGCGCACTCGAAGAGGAGCGCCGTCCGGGGCCTCCAGCTTTTGGGCGGTCAGAGTCTCTCCCACCATCACCCCCAGATCCACCATGCACTTCTCGCTGATCAGCGCGTCCAAAACGCCCTTTTCGTCCGGCTCCTCTTGATACACAGAGCCGGAAACCACCTTGATATGATCCTCCAGCTCCCGCAGAAAGCCTACCCGCGCGGACTTTGCCGTTTCTCCCGCGCCTCTTGAAAGCTCGGGGAAAAAGTCTATCTGATCGATAAACCGGTGGCAGACCACCGCCAAAGGCTCCGCTCCCAGCTTTTCGCCCAAGGTGTCCACCAGCTTTTCGTCGCTCTCCAAAAGCTCCATGCCCCCCTTGGAGGAAGCGTCGATGGACACGCTGGAGGGGTACCGGTTTTCCTGCTGGGCGTAGTCGCTCATGGTGCGGGTCAGAGTGCGCTGCAGGGCCGCCTTGGTGTACATGGGCCCGGCGGCACAGATGGCCACCAGCAGCAGATTCCCCACCAGAAGGCTCAGGATCAGCCACTTTTTATTGCGGATCTTCTGCAATACAAACTGTAACAAATCCACCGCCCCCTCAATCCAGAATGACCTGCTGTCCCGCTTCCAGGCCGGAAAGTATCACCACATACCGGTCGTCCGTATTGCCCACCAGAGCGCCGCAGATCACATACCGCTTGTGGGTCACGCCGTCGATGAGGATCTGCACATAGTCGTTTCCGTTTTCCGTCTTTACGGCGCTGCGGGGTATGGTGAGCGCGTCCTTGAGCTGAACGCAGTCTGATTTGGCCACAGGCTTCTCCAGCTTGGAAGCCTCTATCGGCTCTTTGGGCACGATATACACATCCTGCCCATCATTTCCCAAAACCGCCGCGGTGCACACCACCCTGGCTTCGATGGTCTTTTTCTGCCCGGTCCTGCCGTACTCCACCTGGACCTCGCTTCCGTACTGGAAGCTGTTGGTGATATCCTCTCCCAGCAGCACCATAGAGGCAGTATTGCTGATCTCCAGGACCACGGTGGAGGCGTCTACCTCCTGCCGGTCATAGAGGAAGGCGGCGGTGCTGACCACACAGTCATAGGGCGCTGAAAGCAGGATGGGCTCAAAGGCTGCCTTCTGCTCCTCCACCTCTTCCTCAAGCAGGTCGATCTGCCGCTGATAGCTGTAGTCTGCCCTGTCGTATTCGATCTGCCTGAGCTCAATCTGCACGCCGTCGGAATAGGCCCAGGCAGATTCCAGCTGCTCATAGAGCTCTTCCAGGCGGTCCTCCCGCTCCCTTTTGACCCGCTCCAGCTCCAGCTGAGCCCTTTGAAGCTCCGCCTTGCTGCTCTGCCGGCGAAAGGACGCGAGGGGCTCTCCCTTTTTTACCGTTTCTCCGCGCTTTACCAGCATCTCTTCAAAAAGCAGCCCGTCCTCCGGCGCGCAGAGAGGCTCCAGCTGCGTATAGATCACGCTGAGGGCCATGGACCCGCTTTTGGCCACGTCCACGGGCTTCACCTCATAGGTGGTATAGCTTACCGCCTCTTCGGCCTTCACACCGGTGAGTATGGTCTCCCCGCTTTGCGTCTCCTCCGCCCCGCAGCCTCCCAGAAGGAGCATCAGGGCGGCGGCGAAGGCCAGCGTCCGTTTACCCCGCCACATAAACCATCTCCCCTTCCTTGAGCCCGGACAGGATCTCAGCCTGCGCGGCAGTCTTCAAACCCACCTTGACCTCCTGGCGGACCCGGCCGCTTTCCCGCTGTACATAGACATAGTAGCCGGATTCTCCCCATTGTAGGGCATTGGAAGGGATATTGAGCACCTGCTCCCGCTGGGAAGACATGAGGTAGAGCATTGCGTACTGGCCGATGAGGCCGCTTTCCCCGCCTTTGAGCTCAAAGGTGGAAAACAGCTTGCTGCCGGCAAGCTTCTTTTCCGCGTAATCCTTGGCCTTCATTGGGACATACTCCACCTCATAGCGAACTCCGCCCACAGTGGCATACACAGACCCCATGAGGCTCACCGAGCTCTCCTCCAGATGATCCGTTTTCAAAAAGCAGGCGGAATCGTCCGCCACAGCCGCAACGACCTGCTTCTCCTTCACCGTATCTCCCACGCAGACCGTCATGGCGGCCACTTCCCCATCGCAGGGAGCCGCGATCACGCTTTCCACATTGATCTTCTTTTCCATCTGCTCAAGCTTTCGCTGGAGCTTTGCGATCTGCGCCGAGCGCTCCTGCCGCTCGGCCTCCCGCTCGTTGATGTAAAGCTGGCAGCTGGGGCTGTCCCAGCCCGTCTGCCCGGCTAGAGCCACCTCGTTGAGCTCTGCCGCCCGGGTGTCGAATTCATCCATCTTCCGGGCGTATTGCAGCTCTTCCCTGAGATCTTCACAGCGTTCCTCCAGATCCTTCGTGTCCAGCCGGACAATAGGGTCTCCTTTTTTGACCTTTTCGCCCAGCGTCACACAGATCTCCCCGATCCGCCCGCTCACCGGAAAGCTCAGCTCCTCGCATCTGGGCAAGACGCTGGCCGTCAATACGGTCCCGTCATAGATATTCCCGATCTTTACCGGCGCAAGGTCGCTTCCGATCGTCATAGGCTCCAAAAGCTCTGGGCCGTCCCGATCTGCCCCGCAGGAAACCAGCACCGGCAATAGGAAAAGCGCCAGCGCAGCCGCCCATAACCGTTTCATATACAGCACCTCCCTCAAGTGACCAAGAGGGCTTCTCCCTCATTAAGGCCGGACAATACCTCATAGCGCCCGCGTACCCTCAGCCCCAGCTCTACCGGCTTCGGGGTCAAAACTCCGTCTTCATTCTCATAGAAAACATAGGCCTGCCCGTCCGCAAAAAGCACCGAGCGCTCCGAAACAATCAGCACATCCCGGCGGCTGTCCAGCATCAGGCTGAGCCTTGCCCTGCTGGAGTCGTGAAGCACAGCCGTTTCTCCCTCCGGCACAAAATACACTCTGCTCTTGCCGTTTTCCCCGCTTTTCGGCGTTTCAAGCCCCAGCTCTTCCCCGCTTTTCACAACGGCGAGAAGCTCTCCCTCCTGGGTGGTAAGGGTCACCTTCGTTCCGGGCTTGATGGCCTCGCCATACTCCGTATCGGCATAAAAGCAGGCTTTGCTCTGGTCGGAGACGGTGATAAAGGGCACATCGGCATCAGACAGCTCCTCTTCGCCCACATAGGCGACGGTCCCGCCGATCCCCGCATAGAGGGACTCCTCGCGCTTTTGAGCCTTCAATTCCTCCAGCCTTTTGTCGGCTACGGCGCTGTCTTCCTCCAGCTCTTCCACCTTGTCCTCATGCTCCTCCGCCTGGTCGTAAAGATCCCAGGAGCTGTAGATGATATCCAGGCTCCTTCTGGCATACTGGAGCCGCTGCTTCAGAAGCTTCGCCTGATCTTCACAGTCCTCCAGCGCTTCGTCCAGCTCCTTGTTTTCCAGCTGGGCCAAAAGCTGCCCGGGCTTCACCTCGTCTCCCACCTCCACAGACACCCTTCCGATCGGGCGTCCGCCGTAGGGAAAGCTCAGCTGCTCCTCTTTCAGCGACTGGAACTTGCAGTCAATATTCTCCCACAGCTCCAGGTCTCCCCGGGTCACATAGGAAAATTCAAAAGCCTTCTGCTTCTCCTTGTCCAGCACGGATAACGGCGCCAGCTCTTCTTCCGAAGGCAGGAAACCACATCCGCTCAGCAACAAAAGCGGCAGAAGGCACCACAGCCACACAGCTTTTTTCTTCAACGGGCATACACCCCTTCCCCTGTACTGCCCTCCATGGAGCAGGATGTATAAACTATACGCTCGGGCCTGTGAAATGTCAACTAAATATGTCAATATTGTTACTATTCGGGCCCCAAAAACGCAATCGTGCCTTCTGCGCCCCGAAGCTTCATAAGGGGCGCAGCCCATCTTGATTTCTCCGGTTTGCGGTGCTAAAATAAAAGGCGCCTTGTATAATTGATTCAAAGGAGAGAGATCATGAAAAAGAAGCTTTTATCCCTTTTTCTGGCGGCGGCGCTGCTGCTGCTCACCCTTCCGGCAAGCCCTGCCCTTGCCGCCGAAGTTAAGCCTTTTTCCGACATTTCCAACAGCACCTGGTACGCCGGATACATTTACAGGCTGGTACAGGAAGATATCATTCACGGAAAGACTCCCACCACCTTCCAGCCCGGCGCTAAAATCACCAGGGGCGAGTTTGTCACAATGCTTGCCAACTTTGCCTTGAGCGAGGACGAGCTTGCCGCTTACAGATCTATGAACCTCTTTGAAGACGTTCCCTCTAACGCCTTTTATGCCGCCCCGGTAAACTGGTGCGCGCAGGTGGGCATTACAAAGGGAAAAACGCCCACCACATTCCGCCCGAAGGCCTATGTGACCCGCCAGGAGGCCGCCGCTTTCCTGGTCCGCTTTGCAAATGTTACGGACGGCGTGTCCATTTCTTCCACACAGCCGCAAAAGCCTTTCCCGGACGACGACGCCATTTCCGGCTGGGCAAAGGAAGACGTTTACCTCTGCCAGGCGGGCGGCATCATTGCCGGCGACGAGAAGGGATCCTTCAACCCCAGGAACAATATCAAGCGGTCCGAAACGGCCAAAGTGATCTGCCTGACCTTGGGCATGGAGCCCCTTCCCAAGGATCAGCTGCCCGCGCCGGTAATAGACCCCTCCTTCAAGGAGCCCACCGTATTTTCCAAAACGGTGGCCGGCCACAGCGTCACCGGAGTGGAATTCGATCCGAGATCCGGCTACGGCTCTCAGGTCGCCCTGGGCAACGACAGGCTGAAGTCCACCGAGTCCGCCGGAAGCATTGTGGCGCGCAAAAAGGCCTATATCGCCGTCAATGGCTCTTTCTTCAACTGCTACAGCGGCGGAGACAACACCACCTTTGCCACCATCGTCAGCGGCGGAAAACTCCTTCGGGCGGACAGCTACGCCGGAGCGAAAAAGCCCACCTTCGTCATCGACAAGGAGGGAAACGCCTCCATCGACTACTTTAAGACCTGCTTGCAGATGACCTATACCGATCAAAGCGGAAAGGTCATCGAGGAGGATAAGCTGCATATCGGCTGCAATATCGAGCTGCACGACGGCGACGGCACGAAAATGGTATACACCTCCGCCTTTGGAAAAACCATTCCCAGAAAGGTGTTGAATGCCGCGGCGGTGGACGAGGACGGAATCGTCACCAAGGTGTACCACAACGCCTCCAATGTGCCGATCCCCAGCAAGGGCTTCATCCTTTTTGAGCGGGCGCTGCGCTACCAGGGTGAGATGGTGATCTCCCGCATCAAGGTGGGAGACCGGGTAGAGCTGAAGACCGTTTTTGAAGACGGCAAAACCACGGACATCCAGACGGCCTTAAGCTGCGGGCCTACCGTGGTGAAAAACGGCAAGCCCTATGGCAATGCCTCCACCTATCAGAGCGAAGGGCAGAGCGACCCCCATGTGATCTCAGAGTCCGGGGCGCGTATGGCCATCGGCGTGAAAAAGGACGGTAAGGTCGTGATCGCCCACACCTCCGGCACTCTCAGAGAGCTGTCTCAGGTCATGGCAGGCTTGGGCTGTGAAACCGCTATGAATCTGGACGGCGGCGCTTCCTGCGCGCTTTACGCAAAAGGAAGATGTCTTGTGGAAGCCGGGAGAAACATGAGCAATATGCTGGTTTTCACTAAAAAATAGAACCGAAACAAAAATCCGGAGGGTGCGGTTTGCAAACCGCACCCTCCCGTTTTTATGGAAAACTATTTTCTATTTGTCAAATTTCTCCGCCCCATCCGGCGCCGAAAGCTGCTTTAAAATGTCACGGGCAAAGCTCTTTGATAGCTCCTCAGAAAACGCCTTCTTGGGGGCGCCTCTGTACTGAGAAAGGGCGCTTTCTATGAGCGGCGCATACTGCCGGTCAAGGCCCTTTTCCAAGTACCAGGCTCCCCCCTCCTCCTTGGAGAGGGGGGAGCCTTCCCTGTGATAGGCCAGAACTCTGCACAGGTTTAGGGTAAAATAGACGGGATCCCTGACGATCTCTTCCTCCGCCTCCCGGATATCCCGGAAGATGCTGTCCCAATAGGCCTCATGGGGCACCGGGGCAAACACCTGGGAGATCGGCTTTCCGAACAGCGTTTTTCCCCGGTGGAGCAAAATGGTGAAGTGGGCGGCCAAGTCCCGGTCCTCTCCCTGCATTTTTTCCACATACTCTGCGGGGTCTCTCTGATACCAGGCAAGATGGGCGTTGGAAAAGTGAAGCTCGAAGGGGGTAGGGTAGCGGAAGGGAGAGCAGAACTTTTCCAGCACCAGACTGAGCTCCAGGCCCTTTGCCGGCGCTTTCCCGTTCAAGGCTACCGTCATGTCCATATACTGTCTTTTAATCTCGGAGGAAAGCGGCTTTTCCACCACGATCATCAGGTCCAAATCACTTTTTTCCGGATGAAAACAACCCATGGCGGCGGAGCCGTGAAGGTATACCCCCACTAAATTTTCTCCCAAAATCTCCCGGCTTTTTCGGACAAATTCCGTCAAAAGGGCCTCATACGTTTTCATGGGATTTCCCTTTCCTTCTGCTTTCCAAAAATTCCGGCAGCGCGGCTTTTCCCAGCTCTGTCACCGGCTTGATCCATTTCCCGCTGTACATGTGCCGCTGCATCAGGCAGAACCGAATGGGCTCATCGATATAGCAGCAAATGAAGATCACCACAAAGGGCAGCTTCCACACCAGTCCGCTGAGGCAGACGCAGGGCAAAAGCATTGCATACATAAAGACGATCTCCAGAATGGTGCCGTAAGCCGCGTCCCCGGCGGAGCGGTAGGTGTCGTTCTGGATCCAGTTGCCCATACGCAGAACGGACACCACGCAGTACACGCAAAGCAGCTGCACCCCGATCTGATAGGACTCCCCCCTGAGGCTCATGGCCGTGAGGATGGGCTTGTGCAGGGCAATGAGCGCCACTGCAAGACAGAAGATAGTCGCCCCGCAGATCGCAACCAATCGTTTGGCCCGCTGGTAGGCTGTGTGGAGTTCTCCCGCCCCCACACACTTTCCCACCAGCACCGAGGCCGCGTTGGAGAACCCGGCAAAAAAGCCGATCACCAGCCCCTCCAGCACCCGGAACACGGCGACGGCGGCAATGGCCTGCTCAGACTGTCTGCCCAGAACGATATTGATGGTCATATTCCCCACGCCGATGAGGATCTCGTTGCAGAGGATGGGGAAGCATTTGTGGAAAAATTCCTTGAGCCAGGGCACGGACCAGCGAAAATGAGAGCGAAGCTCAAAGAGATACGGATACCCCGCTTTCTTTGCCAGCAGCAAAGTTACCGACGCGTTGACCACCCCCGCGCAGGAGGTGGCTAAAGCCGCCCCCTTTACGCCCAGAGCGGGGCAGCCCAGCTTTCCGTAAATAAAGATATAGTTCAGTAGAATATTGGAGCTCACAGAGCAAATGGCGGCGATCAACGGAATCTTCACCCGCTCGGTAGAGCGCAGCAGGGCGCTCATTCCCGTGGAAAAAACCGTAGCGAGATAGGAGACGCCGATCATACTGAGATATTCCACCCCGATCTCTTGGATCGCCGTCTTATCGGTATACACCCGCATGATCACTCCCGGCGCGAAGGCAGCAGCGCAGGCGAACAGCAGCGCCACTGTCATCAGGCAGGTCATCGTGGTGCCATAGGCCCGGTTGATCCCCTTTTCGTCCTTCGCCCCCCAATACTGGGAGAAAAACAGCATTCCGCCGCCGATAAAGCCCCAGTACCCGGAAAACATCAGGGAGGAAAACTGGGCGCACAGCCCCACCGCCCCCACCACCTTTTCTCCCAGGGGGGCGATCATCATGGTGTCGATCATGCTTCCGGTAGTGGTCAGCAGATTTTGCAGCGCCACCGGCACCGCGATCACGGAAAGCTGTCTTAAAAATCGCTTCCAGTCAAATTTTTCCGTTGTCCTTCCCATTTTCTCTCCTTACCGGCCTGCGCGCTACCCTTTTCCCAAGCGGTCCTGCCGCGCGGCCGCCTGCGGGCTGTGAAGCTGACAGCTGCCCGTTGTGTCCTTTTATTTTTCTGCCTTCAGCTTTCGGGCGGCCTCCTCCCGCTGGCGGCAGATCTCCGCCCAGCTGGGAAGCTTATTGAGGATATCCGCAAGCTCCTCCAAAGTTCCCGGAATGTCGATATTCTGGGGGCAGACCGCCGCGCAGGCCCCGCACTTGATGCAGGCCTCAGGCCGCTTGTCTTCGGGCAGGGCGTCGAACTGCATGGCGACCGTCGTGCCGCCTTCGGTATACTTCACATCGTTATACGCGTGAATGAGCATGGGAATGTCCAGGCCCTGGGGGCAGCCGTCGCAGCAGTAGCGGCATTTTGTGCAGGGCAGGGCGTTCTTCAGGCTTTCGGCAAGCTTCATCAAAAGGGCGGCCTCCTGCTCTGTCTGGGGTTCTCCGGAGGAGAAGGTCTTCACATTATCCTCCATCTGGGCCAGATTGCTCATGCCGGAGAGCACCACCTTCACATTGGGCAAATTCTGAAGCCACCGGAACGCCCAGGCGGCCGCGCTGTCTTCCGGGCGCAGGGCGCGAAGCTTCGCGGTATCCTCCTCATTAAGCTGGGCTAATTTCCCCCCGCGGACAGGCTCCATCACCCAAACCGGGATATTGCGCCGGGTGAGCAGATCGTATTTCGCCTGGGCGTCCTGCAAAGTCCAGTCCAAATAGTTTAACTGGATCTGACAGAACTCCATATCGTCTCCGGCATAGTCCAGGAATTTTTCCAATGTATCGGGCCTTGCATGGCTGGAAAAGCCCAGGTGCCTGACGCGCCCGTTTTTCACCTGCTCCTTGAAATAGTCGATGATCCCCCACCTGGGGTCGGTGTAGGTGCCAAGGGAATTCTCATAGACATTGTGCAGGAGATAGAAATCGAAGTAGTCCACCCCGCACTTTTTCAGCTGATCTTCAAAAACGGCGGCGGGGTCATAGCTTTGGGAGATCTGGTGCCCCGGGTACTTGTTGGCAAGATACCAGCTTTCCCGAGGGTATTTGCGAAGGGCCTTGCCCAAAGCGATCTCCGAATTCCCGCCGTGATAAGGATAGGCGGTATCAAAATAGTTGACGCCGTGGTCCATGGCGTAGGCGACCATTTCCTCCAGGGCGGCCTGGTCGATGGAGCCGTCCTCCTTGGTGGGCAGGCGCATGGCGCCGAAGCCCAGGCGGGACAGGCTCAGATCTTCAAAATCGTTATACTGCATGATGACCCTCCTCCGGTGCGTTTTCCGGGCGCATGACCGCAGGCTTTCCCCCTGCTGCGGCGGGTAAAGCCTCCTTTTTTGGGGCGTTTTGCCGCCTTGGGCCCTTTAAGGGCCTTCGTCCGCGCCGTTTTTCTATCCCAGTTTAGCAGATTTTTCTTTTCTTGGGAAGCTCTATTTGCCCCGTTTCAGGTTTTTTGCCGTCGGAAAGATCCCCTTTGTCCCTTTACCGGTTGATTCTCCCCCTTAAATTCGCTAAAATAGAGATGATCTCACTGTGCGTCCGGTCTCCATAAGCCTGCATGGGGCTGCCCGCCGGAATTTCTGCGGACTTTCTCTTTGAGGTCCGGGACGCTTGAGAAAAAAATCGAAGGAGTGAGCTGTATGGCGCTTGTCCAATATGATTTCAAAAGCCAGTGTATCGAAAGAAACGTGTCTGTCACGATCATCCTGCCCACAGATGAGCTGAGCTTTTTTGACCCCAGCGAATCCGAGGCGCGCGGGCAGAATCCCATTCTCCGGAAAAAGTGCCGGATGTACCGGCCGGGCATGAAATTCCAGACCGTGTATGTGTGCCACGGCGGCGGCGAAAACCACTCCGCCACCTCGCGGTACGTCCCCCTGGAGCGGTATGCCCAGGAAAACCGCGTGATGCTGGTCTGCCCCGATATCCGGTTTTTCGGCACAGACTGCCCGGGGGGAAACTATTTCACCTATCTTACACAGGAGCTGCCCACGGTGATCCAAACGGTGTTTCCTTCCTCCCCGAAGAGAGAAGATAATTTCGTCATGGGATACGCAATGGGCGCCAACGCGGCGCTGGGCATGGCCATCCTCCGGCCGGATCTGTACAGCGCCTGCCTGGATATCTCCGGCGGCATCGGCATGACTCTCGACACCCAAACTCTGGTGGAGGAAATGAAAAGCAGTCACTTTAAAACCTTTATGCCCTCCTATCAGGTGGCTTTCGGCGAACCGGAAGATTTCCCCGACTCAGACTATGACCTCTATGCCGCGGCTGTGAGAAACAAGGAGGAGGGGAAAGCGCTTCCCCGGTTTATCCTGGCCTGCGGCAGCAAGGAATTCATCCGCAGGCGCATGGAGGGCGACGCCGAAAAGCTCCGGGAGCTGGGATATCCGGTGGAGTATATCGTGGCAGAAGGCTTCGACCACGATTGGACAATGTGGGAAACGTATCTTCGTAAGGGGCTTCAAACCCTGCTGCCCCTGAAGCGGGATTTCCTCTATCCTGAGGGATCGGCTCTATAAAAAAGAAACGGCGCGCCGGCTTTGGGGCAGGCCCGCTTCCCTTTCAAAGGAGAACGCCAATGGATCACACAACTCAAACCCCAAGCGGATCTGTGAACCGCGCCCATCTCAGGCGGGTGAAGATCATTTTTTCCGGCATCTATTTCTTCTTCATGCTGGCAAGAGCGGTGTTCGGGCCGTTTATCACCGTATATTTGGGGGAAAAGGGCCTTTCGGCAGAGCAGATCGGGCTGATAACCGGCATCAATTCCTTCGTTATCATCCTTTCCCAGCCCCTGTGGGGAATCGTCTCCGACCGGATCCGGTCCACAAAAAAGACCCTGGTCCTGTGCGTGTTTTTCCAGGCGGTCTTCGCCATGTCTCTGCTGGTGGTAAACGATCTGCTTCTCATAGCCGCCGCGTTTATCCTCTACACCTCTTTCTCATCCTCCGAGGGCCCGCTGATGGATACCTGGACGCTTACAAGCGTCAAGGCCGCCGGAGATCCCAACGGTATGGGGCCGGTAAAGATGTGGGGATGCATCGGGTTTTCCCTGAGCAGCGTGGTGTCTGGGCTGTTTATCAGCAAATATTCCACCAGCGCCGTCATCCCCATCTTTTCCGGAATGCTGATATTTCTGGGGTGGTGCTTCTCCTGGTGAGGTTTGAAGCGGCTCCCGCCGAGGCATCCTCCTTACGGGATATGCAGTTGGGCAGGGTGTTTCGGGACAAGCGGTTCCTGATCTTTTTGACCTACACCTTTTTCATGCAGCTTGCCCACCGGGGGAATTATACATTTTTCCCCCTGCTGATCAAGCAGCTGGGAGGCGACAATTCTCTGGTGGGGTACGCCAGCGCCCTGATGTTCATCTCAGAGGCGGCCGTCATGTTCTTCTCCAAGAAGCTGCTCAAAAGGATAAAGCCCCAGATACTGGTCATGGCCTCCTCCTTTGCCTTTGCCCTATGGCACCTGCTTCTCAGCTTTGCCCAGCGGCCGGTGCATGTGGTGCTGGCCTGCCTGATGGGCGGGCCCTCCTTCGCCCTGTTTACCATCGGGGTGCTGTACTATATGGACTCCATCGCTCCGCCGGAAATACGCACCACCTACCAGACAGTGGCCTATTCTATTTATTTTGGCCTGAGCGGTATCGTGGGGAATCTCTTGAGCGGATGGATCATCGAAAACCTGGGGTATCGCCCCATGTACTGGATCGGAATTGCCGTGACGCTGGGCTCCACTCTGGTGTTCGCCCTATTCCGGCGGGAACCGGCGAAATAAAAGCGCAAATATACGGTACCGCTTCCCGGCCCAAAAGTCTTTCTGCGCCTTATGTTATTTTTCGATCGAGAAAACGGGAATCGAAGGCGGTCCTTTTCAGCAATTTAGCGCCGCATAAAGCAATTTGCCCCGGCAGTACTGCCGGGGCAAATTTGATATGTAACAGAAGGAAAGGGAAATCAACAAAAGGCTCGGTCATCCCGCCGCTTTCCGGCTTCCTCGCTCTATCCACGCCAAAGCGAGACACACGCCCCCGCCTGCCGCCAGCATTAGGCCGTCCGGAAGGGAGCCGCCGCAGGCCCGAAGGTAAACGGTAACGGGCATCCATCGAATGACGGGCCCCAAGGCAGGAAAGAGCAGGGAAAGATCCAGAAGCACCGGAGATAAGAGCAGGCCCGCCGCCGGAACCAGGGGAAGCAGGGCAGGCAAAGCGCCCCACAAGGGGCGGTATTGGGCAAGAAGCAGGGCCGCCGCGCCGCAAAAGAACAGATAGGGAAGCAGGGCCAGAATGGCGGGCAGCGGATGCTCTGCCGCTAACAGAGCCAGCGCCCCGGCGCATAGGACAGGCGCCGTCGCCGCCGCCAGCCGAGGCAAAAGGAGCACCGCCGTTCTCCGCACGGGGCGCAGCCGCCGGGCAAAGGGGGTATCCAGCCACCGGCCCAGATCCATGGCTGTGAGCAAAGCCCAGATCAACAGCAAAATGGCCGTCAGGCCGACAAGCAGATCGGACACTCCGCTGTCTGCCAGCGTGAAGGGCTCTAAGGGCCGGCCGTCCAGAGTTTCCATGGACACCAGAACACGGTCCTGCTCCAGCAAAGTCTTTTGAAGCCTGGGGCGGACAGCGTCGATCTCTTCCTCCTTCAGGATCCCGCTGTCCAGAAGATACCGCTGCGCCACATCGGGGGAAATGCACTGGGCCGCACAGGCGCAGGCTGTCTCCCGTACCATTGGATAAACCGTGGAGCCGGGGCCGATCAGGAGGGTAATAAGCTCCAGCGTATCCTGCCGGGCCAGGCGCTTCGCAAAGTCCTGCGGAAGGACCAGGGCGCAGTCCCACTGCCCGGCGGCCACCTGCTGCCGGGCCTTCTCGAAATCACACGGATGAAATGTGACCACCAGGCCATCCCGCTCTTTCAAAAGGCGCCAGAAGTCTTCGCCCCCCTTTTCCGGGAGCACCACCCCCACCTGAACGGGGGTAGACACCTCCTGGGCCGGTAAAAGGGATTTTCCCCCAAAGGTCAGCAGAGGAAGGAGAAGCAGCAGGATCCACTGCCCCCATTTGGACAAGTTCCCCCTTAGGGCAGAGCGAAAGGAAAGGAAGAAAAATCTCATTTCGCCGCCTCCTCTCTCTCCACTCGTCGGGCATACAGCACCAGGCCCAAGGCAGACATCGCCGCAATAGACACGATCAGACAGACCCAGACGGCCGCAGGCGTCTCATAGCCCATCGCTCCGGCGGCAGCCTGCCGCAGCCAGCCCAGCGGAGATAGTCCGCTCAGCTTCCGTACCGGAGCGGGCAGCAGCACCGGGGGAACGATCCCTCCGGCAAGCGCCAGGGACAGCAGGGAGATCACGAAGGATACCAGGCCGCATTCCCTTGCGCTTCCGGTAATGAGGCAGCATACCGAGCAAAACGCGCAGCAAAACAGCGCCATCAGCAGGGAAATACCCAGCAGGGCCGGAAGAGACGCCCCCTCTCCCGTCCTTAGCAGAAGAGGAAAGAGCAGTAAAAACATCATGGGCACCCCGGCGGCCAACGCGCTGAAATAGCCGGCGGAAGCGCCGCGGCCTGCACCCCGCAGCCGCCGCTGAAACCTGAGCCAGCTCCCGGTGTAGAAGGGAACAAACACCGGCGCGGCAGACAGGGCAAGATAGATGGAAAAGGAAAGGGCATAATGGAGCGGGATGGGCAGCGTCTGCGTGGCTGAAACCAGCTCCGTTTGAAAAAATCCGGCGCGGCCCATCGTCAGAGAGAGATAGCGCAGGTTGATGTCGACCACCACCTGATCCCGGTCAAGGCCAGGGGGCGAAGCCGCCTCGTCATAGCAGTCCAGCACCGCGTAGATCCCGCCTTGAAAGGCGGATAAGATATCGCAGGCACTCTGGCCCACCCACAGAAGCAATAGGGATTCCAGCGGCCTGTTGTTATCCACCACCAGGCGCAGGTCCGGGTTTTCCCCCCACATCACGCGGTGGATGAAATCCTCGGGCAGAACCAGTACGGCAGTCACCTCTCCGGCGGACAGAGCGTCCATAGCCGTCTCCTCCTCCATGGCAGTGATCCGGCAGTACTCAGTAATGTCCTCCATCTCCCCCATAAGCTGTTCCAGCCGCCTGGGCACATCGTCCCCCTCCGGGGCGGTGACAGCCAGGGTCACGCCGCTGAAATCCACTCCCCGGCTCAGCAGATAGCCGGCGGCCTGACCCGCGCCCAGAGGCAGCAGAAAGCACAAAAGGACAAGCCCTGCCAACAGCCAACGCTGTTGGCAGAGCTTTTTCATGGTCAAGAAGGTAAATTTTGCAAAATAGCGCAGGGTGTTCATGCCGGATCAAAAAGCATACATCAGCGACCGAAGCAGGCTTTCGGAAAGCCTGGAGCCCAAAAGATCCCGCATATCGGTCAGCCAAACCTCGGCATTCTCCCGGATGTCATAGACGATATCCATCATATCGTTCTCATCCATATCGGCCAGCATCACAGATGAGTTGACAGAGATGCTCTCCCCCTGATAGGGCAGGCTGGAATACTCCACGCCCAGGGTGAACAGCTCCATGCCCATTCCCCGCACGGTGAAGTCCTCCAGGTCCAGCTCCAGCGAATCCTTGGACGTCTTCAAGACGCCTTCCATCTCCAAAGAGCCGATGTTGGAGCTGGCGTCGTCCATCCCTATCTCCCAGTGGAAATCGCCGCTGTTGATCTGATAGTCCATTTCAGAGGTCAACCGGCCCAGGTTGACGCCTCCCTCCTGTACGCGCAGGGTGGTTTCATCGGTAAAGGAGCCGTCCTGGGCGGAATGATTGCCCGCAGATTCCAGCGAAAGCTCTGCATCGCCGAACTGCAGCTCCAAAGAGAAATTGTCCACATACTCGCCCTTGCCGCCCAGATACAGGCGGACCGCCGCTTCGCTGCCCTCGATGCTCTTCTCATAGATTACAGCAGACACATAGCCGCCGCTGAGATAAACATCCAGCTCCACATCCCCCAGCTCGCCCACAAGATCCTTCAGGCTTTCGGCCAGATCGCCGAAGGGATCTCTGGTGCTCATATGAGACAGGATATCGTCGATCTCATCCTGGGGCATCCCCATGGCCGCGCAGAGCTTCTCGTATTGATCGATATAATTCACCGAAGAGGCCGCCTCTGCAAGGGCATCGATATAGTTCTCCAGGGCGGAGTTCGGAAGCACGACGCGATAGGCGGTCGTCTTGACGCTCTGGCCGTTGATCTCCATGGTGGGAGAACCGGTTTTTTCCACCAGAAGAGCCTCCAAGAGCGCTTTATTGGCGGCGTCGAAGGCCTGGCCTCCGTCTTCCTCTTCCACCTCTGGCGTCAAAGTGTCCAGGATATCAAAGAGATTAAAGCCGATCTCCTCCAAAGAGTCTTCATAGGTCAGCTCGGCCAGCGTGGAGCCCATCGTCTCCGTATTCAGGCCCAAAAAGGTATCTCCCGTGAACTGGGGAGAGCCCAGGTACAGGTTGGCATCGTCGGCCAGCACCTGAAGAGACGCGATCTCGCTTTCATCCCAGAAGGCAGACAGCTGAGCGCCCAGCTTACGGTCCTCGTAGCTATAGTCGCTGCTGAGCCGCAGACCCAGGCCGGAGAGATCTGACAGATCATAGCCCACCAGCTGTTCGTTGATCTCCTTCAGCACCAAAGAAGCCTGCACGCTGCGGGATCTTTCTTCCTGTATTTTCTTCCAGTCCGGCAGATCGAGCCGGTCGCCGGCCGCCTGATAGGCCGAATAGGTTTTCACAAAGGCCCTTTCCACCTTCTCAAGGGGAGAGGAGAACAGCCCGCTCATCACCACCACTGCTGCCACAGCGATCAGCACCAGGGCGGACACGGCGCCGATGAGCAAAGCCCACAAGGTCTTTTTGCTGACCGGCCGGACCTGAGGCGCGGCGGCTTGAGAGACGAACGCCCCCGGTGCCGTCGGCTGAGGCACAGCGTCTTGAGAGACGGGCGCCTGCGGTGCCGTCGGCTGGGGCACGGCGCTTTGAGACACGGGCGCCCCCGGTGCCGTCGGCTGAGGCACGGCGGCTTGAGAGACGGGCGCCCCCGGTGCCGCTGGCTGAGGTGCAGCGCCGGTCACCGCTCCGCAATGGGGACAGAATTTAGCGTCTTCTGATATTTCCTTACCGCAATTTCCGCAAAACATAATAACCCTCCAGCTTTTCCTATGTATTCTTGGTCATGGTTCAAAGATCGATGGGGCGGCACGATTTCCACAATTTCATTTAAGAAATCAGTTTTCCGTCCTCCAGGCGCAGGACCGCCCCGCACAGCCGTTCCAGCTCTTGAGGGTGGTGGCTGCACCACACAAGGCTGCCGCCGCCGGGAAGATAGACCGTTTCCAGCCAGTCCAGCAGCCGGGAGATGTACGCCTGATCCAGGTTGGACGTGGTCTCGTCCATCAGCAGCACCTGAGGCCGGGTCAGCAGAGCCATCGCAATGCTCACCCGCTGAGCCATTCCCCCGGACAGCGCCCGAATCGGCTTTTTCAGCAAAGCATCCAGCCCCAAAAGCTCTAATACATCAGCCGGCAGGGGCTCTGTCACTTCACAGGCCCTCCGCCACAATTCCAACTGCTGCCTGACGGTCAAGTCTCCGGCCAGCTCCGCGCTTTGGGGCACATATCCCAGCTTTTTCCGCAGAAACTTCCGGTCTCCTAAAACAGAGCGGCCCCCAAAGAGAATATCGCCGCTGTCCGGACGCTGGATCTGGGCCAGCAGACGAAGCAAGGTGGATTTCCCAGAGCCGTTGCTTCCCGCCAGGCCCAAGCACTGGCCCGGCGGCACCGCGAAGCTGATGGGGGCTAAGACCTGCCGTCCTCCATAGCTTTTACAGAGCTCATAAGCTTCCAGCATGATCAGCTTGCGAAGCTGCCGTATCCATTGCGCAGGCGGCAGCCGGCAGGCAGGGTCCTGCCGCAATTCTTACAGAACACGACCAGCATCTCCCCCTTACCAGATTCTCGGGCTGCGATCGTACCGCAGATCGCAGCCCGTGCACATTAAGGTATAGCATATCTTCTGACAAAAAGCAAGGTTTTGCCCGCAAATTCGCCCTGCTTCTCAGGCGGCGGGAGTTTTTCCGGAGAGGAGCCGCAACGCGTAAAGTGTCGCGGTGATTTTCTAGAATCAAAAACATCCTGGCGGCAATGAGAATTAGAAGTCCAACTTGAGGCAGAGAACCATATCCTTATAAATTCGTGTTGATATTTACTCAGAATTTTGCTATACTGTTTTCAGAAGGGAGTTGTGACCTATGCCAGATATTCGACCCATTTCCGATCTTCGCAACAGCGCCAACGACATTTCCGATTTCTGCCGTCAAACCGGCGAGCCCGTCTTTATTACCCGCAACGGGAAAGGCGATATGGTAGTCGTCAGCATGGAAGAATACGAGCGGCAGCAAAGCCTAATTGAGCTGTACGGCAAGCTGACAGTGGCAGAGCAGGAAATCAGCGGCGGCGCACAGGGGGAGGATTTCCTCACGGTTGCCAAAAAGCTGCGGGAGCGTGTCCATGGAGCAGTATAAGGTTCTCATCTTCCCCACCGCCAAGCAGGATCTGACAGACATTGTGGAGTATCTCAATACGCTTTCCCCCGAAACAGCCTTGAAGTATTACGATATGCTGACGGAAGGGATCTCTGAGCTATCCATGTTCCCGTTTCGCTGTCCCCGCCCAAAGGATCTGGCACTGGCAGCAAAGGGATACCGCTATCTGCTGGTGAGGAATTACCTTGTGTTCTATGTGGTGGAAGAACATACCGTACAGATACGCCGCATTTTTTATGCAAAGGGAAATTATCAAGCGCTTCTTTAAGCAGAAAGAAAAAGCCCTCCGGCGCTGCCAGAACCAGCGGGCGATTGAAAGAGACAAAACAGCATACACTAGATTGCAGGAGGTTTGCTTATGGAATACACTGTAAAACTATTGTGGGACGAAGAAGCGGGGGTGTGGGTTGCCACCAGTGAAGATATCCCCGGCCTGGTGCTGGAATCCGGTTCGTTCGACGCTCTTTTAGAGAGGGTGCGCTTCGCCGCACCGGAACTCATTGAGCTGAACCGTGCAGGCTAAAAAAGGGGGACCTTGCATGAACGAAATAAGATACTCAAAGCAGGCTCAAAAATTTCTTGCGAAGCAGGATTATCTCCGCCATTGAAAAACTGCCAAGCGGGGATGTAAAACGCCTAAAGGGCTCTCCGTATTATCGCCTGCGCATTGGGGATGTGCGAGTTATTTTCGACCGAAATGGAAACATCCTGTTTGTGATACGGATCGACAGCAGAGGACAGGTATATAAACAATAAGAGAAAGCGAGGCTATATAATGAGCAGCATAAAAGAAAGACTATTGGGAGCAATAACCGTTATGAACGAAGAAGAAGCCGAAGAACTCTGGAACTTTATCCAGAAGACCTACAGCGACCCATGGGCATACATTGAAGAGGAAACGCCGGACGACTTTGACCTGGAAATGCTCCGCGCGGCTAAATCTGACCCTGATTGCTCGATATTTGTCACTCCTGAAGAATTAAAAACAGCCATCGGTCAATAAAAATGCCCTCCGGCGCTACCAACACCAGAGGGCAATGAATTACCGGCGGGAACCGGCAAAACAATTGGACAAGTATATTGTACCGCTTCCCGCCTAAAAAATCAAGGCGGGATTTTTGCGCCCATTTTTAGGAGGTACAATATGGCAAGGACTAAAAAGTTACCCAGTGGCAACTGGAGAGTGCAGGTGTTTGTCGGTGTGGGGGGCGGAAGATGTTAGTTGGTAGTTTTGAGTCGTTAGTGGTTAGAAAAGGCTTGCCTCCCTCTGACGAGGGATGAAAAAGGAGAGATCTATAAAAGCTTTAGTTCTTGACGAAGGGAGAGATTTCTAAAACTTGTATTTTTTGCAAGGCCTTTGAAAAAGAAATGGGTTTTCGTTATCTCTCCCTCAGTCACGGCAAAGCCGTGACAGCGTCTCGGCTGCCGCCTCGGTTGCTGCATGCCAGTGGCATGCGTCCAGCAACGACCGGAGCGGAAGCGTAGAACAGTTCGTGGCAACGGTCTCGCCTGCCCGAGCCAGAGGTGAGACACGCCCAGCAAAGACCGAAGCGGCAAACCACAAGGATTCGCTGCGACGCGGCTGGCTAAGAGACTTTTTTCGGTTCTGTGATTCTGCCGCAAAAAAGATATTTTCACTCTCTTTTGAAAAAATTATCCAATGTCCATGCAGATTTTAGGCTTTGCAGAACTGTGTGATACAAAAAAGATGTCTTTTGCCCTTGCTTCGGAAAAAGTTGGTAGTGAGCAAACTGCCGTAAAAAGCCTGCGTTTACAAAGGCTTAGGCAGTGCGAACGAGACTTTTTCCGAGGAGGAGCCGCAGACGAGCGTAACAGGCGGCATTTCTGCAAGAAATGTCGCCGCAA
>CAZMFF010000043.1:0-24991 GCA_964565505.1 uncultured Acutalibacter sp. | reverse complement strand
CTTTTGCGTCAGCAAAAGCAGCCTGTTTCACAGGCTGAGGGGTTCTTCCAGAATAACAGCAGTTTTAGCTGCTGTTATTTTATCATAAACAATCTGCTTTGAAGAAGCCCGGTCTTTTGCCCCGGCAAAAGCAGCCTGTTTCACAGGCTGAGGGGTTCTTCCAGAATAACGGCAGCCCCAGCTGCTGTTATTTTAGCACAGTTTTTCCTCCGGGCAAAGGGGCAGAAGGTCAAGTTGTCTGGGGAAAGGCGCTTTCCTCCCTTTTCCGCCGCGGATTTTTTGACGGATCGGAAAAGAAGTGATATAATGCACTTTTGGAAAAAGTGGACAGATACATTTTTTTGCGCCGTATCCGGAAGGGAAAACGGCTGGGGAAGGAGCAAAAATGGGATTTCATTTCAGAGCTAAGAAAAAGGCGCTGGTGCTTTTCGCATCTCCCAACAGCCAGGGCCATACCAGAAAGCTTTTGGAGGGATTTCTGCGGGCTTTTCGGGAGGACCAGGATTGGGAGATCCAGGAGATCAATGTCTATGAAAAGAACCTTCACCCATGTATCGGCTGCAAGGCCTGCGCGAAAAAAGAGGGCTGCGCCTTTGACGATTTTGACGAGATCGATCATGCGCTCAGGCAAAGCGACCTGCTGGTGATCGCATCCCCCGTTTACAGCGCCTCTTTCCCCTCCCCCATGAAGGCCCTTTTAGACCGCACCCAGCGGTATTTTGAGGCCCGGTTTTCTCTGGGACTAAGGCCTCCCATCAAAAAGCACCGGAAAGCGGTCTTGCTGCTTTCCATGGGATCCAGAGAGGATTTTGGGGTGGAGGTGACCACCTATCAGCTTCAGAGAGCCTTTACCGTGATGAACACAGAGCTTTGCGGCTGCGCGGTGTGGCAGGAGACAGACCGGGGGGAAGAGAGAAAAGGCGAGGCCCTTCATAGGGCCCAGGCCCTTGCTCTTGAAATCCTCTCGAAAGTGTGATATTATTTTTCGAAGACAGAAATAGAAAAAACAGACATAAGGCGGGTTTAAAATGTCAGGACATTCCAAGTGGAACAATATCAAGAGAAAGAAAGAAAAAGCAGACGGCGCCAAGGCCAAGATCTTTACGAAAATCGGCAGAGAGCTGGCAGTTGCGGTGAAGGAGGGCGGCAGCCCGGATCCTGCGGCCAATTCCCGTTTAAAGGACTGTATCGCCAAGGCCAAGGCTGCCAATGTGCCCAATGACAATATCGAGCGCATCATCAAAAAGGCAGCGGGTGAAGGCGGAAGCAACAGCTATGAGGATGTCACCTATGAGGGCTACGGCCCCTCCGGCGTGGCAGTGATCGTAGAGGCTTTAACGGATAACCGGAACCGCACGGCGGCGGATGTGCGTCATGCCTTTGATAAATTCGGAGGGAATCTGGGTACTACCGGCTGTGTTTCCTTTATGTTCAACAAGAAGGGCGTGATCGTCATCGAGCGGGAAGGCCTGGATGAGGATACCGTGATGACTGACGCGCTGGAGGCCGGCGCTTCCGATTTTGCCGCGGATGAGGATGTGTTTGAGATCTCCACAGAGCCTTCCGATTTCAGCGGCGTTCGGGAGGATCTGGAAAACAAGGGCTATGCCTTTGTCTCCGCTGAGGTGGAGATGGTGCCGGACACCTATAACAAGATCGACGACCCGGAAGTGGCGGTCAAAATGCAGAAAATGCTGGACCTTCTGGAAGACAACGACGATGTCCAAAACGTCTGGCACAACTGGGACGCTCCCGAGGATGAGGACGAGGAATGATTTTATTTCTTAGAGAAATCTGAATTTTTTCACAGCGGGGGCTTGTTTGAGAACCCGCAGAAAAAACATTTTTCTGTAAAATTTTCGCCTCAGTGATGATATACACTTGCCTTGCTCTTGCGCTATACGTGCGGGGTAGGGCTATGTATCTTTCACAGGCAATAGAAGAGTATCTTATAGAGATCGAGGTTAGACGGTATACACCTAAGACTATTAGGGGATACCGTGTGAATCTCGATCTTTTTTTGCGCTTTTGTGAGGAAGTGTGCGCGATCAAAGCGCTGGAAGAGGTCACTCCTTCGACTGTCTCACGGTTTACGGGCTTCATGGCAAGCAAGGGGAGAAAGGGCACCTATATCAACGCCTTGCTCAAGGTGATTAAATCATTTATTCAGTATTGCTATGAGGAAGAAATAGGCGGCTTTGACACGAAGCACAGCTTTAAGTGGTGCAAAGAGGAGAAGCCTGTAATTGCAACCTTTTACCCTAAACAGGTGCTGGCAATGCTTAGAGATTGCTCAGGGAACAGTTTTATTGATGTGAGAGACCGGGCAATTTTGACCTTTCTTTTTGAGACAGGGGTAAGGTGTTGGGAATTGTGTTGTGTGCAGCCGGAAGATATACGCGCGGATTATGTTTTGATCACCAGCGGAAAAGGGCACAAGCAGAGAGTTGTGCCTATCACGGCGATATTGCGAAAAGCTTTGATTAAATACAACCGTGTAAAGGAAAATTACTTTGCTTTGAAAGTAACTGATACCCAATACTTTCTTTCATTTCATGGAAAGCAGCTCACCAATTCAGCCATAGAAAACATAGTGAAGCGGCACGGCAGAGGAATAGAAGGGGTGAGAGTAAGCCCTCATACTTGCAGGCACTTTTTCGCACAGCAGCAGGTAAAAATGGGAACAGACCTCTATACTATTTCAAGATTATTGGGACACGAAAGCATACAGATCACGCAGACATACCTCAACAGCTTAAAAAACGAAGATATTATACAAATGGCAAAGCGGCAAAGTGTACTGCAAAATATGCGGTAATTTATGAAAAGTGCCGAAAAATTATTTGTGGGTTAGCAAAGCCTGAATTCTTTCTGTAAATATAAAGAAGGCTTTGCCCAAATATAAAAAACCAAAGGAGAGATCAGCAATGAAAATTTACCAAGACACTTCAAAAGAGTTTGTGTTAGAAACGCAGGAAATCGATGTTTCCCGCAGCATGAGCACCAACAGGGTGAGGCTGATGTATTGCGGACAGTTGCCGCAAGTGGAAGAAGAGAGAGAGGCGGCCATTTGCTTTATTATCAAACCCAATGATGCGCGGATTTTTTTAGAGATCGAGAAAAAAAGCGGCGGGAAGGATCGGATCCCCATAGAAGCAGAATCAGCAGAGATCAAAAATCTAATGCACAGGTTTTTCTTTGAAGGGGATCAGGAAACAGTGGGACACAGGGGCCTTTCGCCATATTGGAAAGGTGTTTGGACAGCACACTATATAGACTGGGAAAGAACTGTGTGAGAATGATTTTGTAGAAGGGGGGGGGTATAAACATATTTAGCTATCGGCTTTCGCAATGTGTGGCTTGAGTAGTTGCTTTCTACTCCCCCGCTATGTTCAAATCAAACCGATTTTTAGAGTTTTTCTAACTTTAACGGCTTGTAAATGTTTGTTTGCAGTCGTTTTTCCCCGAAAACCGCCCCGAACACATTTTTTTATAAAAAGAAGTTTTTTTCGACTACAAACGAACAAAAACCCGATTTTTAGGTTAGCAAACGCCTTTGTATTTCTGTAATTATAGAGACAGCCCACAAAAACAATATAGGGGAGTGATTCAGATGTGTAAAATTATCGTTATTGACAGTATGTGCGGCAAGGGAAAAACCCAATGGGCTTTACAGAACATAAACGAACACGCAAATAGCGCCTTGGTATATTCTTCTCCGCTTCTCACAGAATTAGACCGCGTGATCTCCAATACCAGAGCAAATATTGTGCAGCCGAACTACATAAACGGAAGAACAAAGTTTGATTCCTTTAACAGGCTATTAGAAGCCGGGGAAAATGTAGCCGTGACTCATTCGACATTTACAAAGGCTAGCTCCGAAACTGTCGATTTTATTAAGCAAGGAAAATATACGCTGTACTTAGACGAAACAATAGATGTTATAGTCCCATATCAAGATGTGGGGGACAAGCGGCTGGGAAGCGGGGATATTAAGGCTTTGAAGGACGCGTTCATAGACATTGATACTTCCGGGCGGGTTATATGGAAGGGGAAAGAATACGAAGCGGAAGGGTTTCAATACGGCGAAATTGAGCGGCTCGCAAAAATGGGAAGCCTGCTGTTTTTAGACGATACTCTTTTTGTATGGGAGTTTCCCGTATCCGTGCTGAAAGCGTTTGATACAGTGTATCTTATGACCTATTTATTTAAGGGAAGCAGTATGCAGGCTTATTTTGATATTCACGGCCTTAAGTACGAAATAAAGCAAGTAAAAAAGGCCGAAGAAAGATACTGTTTGGAACCGTATAATAAAGATGACGCAGATATAAAAGAATACGCTTCTCTGATCTCTCTTTACGATCATTCTAAGGCTGCTAAAAAATATAACTCTTTCAGCCTGAGCAAGAAATGGTATAAAAACAATATCAAAAGCTCAAAGTCACAAGAAGCTAAAACCCTTAGTATAAGCGTGATAAATAACTATGTGAGGAATATTTGCGGGGCAAAAGCTAAGCAAATCATGTGGAGCTGCCCCAAAGACTTTAAATCAAAAATTGAAGTAAAGGGGTGTAAAACTACAAAGCGGATAACTAAAGAAGAGAGGGATCGGCTGACAAAGGAGGAACTCAAGAAGCTCGAGCAAAAAAGATCGTGTTTTGTTTCCAGCAATGCAAGGGGTACTAATGACTACGCAGACAGAGATACCTTGGTTTATGCCTGCAACATATACCCAAACCCATATATAGAAAAATTTTTTGCTGAGAACGGCGCAGGCTTTGACAGAGATAGCTACGCTTTGAGCGCTTTGATTCAGTGGGTATGGCGCTCCGGGATACGAAAGCAAGCCCCTTCCCATATCAATTTATACATTGTTTCAGGACGGATGGATGCTTTATTTAGGGATTGGCTCTATAGAGATCAGAAGGGAGAGCGATTTTAAAGACAAAAAATAAACTATCGATTATTATCGAGAATTCAATTTTGCACACTTTGCGGAACTCCGAAAAGGTACAAGGGAAAAATACCCTTGCATTCGAAAATTTATCACGAAGTTGGTGATAATTAAGCCCGTAAACCCATGGGGCACATGGCTTCCTGAAAAATTTTGTAGAGGGACGATAGGGAGAAAATAGAAAATCCAAAAGTATGAAAAACGCCGCAGTGAGTACGCAAAACTAGAGCGAAACAAAAAAGGCAAATTCTCTTTCCTTCTCTTTTGCCATTGCAGACTATCGGACAGAACGATATGCTAGGGCGAATGCAGCACGGAAAATTTTCTTTATCGGTTAGCAATCTTTTGTTTTCGCCTGTAATTATGGCGAGGGCGTAAGAAAGGAGGAAAGTATTTGGCAAGGCCGATATCACACAAAGAAAGGGGGAAGTGGAGCGTGAATACTTATGTGTGTAAAAGAATAAGGCTTTGTAAATTTTTAGTAGAACGCGGCTTTAAGCCTTTTAAGATTGTACCGGATCGCAAGAATGATAAATACAATGTGTTTTTGTTTGAGGCTACGCCGAAGCTGAATGACGCCGTAATAGAATATTTTAATCAAATTTCAAGAGTAAAGAAATGAAATGGAGGATCATCACAATGAAAAAATCTGCTTTGTGTCTGTTGTGGAGTGCAAGGGGAAAGCAGGGCGCGCGCAACTATATCTATGCGTTTGATCTCTTTAATAAGTTTGAAGATAAGGGGAAAGCTTATCGGTGTGTTTTCGTGAGCAAGTCTAAAAAAGGCAAAATGTGCGGGGTTACTTTTGACAATATACAAACCGAAAACGGGAAGTATTTGTGGGAAGCTCTGAAAGATTATATTGAAAACGAGGGAGAAAAAACTACCAGGTTATTTTATAGGGTAAAAAGCGGCTTTGTATCATACAGCCACCCGAAGAAGACCCTCTCGCTTGCCACTTTTATTTACGCCTGCTATTTAGGGGTATCTTATGAATCGCTTCCACCTATAAGGCCTAATAATCTCAATTGGATTCAAAGCTATCGAAACGGCAGCCTCAAATCATATGACTATACTAGGAAAAACCTTGGAGTAGGACACAGATATTTTCCTATAACTCGCTCCAATTTTCAATTTATTAGGTATCCTGAACGAGGAATTGAAATTGTTGGGGCTTTGTCTGAAGATGAGAACGGCGTAAATAGCCGGGTTTATTCTTGGGTGACAGACTATGATAGGGATTTTTACCATGCGCTTCTGTCGATCCCTTCATGGGAGATCAGCAGAGACAGCGGGGCTTTACGCGCTCACATTAACGGGAAACATATTGCTTTTGCCGAAATCGTATGGCTTTACTTTAACAATAGCCTTGATATTTCATGTTTAGACTACGGAAAAAATACATTTTTAGAAAGTGTACTGAAAAAACATGATGAGATGGCGAAAATGGGTATTGTCATCGATCATATGACACACAACACCGCAAACAATTTTATTCGAAACCTTGCAGCTGTATACTCCAAAGATAACTCTGCTTTAAAAAATCGACACAGAGTGAAAGAACCTTATTATTTTATGACGGTGTACGATCGCATCATTGGCAAGTACAAGGTGAGTTTTGGCGTACATGGGACAGACTACAGTATAAAACTGTTGTTTGATGTCATTGACTCTGAGTATTTGAGTTTGTGGAAAGCTTTCTCACACAAAGCAAAACTTGACTATTCAAATATAGATAGTCATCGCCCTATATCTTTAATGGAAGCGAAAGATTTAAGCGATCCGGTTTTGATGATGGAAAATGAAGAGGCCTCGCAGTATGAGAGCTATTTCCACTATAAGCGCCGGATGGCCGATAGCGGTAAGGGTTCAATTGAATGGGTGGAAGATATGCCTATGGTTTAGTAGTACCAGCCGCTTTTCTAAATTTAATATGATGGAGGGGAAGCGGCAGCTAGTCGCTCCCCCTTTTCCTTTTGCAAATTGAGTATCAAATTTAACCTGGCTTAAAAAAGTATTAAAGCTATTGACTTTTTGCTTGTAAAGGAGTATATTATGAGTATGAAATTTAACGAACGATAGAATAAATACTTTTTCAGTGGAGGCAATAGGTATGAGCGTATACGGTTATGCGAGAATCAGCACGGCAAAGCAGAGCATTGATCGGCAGATTAGGAATATCAAGCGAGAATACCCGAACGCTGTGATTGTGCAAGAGGCCTATACCGGCACAAAAACCAACCGTAAAGAATGGAGCAAACTTTTTGATACGGTCAAGAGTGGGGATACGGTCATTTTTGACAGCGTTAGCCGGATGAGTCGCAATGCCGACGAGGGCTTTGCCGTCTATGAGGAACTTTTCAACCGTGGAATATCTCTTGTTTTTCTGAAAGAACACCATATTGATACGGCCACCTATCGCAGGGCGCTTGAGAGCAGCGTACCCATGACGGGAACGGCGGTAGACTGTATTTTACAAGGTGTTAATCAATACCTTATGGCCTTGGCGAAAGAACAAATCAGGCTTGCCTTTGAACAAGCCGAAAAGGAAGTGGAGGATCTGCACCAGCGCACACGAGAGGGGATTCAGACAGCCCGCATGAACGGAAAACAGATAGGACAACGGCAGGGTGCAAAGCTGACCACAAAGAAGAGCGTGACGGCGAAGTCGATCATTCTTAAGCATTCGCAAGCTTTCGAGGGGGCTTTAAGCGATGGAGATGTAATGAAACTGGCCGGAATATCAAGAAATACTTTTTATAAGTACAAAGCAGAGCTGAAAAGCCTGTCTTGACTTTGACACCCTGTTGGGTTATCATAAATATCGGTGGTTTTGCTGGAATATATAGGCGAAAATTCAGGAGAGCACCAAAATAAAAAACAGGAAAATAGCGCGATCGTATCGAGGCAAACTATAAAGAGGGAGATAGTGTCCAAAACGTCTGGCACAACTGGGACGCTCCCGAGGATGAGGACGAGGAATGATTTTATTTTATGTGCGCCACGGCAACCCGATCTATGACCCGGATTCTCTCACCCCGTTAGGAGAGCGGCAGGCGGAGGCGGTAGCAAAGCGGCTGGCGCTTTTCGGGGTGGATCGTATTTTTTCTTCCACCTCCCGCCGGGCTGTTCAGACCGCTCAGCCCACGGCTGAGCTCATGCAGAAGGAGATCGTCAAGCTGGATTTCTGCCATGAGGACCACGCCTGGCAGGAGTTCACCGTTCCTGCGGAGAACGGCGGCCTTCACTGGGTGTTTCACAGCCCGAAGGCCATCCCGCTTCTTGCTTCTAAGGAAATGCGGGAATTGGGGGACAGGTGGTACGACTATCCGGCCTTTGCCCCTTATCGGAAGAGGTTTAAAGAGGGCGTGGAGCGCATTGACCGGGAGGCAGATCAGTTTCTGCTCTCTCTCGGTTATCGGCATATCCGGGAAAAAGGCGTGTATGAGCCGGTAAAGCCCAGCGAGGAGCGGGTGGCGCTGTTTGCCCATCAGGGCTTTGGCCTCTATTTTCTCAGCAGTATCCTGGATCTTCCCTATCCGGAGTTCTGCGTGCATTTTGATATGTGCCACACGGGCATGACGGTGATCGAATGGAAGGAGACCGGCGGCGTGGTAGTCCCGAAAGCGCTTACCGTCAGCGATGACTCTCATCTTTACCGGGAAGGGCTGCCCACCTTTTACAATCAAAGCGTCCGATTTTGAAGCGGCAAGACTGTGCCGGGGCGCTTTTGCAAAGCAGGATAGAAAAGCGGCCCTCCGAAGTTCGTTTTGGAGGGCTTTTTTAAACGGGAATGAGGAAAGAGCCTGAGAAAGGAAGGAAAAGCGATGCGCCATCTCATTGATCCTCTTGATTTTACGCTTCAGGAAACGGACCGCTTGCTGGAGCTGGCACAAAAGATCCTCCGGGAGCCGGAAAAATACGCCCATCTTTGCGATGGGAAGATTCTGGCGACTCTTTTTTACGAGCCCAGCACCCGCACGCGCTTGAGCTTTGAATCCGCCATGATGCGCCTGGGGGGCAAGGTGCTGGGATTCGCCTCGGCGGATAACAGCTCCGCCGCCAAGGGGGAAAGCGTGGCCGATACCATTCGCATGATCTCGGGCTACGCAGATATCGCCGCCATGCGCCACTTTAAAGAGGGCGCGCCGCTGGTGGCTTCCCGGTACGCGAAAATTCCGGTGATCAACGCGGGAGACGGAGGACATCAGCACCCCACTCAGACTCTGACGGATCTGCTTACCATCCGATTAAAACGCGGAGAGATCGACGGCGTGACCATCGGCCTGTGCGGGGACTTGAAATTCGGAAGGACCGTCCATTCTCTCATCAAATCTCTGGTCCGGTATAAAGGGGTGAAATTCCTCTTTATTTCTCCGGAGGAGCTTCCCGTGCCCGGCTATATCCTCAAGGAAGTGGTGGAACCCTCCGGCCATTCCTACCGGGAGGTGCGCACCATGGAGGAGGTCATGCCTCAGCTTGACATTCTCTATATGACCAGAGTCCAGCGGGAGCGGTTCTTTAACGAAGAGGACTATGTGCGCTTAAAGGATTCCTTCATCCTGACCCCGGAAAAGCTGAGCCTTGGGAAAAAAGACCTGGCTGTCATGCATCCGCTGCCCCGCGTCAACGAGATCTCTCCTTTGGTAGACGCGGATGAGAGGGCCGTCTATTTTGAACAGGCGCGAAACGGCGTTTATGTGCGCATGGCGCTGATCCTGTGTCTTCTGGGGCTTGTGCCCGGCATTTTGGAAGAGGGGGAATAAAGGATGCTCAATATCGACAGCATTGAAAACGGGATCGTTATCGACCATATCACCGCCGGACGGGGAATGCGGGTCTATGAGCTTCTGGAGCTTCAGAAGCTGGACACCTGCGTTGCCATCATCAAGAATGCCAGAAGCAGCAAATTCGGCAGGAAGGACATCATCAAGATCGAGGGCGTCCTCAATATCGATCTGGATGTGCTGGGCTTTATCGACGATAACGCTACCGTGTGCACGATCCGAAACGGCAAGTTGGTGGAAAAGAAGAAGCCGGAGCTTCCGAAAAAGCTGGTCAATATTGTCTCCTGCAAAAACCCCCGGTGTATTACCAGCATGGAGCAGGTGGATCAGGTGTTTTACCTCTGCGACGAGAAAGAACACCGCTACCGCTGCAAATATTGCGAGCAGGAGTACAAAAAATAGGGCTGAAGGCTTTCAAAGGGACGGAGGAAGTGCTATGAGCAAAAACGAAAAAAAGCGGACTCAGAAAACGGGCACGGGGGCAAAGCTTTTTTTAGCCCTGGTGACGTTCCTCAATTTGCTGCTGTCCTTTCTGCTGGCGGTCATGCGCAGGCAGGAAGTGATCAAGGCCGTGGAAGAGGACGAAAAGGTCAAGGTGCTGCTGGTTTCTCAGAAAGAGACAAAAAACTGAAGCCTCACCTCGCCGTGAAGCTCTATTGGACGGGGGGAGAGCACTGCCGCTGGTGGCTTTCTCTTCAGCGCGGCGGCTGCCCGGTGACACAAAAAAGGGTAACACGCTTTCGCCGCAGAGCTCTGCGGCGATTTTCCTTTTGGGAAAAAAGCGAGCAAAAAGGACTGATTTTTGACCATTCGGTCCCGAAATTCTACCGTTGAGTCTAAACCTGTTTACAACTGAAATTCCCAGTGATATATTATAATGTAGGGTATCATTTGAGATTTCTTTGCAGGGAGGGAACCATTATGGGCAAAGGACAGAAAGATGTAAAGCGGATCATATCTTTCTTGCTGATTTCTTTGCTGCTGGGCGGAATCTGTTTTCCCTCTATGGAAAGCGCCGCCGCAGTACAGAAAACCGTTTCCGGCGATAAGCGGGAAGTCTTGCCCTTTCAGGAAGATTTCTGGGCCGGCTTTGAAGAGTTTTCTTCTGCTGTCAGCGAGCTGATCAGCGGATCGGAAACGGATTCTTATATTTCCTCCATTTCCCTGGAGGTAGGCGAGCCTGAAATGGTGGTGGACGGTGAAACGCAGCCTGTTGTAGAGGGCCGAAATGTCGCCCCCGTCACAAAGGGCGAGGCCATTTTGCTGCCGGTAAGGGCTTTGCCGGAGTGCGAAAACGCTTCTGTCACTTATGATTCTGCTGCGAAAACGGCGACCGTGCAGGCGGAGGATGAGAAAGAGATCTCCTTTACCCGCGGTGAAGCTGTGGCCGTCGTCAGCAGCGAGGAGAGCGAGGAAGCTGTGAGGCCGTTAAGCGCGGAACCGGAGCTGAAGAACGGCACCATGTATGTTCCCCTGGACGCCATGACGGAATTTTTGGGATATGATGTGGAGATCGTGGAGGACAAGGTACTGCTCACCAAGCCCTACCAGACAAAGCGGCTGATCGTAAAAAGTGAAGAAGAGGACCTGGAAGACTTTGGAGCGATCAAGGAAGTTTCGGGATTTAATGATCTGCATATTTTGCAGTATGAAACGGAGCAGGGGGCAAGAGACGCGCAAACTCAGCTGATGCTTTCCGAGGAAGTGGACTATGTGGAGCCGGACCTGGTGGTCGCCACGGCAGAGGTCCATAAGTCCTGGGGAACAGATTATATCGGCGCGGATACCTACAATGCTTTTTTGCAGGAAAACACCGGTCTGGAGGAGGTCGTAGTCGCCGTTGTAGATACCGGCGTAGACAGTGAGCATGAGTTTTTGAAAGACAGGATCATTCCCGTCAACAAAAACTTTGTGAACAGTGAGCCCAATTCCAATGACGGCCACAGCCATGGCACCCATGTGGCCGGAATCATCCGGGACGCTACTCTCCCTAATGTGAAGATACTGCCGGTAAAGGCAATGGATGATCAGGGAAAAGGAAGCACCTTATCCATCTATAACGGCTTGATGTTCGCCATCAGCCAGAACTGCGATGTCATCAACATGAGCCTGGGCGGATACGGAAAATCAGAATTGCAGGAGGAAATGGTCCAGGAAGCCGTTTCTCAAAATATATCCGTTGTAGTCGCCGCGGGAAATGACAGTATTGACGCCAGCTGGGAAACGCCATCCCGCGTACCGGAAGCCATTACAGTAGGCGCAATCGCATCCGGCGGAGGCCGCGCGTCTTACTCCAACTACGGAGATGTGGTAGATATTTGGGCGCCGGGCAGTGATATACTCAGCAGCGTTCCGGGAAACCAGTATGAGAAAAAGAACGGGACCTCTATGGCGTCACCGCTGGTTGCCGCCGCGGCAGCCATGCTGAAAACCTTTGATAAAACCTTATCTCCCCGCCAGATCGAGGTGATTTTACAGGAATATGGATCTACCTCCGTCCTGTTCTTTCCAAACGGATCAAAGGCTGTTCAAAAGCTTAATTTACTGTCTCTGAAAGCTCTATCAAGAGAACGGATTCTAGATGTAGTAGCAACACCCAAGGTCAATCTCCCTTCCGGGTATTATCAGGAAGAACAAAGGCTTGTCATTTCCTGTGATACGCCCGGCGCGGTGATCCGGTATACAACGGACGGAACGATCCCCACTGAGAACACGGGAGAGGTATATACAGAGCCCATGATCCTCAGCACCTCCGCACAAATTCACATCAAGGCCTTTCAGAAAGGCTATATTGACAGCTACTGTGTGGAATCGGTCTATTATATTTCAGACTATCCGGAAAGCTTCCATTATCAAAGCTATCATTATTACGATACCTGGCTCTATGTCTGTCCTGACAAAAACGCCAAATATCTGAAGGTCACCTTTGATGAAGATACTTATCTCCCTTTCCCGCCGGCGCGGGAAAACGGCCCGGATTATGATTCGGATTACTATGACGCCAGATTGAGAAGGTACGGCTTGTATTTATACGATGGGAACAATCAGCTGGTCAATAATGAATATGCCGATATAGACAGAAGCTATTTCGTTTATGATGAGCTGAAAGATAAGAGCGTCATTATCCCGGGAAATCGGTTTACTCTTTTATTGAATTTCCCACTCACCGACAAGGATTACGGGTTCAAGATCAAAAGCATCGAGCCTTTATATGAAAAAAGATTATCTGCGCCGCAATTTGTTACCCACTGTAATAATACTTACTACCCGAGAGTGGAGTTTGCGCAGACTATGTGGATGGGCGCCTCAAGTATTCATTATGCGGAGGGTAAAAGAGTAACATTGAACAGCGCGGAAGGCGGCGAGATCCGCTATACGCTGGACGGCACGGTACCTACCAAGGATTCTCCCCTGTATACAGGCCCCATCCTTTTGGATGAACCAAAAAAACTGCGGGCGAAGGCGTTCAAAAAGGGATATGTGGAAAGTCCTGCTGTATCGGAAACCTACTATTCCTCCAAATACCCGGAGAGTCTGCATGGCCAAAGGCGGGACTACTATTATATGAACGCATGGGAATGGACTGCGCCCTCCGATGTAAAGTATATGGCCGTTACCTTTGACGAAAAAACGGATCTGGGAAAAGTGGGCAGCAATTACGCGTTGTCTTTATATCTATACAACAGCTTGTACAGCATATCTCGCCAGTCTCCCACATACTTTCGATATACAGAGCTTGCCGGGAGAACGATTTATGTGAAGGGCAATTATTTTAAGCTGTTTTGCGAGGGTGATGTTCCGGAGGGTGCGGAATGTCCCTACGGCTTCAAAATCAGCAAGATCCAGTATTTTTATCATGAAGACGATATTATTCCCATAGAGAGCATTGAGATCACCGGCCCGGATACTGTAGAAGCAGGAAAGCAGATTCAGATGGAAGCATCCGTTGTGCCGTCTAACGCCAATGTGGGTTTTATCTGGCACATGGCGCCACCACCTTCTCCGGTAGTAGTTTATGCTTCTGTTGACCAAGCCGGGGTCGCCACTGGCAAATTGGAAGGGACTACAGCTCTTAGAGCAACCTCGTGTCTGGTCAATTCCATCGATGACCCGAACAATACAAGGCCGACTTATCCCCGCTACACAGTCAACGGCGCGGAGAAAGAAATCTCTGTCACATCGGATACTCCGGTTTATTCCAAACTCCCCACGGCGAAGGAGGGGCTGGTATATACCGGAGAATCTCAGGTACTGATAAACGCCGGTAAGGTGTTTAAAGGTGGCTACATAAAATATTCATTAAAGGAAGATGGGGAATATAGTTATGGACTTCCACAGGCCGTCAATGCCGGAACTTATACGGTGTGGTATATGGTGGAAGGAATCAATGGACATAAAGACCTGCCTCCGGCCTCCCTCACAGCAGTGATTGCCAAGGCTCCCAGCCCCAAAGGTATTCCGGAAAACATTACTGCGCCGGCGGGAGCAGAGCTTTCCTCCTTGATCTTGCCGGAGAATTGGGCTTGGAAGAACCCAGATCAGCCGCTTGCTACAGGGGAAAACCAAGTCACTGTGCTCTACCAGGGGGAAGAGGCGGAAAACTATGAGAAGATCGAGTTTCCCATTACTGTCACAATATCAGGTTCAGATGTCACCTATGAAATCATGGGGATCACTCCTGCCCGGCTCCCGGAAGATGGCACATACTTAGAGGTGGGAAGAGGCCTCAGTCTGGAAGAGGTCCATCGTGAGCTCGACACACAGGCTATCCTTCTTTCCCTTTCGGCCTCCAACGGCACAAGCGTCTCTTTATATGCGCCTTATCAGCTGCGGGAAGAAGATAACCCGGAATACGATCCGATGAAGGAAGGAAGCTATGAATTAACAGGCTGCTTTGAAAACCTGCCGGCCACGATTAAAAATCCCAAAAATCTTCAGATAAAAGTCAGAATACGGACTAAAATCCAATATTCTATTTCCCATATTTCCGGTTCCCGAATCAAAGGAATACCCAAGGGAACCGCTTTTGAAGATCTTCCTCTTCCCAAATATGTTATCGTAACCAGAAATGACGGCGAAAAAGAAAGCCTGCCGGTGACTTGGAACGGGGAAAACTATCAGCCCAACAAAGAGGGATACCAGGCGCTGCGCGGCACGCTGGTCGAGCCGTTGCCGCCTAATTTGGGAAACCCACACAACTATCAGCCCTTGTGCATGGTTGCCATTCTGGACGATACGATCCCCACCGCTACAGTCAGCTACTCTCCCGATGCCATAACAAATCAAGATGTGATTGCTACCATTACGCCCTCTGAGAGCGTGACTGTCACAAACAACGAGGGAAGCCTGAGCCATAACTTTACCGAAAACGGCAGCTTCACCTTCGAGTTTGAGGACAGAACGGGAAACCCGGGCACGGCTGTGGCCACAGTGGATTGGATCGACAAGGAGCCTCCCGTGATCACCCTGAAGGGCGAAAACCCGCAGTTCCTCATAGTGGGAAATACCTATCACGAGGCGGGAGCAGAGGCAACGGATGATCAGGATCCGGATATTATCGCCGGAAACCTGAATGGGAAGCTTGCTATCGATACCGGCGGCCTGAATACGGAGGAAACAGGAACCTATACGGTGATCTATACCGTCACCGACCACGCAGGAAATACCGCAGTCGCTTCTCGTACTGTTATGGTGGAGGAATCTGTCCATGTGCACAGCCTGGTAAAAACAGAAGCAAAGAAAGCCACCTGTACGGACGGGGGGCATCGGGAATATTGGACCTGCTCTAAGTGCCGCATGATCTTTTCCGACGCCTCAGGAAAAAACTCCGTTACTCTGGAAGAACTGAAAACAGAGAGGCTGGGCCACAGCTATCAGGCCGTGGTAACGCCGCCCACCTGTTTGGAGAACGGATATACCACCCACACCTGTGTGAGATGCCAAGATAGCTATCGGGACGAAGAGACCGAGAAGCTGGGCCACGACTACCTGGCCATGGTGACTTCCCCCACCTGTACGGAGGGAGGATATACTACCCATGTCTGCATAAGGTGCCGGGACAGCTACCGGGATGAAGAGACCGAGAAGTTAGGGCACGACTATCAGGCCGTGGTAACTCCTCCCACCTGTACGGAGGGCGGATATACTACTCATGTCTGCGTCAGGTGCCGGGACAGCTACCGGGATGAAGAGACCGAGAAGCTGGGCCATGACTACCAGGCCACAGTGATTCCGCCTACCTGCACAGAGAATGGTTTCACCACTCACACCTGTAAAAGATGTAAAGATAGTTTTCAGGACACTGTTGTCAAAGCTAAGGGTCACGCCCCGGACCGGGAAGCGGCAGATTGTACCCATGCCCAGACCTGCACCGTGTGCGGTGCAGAGCTGGAAGCGGCCAAGGGCCACAAACCGGATAGATCAGCGGCGGATTGCACTCACGACAAAATTTGTACCGTGTGCAAAGAGGTGCTGGAAGAAAAGCTGGGTCACGACTACCAGACAGTGGTGACTCCGCCCACCTGTACAGAGGGCGGGTTTACCACTCATACCTGTTCTCGCTGCGGAGACAGCTATCAGACGAACCCCATGCCCTTCCAGGGTCATGTGTGGGGAAACTGGAAGCAATCGAAAGCTCCCACCACCACGGAAAAGGGCGAAGAGCGAAGAGAGTGCTCCCGCTGCGGGGGATATGAGACGAGAGAGCTTCCCATGCATGTTCATGTAGAGGTAAAGCTTCCGGCAGCCGCGGCCACCTGTACCGAGGCAGGGCTGACGGAGGGAACAAGCTGTTCCGTGTGTCATACCGTTCTGAAAGAGCAGGAGACCATCCCTGCCCTGGGGCATGACTGGACCGTCTGGAACCAAACGAGATTACCCACCTGTACCAAAGAGGGGGAAGAGATCCGTTCCTGCTTCCGGTGCCTAGCGCAGGAAACGAAAGCCATTCCCACCGGGGAGCATACTCTCGGAGAATGGGAGCTGTGGACAACGCCCACCGCCACAAGAGAAGGAGAGAGGGTGAAGCGGTGTAAAGTCTGCAAGATAATTCTGAAACGGGAGCCCATTCCGAAGCTGGATCCCTCGCCAACGCCCACACCTACTGTGACTCCTACACCAACTCCTACACCAACTCCTACACCAACTCCTACACCGACTCCCACGCCTCCCGGTCCCGGTCCGGGGCCGGGAGATCCTGGTCCGGGTCCCAACCCTGGTCCGGGTCCCAACCCTGGTCCGGGACCGGATCCGGGACCTGTGGATCCCGATCCGCCCGCGCCCACTGAGCTGCCCTTTACAGATGTGAAAGAAGGCGCCTGGTACTATGAGGCGGTGAGCTGGGCCTATGGCAAGGGCCTGATCTCCGGCACCACCCAGAATACCTTCTCCCCAAAGGGAGGCACCACCAGAGGGATGATCGTGACGATCCTGTGGCGCTTGGAGGAGAAACCGGGAAGCACGGCTCCCATAGCCTTTACCGATGTAAAGGCGGGAAGCTATTGCTATGAAGCGGTCCGCTGGGCGGCGGAAAAGGGCATTGTAAACGGCAAGTCCGCCACGCGCTTTGCGCCCAACGACCTGATCACCCGGCAGGAGCTGGCGGCGATCCTATACCGGTATGCCGGGACTCCTCCGGCGGAGGGGACTCTTTCCGGGTTCCGGGATAAAGAAAAAGTGAGCGGATTTGCCCAGCCTGCCTTATGCTGGGCAGTAGAGAACGGCATCGTCTCCGGCAAGGGCAACCAGACCCTCGATCCCAAAGGCAAGTCCAACCGCGCTGAGGCTGCCGCCATGCTCATGAGGTACTGCGTGAGTGATCCCGAAACCTGAACCGTCTTTTGCACCGGCTAAATCGCCGTGAGGGGTTAGTTGATGGACGCGCCCCAAGAGAGGCAAGGGGTTCCTATGGTTCGCAGCCCCTCACTTGGCCCCCCTTCGGTAGTTGTTAGATGTTAGATATTAGTCGTTAGACTTGGCTCCCCCCGTGGGGTGATGGCCTCCGGGGGAGGCCGTTCATCACCGTTCTACGCTTCCGCTCCGGTCGTTGCTGCATGCCACTGGCATGCAGCAACCGAACCGGCAGGTGAGACGCTGTCGAGCGCAGCGAGACTGAGAGGGGGGAAGCTGTCCGGTGGACAGCGTTCTGACCCGTCTGAGCCGGCAGGTGAGTTCCTTGCTGGGCGTGCCCCATCGGGGCGTATCGCCCCGGAGTGAAAGGCCGGGAGAAAGACGGCGCAGAAAGAGACAAAAACCTGAAAAAGCCCTTGACTTCACGCCTGTTGGTATGGTATGCTGTATAAGCCGCTTATTGTGGGTTGCAGGGATTTTATGCCCTTTTGCAGAAAGTGACGCCTTTCGTTTGATCGGAGGCCTGTCCACCCGGCAGTAGCGAGACTAGAAAAAGGCAGGCAAGAAAATGTTTGCAGTAATTGAAACAGGCGGAAAGCAGTACAAGGTCCAGTACGGCGACGTGATCTATGTGGAAAAGCTGGATGCTGCCGATGAAGCCACGGTAGAGTTCCCTGTAGTAGCCGTATTCGGGGAAGAGGGTACCAAAATCGGCGCTCCTTATGTGGAGGGCGCGGTGGTCACCGGCAAGGTGATCAAGAGCGGAAAGGCAAAGAAAATCACTGTATTTACCTATAAGCCCAAGAAAAACGAAAAGCGCAAGATGGGCCACAGACAGCCCTATACTAAAGTACAGATCGAGGCGATCAAGGCTGAATGATCTGTGCGGAGTTTTTGGCAGAGCCTGACGGGCGCGTGCTGGGGTTTTCCATTACCGGTCATTCTGACCTGGGAGAAGAGGGAGAGGATATCCTGTGCGCGGCGGTGTCCTCAGCCGCTTATCTCATCGCCAATGCCGTGACGGAGATCTTGAAGGTTTCCCCTGCTTCTCTGCGGGTGCGAGACGGCGATATGCTCCTTCAAGTCGAGCCAAAAGACGAGCCCAGATGCCGGGATCTCCTATCAGCTCTCAAGCTCCATTTGATCGGTCTGGAAGGGCAGTATCCCGGACATTTACAGGTTGATTATCAAGAGGTTTCATTTTAGAAAATATAGGGAAGGAAGAGAAAAATCATGCTTAAGATCAATATTCAGCTTTTTGCTCATAAAAAAGGAATGGGCTCCACGAAGAACGGCCGCGATTCCGAATCCAAGCGCCTGGGCGTAAAGCGGGCGGACGGCCAGTTTGTTCTGGCCGGAAATATTCTGGTCAAGCAGCGCGGCACCAAGATCCATCCCGGCAACAATGTAGGCCGCGGCTCTGACGACACGCTGTTTGCCCTGGTGGACGGCAAGGTGAAGTTTGAGCGTCTGGGGGCTGACCGCAAGCAGGTCAGCGTTTACGCTGAGCAGTAACAACTGCGATAAGCCGGAGGCAAAGCCCCCCGGAATATACAGCACCTTAAAAGCTTCTTCGGGCACTGTCTGAAGAAGCTTTTTTGTACGAAAGAGCTTTTCCTGCAAAAGGGGAAAGACTATAGGAAACAGGATCGTGTTTGAAAAAAGAGAGAAACGATACCGGACGCCGGGAAGCTGCCAAGGACTTCTTTTGCGCTGGTTTTGTGTTGTGAGGCGGTTTTCATGTTTATTGATGTTGCGAAAATCAAGCTCAAGGCCGGTGACGGAGGGGACGGGGCCGTCGCCTTTCACCGGGAGAAATATGTGGCTTCCGGCGGGCCGGACGGCGGAGACGGCGGCCGGGGCGGCAATGTGGTTTTTCAGGTGGACGACAATCTTTCCACCTTGGCCGATTTCCGCTATCAGAGAAAGTATGTTGCGAAACGAGGGGAAAACGGAAGGGGAAACCGCTGCTCCGGGAAAAGCGCTCCGGATCTTCTGGTGTCGGTTCCCCGGGGGACAGTGGTAAAGGACGCGGAAACGGGACGCGTTTTGGCGGATCTTTCCGGAGATGAGCCCCAGGTGATCGCCAGGGGCGGAAAAGGGGGATGGGGCAATGCCCATTTTGCCACTCCTACCAGGCAGACCCCTCGCTTTTCCCGCCCGGGTACGCCGGGAGAAGAGCTGGAGGTACAGCTGGAGCTGAAGCTTTTGGCAGATGTGGGGCTGGTGGGGTTCCCCAATGTGGGAAAGTCCACCTTGATCTCGGTGGTGAGTCAGGCAAAGCCAAATATTGCCAATTATCATTTTACCACCCTGACGCCTGTTCTGGGCGTTGTGAACCGGCAAGACAAGAGATCCTTTGTCATGGCGGATATTCCGGGACTGGTGGAGGGCGCCTGGAAAGGTGTGGGCCTGGGGCATCAGTTTCTGCGTCATGTGGAACGCTGCAGGATGCTGATCCATGTGGTGGATGTTTCCGGAAGCGAGGGGAGAGACCCTGAAGAGGACTTTGAAATCATCAACCGGGAGCTGGAAAGCTTTAATCCGGAGCTCTCCCAGCGTCCTATGCTGGTGGCGGGGAACAAATGCGATATGGCAAATGCTGAGCAGATCGAGGAGTTCCGGAAGTTTATTGAGGGGAAGGGTCTGGAATTTTTCCCCATCATGGCTCCGATCCATGAAGGGGTGGAGGAATTGATGGACCGAACGCTGGAAATGCTCTCTAAGCTTCCTCCCGTAAAGCGGTTTGAGCCTGACCCTGTGCCGCAGACGCCGGTGGAAGAGCTTGGGCGGGGCGCAGTGGAGATCACCTGTGAAGAGGGCGTGTATTTTGTGAAAGCGCCCTGGCTCTTGAAGATCCTCAGTGGGATCAATTTTGACGACACCGATTCAGCCCAGTATTTTCAGCGGGTGCTGATCCATACAGGTGTGATCGACGCTTTGCGGCAGGCCGGAGTTTGTGAGGGAGATACTGTCAACCTTTACGATTTGGAGTTTGACTTTGTAGAATAGCCTTTTGACGGCAGAGAGTATAGAAAAGCGATTAGGAGGAAAACGGTTTGCAGGAATTTCAGCCGGAAACACAGGAGGACCCAAACCTTCTCAGCCCTCTCACCCTGGCTTTTTTGGGAGACGGGGTGTACGAGCTGTTGGTTAGGCAGTATCTGGTGGGAAAGGGAAATTGCCCCGTCAAGAAACTGCACGGCAGGGCGGTGGAGTATGTAAGGTGCGAAACGCAGGCCCGCGTTCTTTCCGAAAAGCTTTTTCCGCTTTTGTCCCCTGAAGAGCAGGCCATATGCCTGAGGGGAAGAAACGCTCATGTAGGTCATGTGCCGAAGAACGCCAGTGTAGCGGACTATCACGGAGCAACGGCTCTGGAAGCTTTGTTCGGGTGGCTTTATTTGAAGGGAGAGTTTAAGCGGATACAGGAATTGTTTTTGCTGGCAGTGGGATCCTAAAGAGCAGAAAGCGGGCGTTTGCATAAAGTAAAGCAGAGGCTTTGCAAACAGTATGAAGGGAAATGATCGTTCCATGAAAAAAGCGAAAAACTTTGTGAAGGATCTGCTGTTTATGCTGGCGGGCGCCTGTGTATACAGCGTTTCCGTAAACGCTTTTACAGCGCCCAACAAAATTGCCCCTGGAGGAATCACCGGCATTGCCACCATGCTCAATCACCTGTTTTCCACGCCCATCGGACTTGCAGTGATGCTGATGAATATCCCAATTATCCTTTGGGCGGTGGTGGAGATCGGCTACAAGCTGGTTGCGAAAACCATCGCGGCAATTGCGCTGTCGTCTGTCACCATTGATTTGTTTTCCTGTTTTATGCCGGTCTATCGGGGCGACCCGATCCTGGTGTCGCTTCTTGCCGGCGTGTGTGAAGGGGTAGGCCTTTCCCTTACCTTTATCCGGGGCGCTACCACCGGCGGGACCGATATGCTCGCGCGGCTTCTGGGGAGAAGATTCCCTCACTTCTCCATGGGCAAGCTGATGCTTTTCATTGACGGCATTATCGTCATCGCCTCCGCCTTTGTGTTCGGCAGCATCGATAACGCGGTTTATGCCTGTATCGTTATTTTTGTTTCCACCTCGATCATCGATGCGATCCTCTACGGCACAGATGTGGGCACGGGAAAGCTTTTCTTTGTAATGTCTCCCCGGGTGCGGGAGATCGGAGACCGGATCTTAAAAGAGCTGGACCGCGGCGTGACCTACCTGGATTCCAAAGGGGGATATTCCAAGGATCCGGGGGAAACGCTGCTCTGCGCGGTGCGCCGCTTCGAAGTGTATCAGATCCACGCCATCATCCGGGAAACAGACCCCAATGCTTTTGTGATCGTAGGGGATGCCGGTGAGATCGCCGGAGAAGGCTTCCGCCCCGTTCGTTCTGATGACAAGCCCTTAAAGGAACTGATCAAGGGTTTGAAAAAAGAAAAGACAGAGGATAGATGATCGGTATATTCCAGGGTGAAAAAAAGGAAACGGGCCAGGTAAACCGTGGCTTACCTGGCCCGTTCTGCCGTACCCTTTAGAACTGGGAATTCTCTTCGGAATCGAATTTCCGGTTGTCGTAGTTCTGGTCGTTCTCCTTGGAGTTCTGGCTCTGATTCTGAGAACGGTTCTGGCCGGACTGCTGCCGGTTCTGAGAATTCTTGGAGTTCTGGTTAGACTTATTCTGATTGTTTTGGTTCTGGCTCATGATTATCGCCCCTTTCCGATTCTAGTTTTTGCGGGTTCGGGGCAATTATGCCGGGAATTTTTAGAAAATTTTAAACGGGAGGGAGATTTGAATGGAGCTGCCCTTAGAGTTTCAAAAAAGGATGCAGGAGCTGTTGGGAGAAGAGTGGGAAGCTTTCCGAGAAAGCTTTTCGGCGCCGCCCTTCCGGGGCGTTCGCCTCAATTCGCTCAAATGCACGCTTCCCACTTTAAAGGAATCTCTCCCGTTTGAAATTTTTCCGGCTCCCTTTTCTCCGGATTCCTTTTACGGCCCGGGAGAGAAGGTGGGAAAGCTCCCTGCCCATCACAGCGGGATGTTTTATGCCCAGGAACCGTCTGCATCTTGTGCTGTCACGGTGTTGGCCCCAGAGCCCGGGGAAAAAATTTTGGATCTCTGCGCCGCCCCTGGGGGAAAGTCAGGACAGATCGCGGCCCTATTAAAGGGAAAGGGCCTTTTATGGTCCAATGAGATCGTCCGCTCTCGCGCCGCGGTGCTTCTATCCAATCTGGAACGGCTTGGAGTGAGAAACAGCGTGATATCCTCCTGCCATCCCAAGGCGCTTTGCGAAAAGCTTCAGGGCTTTTTTGACAGGGTTTTGGTGGACGCGCCCTGTTCCGGAGAGGGAATGTTTCGGAAGGACCCGGAGGCGGTCGCTCAATGGACTCCGGAAAGCGCGGAAGCCTGCGCAAGGCGGCAGATGAGTATTTTGGACTGTGCGGCTATGGCGGTCCGGGAGGGCGGGATTTTAGTGTATTCTACCTGCACATTCTCGCCGGAAGAGAACGAGAGAGCAGTCCTGAATTTCTTAAAGGCCCATCCGGAATTTTCACCTGACCCTGTAGAGGTAAGCTTTGGAAGGCCGGCGCTGCTGGGCGTTTCCGGGATACGGATCTATCCCATGGATGGGGGAGAGGGGCATTTTGCGGCGAGGCTTCGCCGGGCGGGAGAAAACTCCTTTTCAGGAAAGCCTTGCAGTGCATTTCTTCCGGCGAAAAAGGCGGAAAAGCTTGCACAGTGGTATGGGGAAATCTTCTCTTCCGAGCTTTCGGAAAGGATCCTTTCCGATGGAGACAAGTTCTTTCAGGCGCCCGAGGGCCTTCCGGAATTCTCAAGGCTGGGAGTTTTGCGGGTAGGCGTGGAATTGGGGGAACAGCGCGGGGACCGGGTAGAACCCGCCCACGGGCTTTTCATGAGCCGTCTGAAGGAGGAGTGCAGGCAGACTGTAGACTTTTCCGCTTCCTCTCAAGAACTGGAGGCCTTTTTAAGAGGGGAGGAGATCCCCTTTGAAGGGAAGGGATATGCGGCGGTGTGCGTACAGGGCGTTGTTACCGGTTTTGGAAAGGCCTCCGGAGGGCGGCTGAAAAACCGTTATCCTAAGGGCTTGAGAAATCGGGAGTAGAGTTTTCATTTTCCGAAAACAATCAGGCGATCCTCAGATTCTCATCACAATGAGGGAATAGACTAAAGCATGTCATAACAAGAGAAGCTCTTTTGTTTCTTCTTCATTCCCTCCTTTTGGAAGGGCCGTGAGCTGCGGCCTTTCTTTTTTTCTTGCCAAATGGAAAAACTTGGAGTATCATGACTCAGGAAACCTATGGAATATGAAATGTGAATTTTTCAGGGGGAAGGACCTATGGAAACGATCAAAGATGGGAAGACTTTGCTGAAAGCCGTGGAAGCAGTGGCGAAAGGAGCCGGAGAGCTGGTGCTTTCCATGAAGCATCCGGAGGTATATACCAAGGAAGGACATGCGAATTTTGTCACAGAGGCAGACCTTGCCTCTCAACAGTTTTGCCTTAAAGAGCTTGCTCCTCTTCTTCCAGACGCTCACTTTTTTGCGGAAGAGCAAAAAGAGAATAAAATGATGCCGGGGTATAACTGGGTCATCGACCCCATTGACGGCACTACCAATTTTATGCGCGGATACAACCATTCTGCGATCTCTATCGGGCTTGTGAAAGACGGGCAGGCCGTGTTGGGCGTAGTGTATAATCCCTTTGCAGACGAGACCTTCTCCGCTCTTTTAGGAGAAGGAGCTTACCGGGATGGCGAGAGGATCCATGTTACAGAGCTTCCCATGGAAAAAGCGCTGGTGCTGTTTGGCTCCTCTCCGTATTGCCGGGACCTGGCAGAGGAGACCTTCCGGGTAGTAAAGGAGATTTTCCTTCACTGCGGAGATATCCGCCGCTCCGGCTCTGCTGCGCTGGACCTTTGCTATGTGGCCTGCGGCCGCTGCGACGGCTTCTATGAAGGTCAGCTTTCTCCCTGGGATTATGCGGCCTCCGCGGTGATCATTTCCGAAGCGGGAGGGAAGATCGGGACGATAGCGCCCCGCACACTTAGCTTTGATCGGACACAGCCGCTGCTTGCGGGAAATCCGGATGTGTTTGAGGCGCTGCAGAAAATTGTGGGCCGGTAAAAAATTGAGATAAACTCAAAAATCTCTGCTTGACTTTTTTTGCGGAACAGGATATAATAATCAAGCGCAAAAAAGTCTTGCTGGTGTAGCTCAGTTGGTAGAGCAGCTGATTTGTAATCAGCAGGTCGGGGGTTCAAGTCCGTCCACCAGCTCCATCGTTAGAGCGGCTGGTTTGTAATCAGCAGGCCGGGGGGCGCTGATCTCCGGTGGAGATCGTTCAGCGCTGACCGAGCCGGTAGGCGAGAGAAGTCCGTCCACCAGCTCCA
>CAZMFF010000042.1:0-25854 GCA_964565505.1 uncultured Acutalibacter sp. | reverse complement strand
GTCAGCGCTAGACGGTCGCCACCGGCGACCAGCGCCCTCGTCAGAGGGAGCCAAGAGGTGCCCTTTCCCTTGACCTTGTCTAACATCTAACATCTAACATCTAATATCTAACAACTATCTCCCCCGGAATGTTTTTTCCTTTTTCGCAGAGACTAAAAATTGACGGGCCAAGCCCATTGGTATATAATGGAACAATCAGTTATAGGGCTGCGGCCTTAAAAAACACGGTTGGGAGAGCTTATGCCGAAGGAAAAGAAACAAAGCTTTATCAAAGGTGCAGTCATCCTCACCGCCTCCACGCTGCTTGTGAAGGTGTTGGGGCTGTTGTTTTCTTTCCCTTTAGCCAATCTCATCAGCACGGAAAGCATGTCCTACTTTTACAATGCCTATGATATTTTCGGCATGTTTTTGATGCTTTCCACTGCCGGGCTGCCGGTGGCGGTATCCCGCATGGTGGGGGCTGCCTATTCCCAGGGCCGCCGGAAAGAGGCGGACCGGGTATTCGCTGTGGCCTTCTGGCTGTTTTTCGGCATCGGCGTGGTGGGGTGCCTGGTGATGTTTTTCGGCTCTCACGCCATTGCCGCCTGGATGGGAAGTCCGGGCTCCGCCTATGCCATCATGGCCCTTTCGCCCACCATGTTTTTCATCTCGGTCATGTCGGCCTTGCGGGGCTATTTTCAGGGCCGGTCCAATATGACGCCTACCGCCGTCTCTCAGACCATCGAGGCGGTGACCAAGGTTTTGATCGGCGTTGGCCTGGCAGTGTATATCCTCAGGCGGTACGACTCTGACGACTGGGCCGCCGTTGGGGCCATTCTGGGCGTTTCCATCAGCGCCGGGCTGGGGACCCTTTATCTGACGGTCTATAAACTCAGGCAGCGAAGCAAGGATAAAGATCTGCCGGACGCAGGCGCCTCCGGAGAATCCCGCTCCTCCATGCTGAGAAGCCTTATCCTGTTCGCCGTGCCCATCACCCTGGGCTCCTGCTTTTTGAGCCTTTTGGATACGGTGGACACCGTGGTGCTGATGAACCGCCTGCAGGAGGGGCTGGGCTATTCTCAGGAGCTGGCAGACGACCTGCGGGGAATTCTGGGCCACGCAAGAAAATTTTTCGATCTTCCGGGCGCCTTTGTAGTGCCTGTGGCCACCAGCCTTCTGCCTGCGCTCGCCGGGGCTCTCGCCTCGAAAAACTTCCGGGAAGCGGACCATATTTCCAATACCTCCATGCGGGTGACGCTGCTGATCTCCATTCCCGCCACCGTGGGAATGTTCCTGTTTTCAGACCCCATCTGCCGGGTGCTGCTGTTCAATCAGCCGGAAACCGCCGCCCGGACTGCCCCCCTTCTTTCTGTGCTCAGCATCGCCATTGTCTTCAACAGCACGCTCTTCACCACCAACGCCATTTTACAGGCGGCGGGCAGGCCCACGATCCCGGTGGTGAATATGGCCGTCGGCGGTGTGATAAAGGTGGTGCTCTCCTATGTTCTCATCGGGATCCCGGAGATCAATGTGATGGGCTCCGCTTTGAGCACGGTGGTGTCCTATGGGATCATCATGATATTGAACCTCATTGTGATGCGAAGAAGCGTTCCCAATTTAGAGAGCTTTTTCCTGATGAGCGCTCCGCTGCTGCTCTCCGCCGCGGTGATGGGAGCCGGCTCCTATGGGCTGTACCGGGGGCTGTGTATCTGGCTTGACCCGAAGCTTGCCCTGTTCCCCTCCATCCTGACAGCAGTGCTGCTTTACATGGTGTGCGCGGTGCTGTTCCGGGCGGTGACCTATGACGACGTGGCGGCGCTTCCCAAGGGGGAGAAGCTCATTAAGCTTCTTCATATCCGGCAAAAATACGAGCCGCTGCACTTAAAACGAAAATGAAAAGGAACTGCTAGATAAGCAGTTCCTTTTTTTGCAGCGCAGCGTTCTCTGCTGCGGAAACCGCAGTGGAGAACGCTGCGTATACATTTTTTTGAAAAAGCCTTACAGCACCTTGGAGAGAAATTCCTTAAGGCGGGGGTTCTGAGGATGGGCGAAAAATTCCTCCGGCGCGTTCTGCTCTGCAACCACGCCCTCGTCCATAAAGAGCACCCGGGTGGCAACGGAGCGGGCAAAGCCCATCTCATGGGTCACCACGACCATGGTCATGCCGTCGTCCGCCAGCTCCTTCATGATCTCCAGCACCTCTCCCACCATTTCCGGGTCCAAAGCGGAGGTGGGCTCGTCAAAGAGCATCACGTCCGGGTTCATGGCCAATGCTCTGGCGATGGCGATGCGCTGCTGCTGGCCGCCGGAAAGCTGCTTGGGATAGGCGTCTGCCTTGTCAGGCAGCCCTACCCGCTTTAAAAGCTCCAGCGCCTTTTGATCGGCCTCACTTTTTGTCATCAGCTTGAGCTTAACAGGGGCAAGCTTGATGTTCTCCCGGACGGACAGATGGGGAAAGAGGTTAAACTGCTGGAACACCATGCCCATCCTGGCCCGCAGGCGGTTGATATCGTTTTTGGGGTCTGTGATGTCCACGCCCTCAAAGGTGATGGTCCCGCCGGTGGGCTGCTCTAAAAGGTTCAGGCATCTGAGAAAGGTGGATTTTCCGCTGCCGGAAGGGCCGATCACCGCCACCTTTTCTCCCTTTTCAATATGTTCGTTGATCCCCTTGAGCACCTGATGGTCGCCGAAGGATTTGGAAAGATCTTTAATGTCTATCACTTTGCCTCAGCCTCCTTTCCAGTTTTCCCTGAAGCCAGGTGAAGAGGATACAGAACAAAAGGTACATTACGGCGGTGCCGATATAGGGGAACATATACTCGTAGGTTTTAGCGCCTACCGCCTCGGCGTAATAGAGGATCTCCGCGGCGCCGATGGAGGCGACCAGGGAGGTGTCCTTGAAAAGGACGATGAACTCATTGCCCAGGGCGGGCAGAATGTTTTTGAAGGCCTGGGGGATCACGATATAGAGCATGGTGTGAAGATACCCAAGGCCCAGGGAACGCCCGGCTTCAGACTGCCCCGCGTCCACGCTCATCAGCCCTCCCCGGACGATCTCCGCCACATAGGCGCCGGAGTTGATGCCCAGCCCCAGCATACCCACGAGAAAACGGTTGCGGCTGGTCTTGAAAATAACAAAGCCCCAGATGAGCAGCTGTACCAGCATGGGCGTGCCGCGGATCACCGTGGTATACAGCTTGCACAGGGCGTTGATCACTCCCAGAATGGGGTTGTGCCTGCCGGGATTCTGCTGGTCGTGAGCGACGCGGACAACTGCCACCACGATCCCCAGGAACACGCCGATCACCAGGGCGGTGACCGTCAGCTCCAAGGTGGTGCCCATGCCCTGCAAATAGAGCTTCCAACGGTCCCCCGTGATAAAGGCCATATTAAATTTTTCAACAAAGTCGGCCCAGAACTTTTCCATGGAGAGGCTCCCTCCTCCTGTGTTTTACGGCGGTACAGTGGGAACACGGGGCTGCCGCAAACCGTTCCGTTTTGCAGCAGCCCCGTGGAAAAACCGCCTGCCGTGCCATTTTTGGCCCGCGTCTCCTGTCTGGAAGACCGGAAAACCGCGCTTTTTTCAGCCGTTGTTATGACGCCCCGGCTGGCCTTCCGGTTTCTTATTTGGCGGTGATATACTTGTCGACGATCTTCTTCACGCTGCCGTCCGCGATCAGCTCCTTCAGCGCGCCGTTGACCGCGTTTAAAAGCTCGGTGTTGCCCTTCTTGACGCCGATGGCGTAATCCTCGGTGACCCAGTCGCCTTCCAGCAGGGTGAGGCCCTCGTTGGCTTCTACATAGGCCTTGGCAGGCTCGTTGTCGATGATCACGCAGTCGATCTGTCCGCCCTTCAGGGCCTCGACCGCCATGGCGCCGTTGTCATAGGCGATCACATGGTCTTCGCCGTAGCCGCCGTTCTCCGGGGTATCGGAAGCGTAGATATAGCCGGTGGTGCCCTTCTGGCAGCCGATCATCTTCTCACCCAGGTTGTCCATGGTCACATCGGAACCCTCTTTCACGATGACCACCTGCACGCCTGTGGCGTAGGAATCCGTGAAGTCCAGGACCGCCTTGCGCTCTTCGTTCACGGTAACGCCGGCCATGACGATGTCGCTCTGTCCGTTCTGAGCGGCGGTGAGGGCGGCGGTGAAGTCCATGTCGTCCACTACCAGTTCCAGGCCCAGCTTCTTGGCGATGGCGTCGGCCACCTCAACATCGATCCCTTCAAAGCTGCCGTCGTCCTTGACCATCTCGTAGGGAGGGAAGGCGGCGTTGGTGGACATATGCAGCTTTCCCTTTTCCGCGGTGGGAACAGTGGAGTCGGCGGAATTTCCTTCGGCGGTGGAAGCAGCGGAGCTGCTGGAAGTTTTTTCCTCAGTGGAAGCGGCAGAACTGCCGGAATCTCCGCCGCAGCCGGCGAACAGCGTGCCCAGCAGGAGCAGGGCAGATAAAAGCAGTGCAATTTTTTTCATGATTGGTTTTCTCCTTTGTTTTGAAATGCGAAAATGAAATAAAATTCATATTACGCAGTTTATTATACATCCTTTTCAGCGCTTTTCAAGTGGGAAAAAAGCGAATTACACGGTGGATAACCGGAAAACTTTGTGAAAATGGATGAATAAAAATTCACACGGAGGCTTTTTCAAAGGAGCAGATCCGGAAAAAACGGTAGAAAATTTCTGATAATCCAGGTATAATAGCCTTAAAAGCAGCCTGCCGCGGGGAAAACCGCAAAAAGTGCGCCGCCTGTGGGAGGTTGGAGCTTTCGGGAGAAGAAAGAATAAAAATACAGGAGGAGAACCAAATGCTTCAGCAAGTGATGACAGCTCCGGGGAAAATCGAGTTCCGGGAGGTGGAAACGCCGGTCCCTCAAAAGGGCGAGGTGCTGGTGAAGATCCAGAAGATCGGCGTATGCGGGTCCGATATCCATGTGTATCATGGCGAGCATCCCTTTACCAAATATCCCATCACCCAGGGACATGAGGTGTCCGGGGAGATCGCCGCGCTGGGAGAGGGCGTGGAACAATTCCGGATCGGCCAGAAGGTGACCATTCAGCCTCAGGTGGTGTGCGGAAAATGCCATCCCTGCCGCCACGGGAAATATAACCTCTGCGAGGAGTTGAAGGTGATGGGGTTCCAGACCACCGGAGTCGCCTCCCACTATTTCGCGGTGGACGCGAAAAAGGTGACCCTGCTGCCTGAGGAGATGAGCTTTGACGAGGGCGCCATGATCGAGCCTCTGGCGGTGGCCGTTCACGCGGTGCGCCGGGCGGGAGATGTGACGGGGCAGAAGATCGCCGTGCTGGGCGCGGGCCCCATCGGCATCCTGGTGGCTCAGACCGCCAAGGGCATGGGCGCCGAAAGCGTGCTGATCACGGATATCAGCGACGTGCGCCTGGGTAAAGCGAAGGAGTGCGGGATCGATTTCTGCGTCAATACCAGAGAGCAGGATTTCGGCGAGGCGCTGCTTTCCGCCTTCGGCCCGGACAAGGCGGATGTGATCTACGACTGCGCCGGAAATAACACCACCATGGGGCAGGCCATCGAGTACGCGAGAAAGGGCAGCACCATCATTCTGGTGGCGGTGTTCGCCTCCAGGGGCGACCTGGACCTGGCCGTGCTCAACGACCACGAGCTGGACCTCAACACCTCCATGATGTACCGCAATGAGGACTATGTGAAGGCCATCGAGCTGGTGAAAGAGCAGAAGGTGCAACTCAAGCCTCTGATCTCTAAGCACTTCCCCTTCCGGGAATACCTGAAGGCCTACGAGTATATCGATGAAAACCGGGAAACCACCATGAAGGTGATCATCAACGTACAGGAGTGATCCAGGAGAATAGCGGTCAGATGCCGGATATGAGACAAGCCGCCCCCTGATAAGCAGGGGGCGGCTTTCAGGCGTCTGGGCTCTGTGCCGCGCGCAGCCGTCTTGAAAACGAGTAAGAGTTGAAAACTTTAAAAAAATATGTATAATAGAGCTATACGATCATCAGCAAGCAAATCAGGAGGGATCATTGTGAAGCGCTATACAAAGGAATCCATTGAAGCCATGCTGGACGCTTTTATTTCCGCCCATGGGAGAGCTCCCACAATGGAGGAAATTCAAAGCGGCGGCGAATGGCCGGTATACCACACCATCAAGCGGCAGCTGGGGATGACGCCCCAGGCGTACTATAAGTCAAAATTCCCGGCGAAAAAGAGGAAAAAGGCGTCAAAGCGGCCGCATCAGTATACGCCGGAGCTGATAGACCGGCAAATGGCCAAGTTTGTGAAGAAAAACGGGCGGCTTCCTCAGCTCAAGGATATGAGAACGCAAAATGGGCTGCCCAGCTACGCCCCCTTTAAGAAGGCCACCGGATCGACGCTGAAAGAGTACCTGAAGGCCCACCCGGAGCTGAACGCGAGCCCGGAAGCGGAAGAGATCAAAGTCGAGATCGCGGAAAATGCGGCGGCTTCCGGCACTCTGGCGATGGCTCCCGCCATATCCGATTATATGGCCCGAATGGGAATGTCTCTGGAAGAGCTTGCTTTCCAGACCAGGATCCCGGAGGACCGCCTCCATGAGCTTCTGACAAGCAGCGCTTCCGATCTGTACAAAGAGCTTTACGCCATTGCCCGCGCCCTGCGTGTGCCAATGGAGATCCTCTATCAATAACCCTCTTTTTCATAGCCCCCGGACCCCGGCAAGCCCGCCGAAGGTTCGGGGGTTTTTAGTTGTTAGATATTAGATATTAGTTATTAGACTTGGCTCCCTCTTGGTAGTTGTTAGATATTAGTTGTTAGTTGTTAGACTTGGCTCCCTCTGAGGAGGGTGAGTACGCCCCGGTGGGGGGAAGATTGCCAGTGGCAATCGTTCTGACCCGTTCTACGCTTCCGCTCCGGTCGTTGCTGGGCGTGCCCCACTGGGGCACAGCAACCGAGTCGGCAGGCGAGACGGTGGCATGGCGGAGCCATGACGGAGAGGGCAAGCATCAGTTGTCAGTTTCAGTCGTTAGTGGTTAGAGAAGAGCAAGGAAAAGAGCGGGGCCTTTCCCTTTGCCTCCCTCTGATGAGGGATGAAGAGGGAGAGATTTCTAAAAGTTTTATTTTTTGCAAGGCCTTTGAAAAAGAAATGAGCTTTCGTTATCTCTCCCTCAGTCAGCCTATCGGCTGACAGCTCCCTCCTCAGAGGGAGCCAAGACCTTATCTAACGGCTAATATCTAACAGCTAACAACTACCAAGGAGAAGGGCAAGGACCCTTTCCCTTGACCTTATCTAACAACTAATATCTAACATCCAACGACTAAAATCCGTGCCGCTTACCGGATCACAGGCAAAAGCTTTGTCCCGGCCTGGAAACATCCATGATCAGCGGCGCCCAGGGAGAAAAGGCGGGGTCCGCCTTCAGGCGGGGCACCACGCTGTAGTCCTCCCACATGTGCATGGGAAATACGTGGCTTGCCCTGGCGGTTTCCAAAAAGTATTTCATGCCCAGAGCATAGCTTCCTTCCAGGCGGGGGTCTAAGGGGACAAAGGCGGCGAAAATCTCCTTTCCGACAAGCAGGGAAAGCTCTTCCCGATAGGCTTCCTTCATGGCCTCCCGCTGATAGGCGGGGGCGCTGTCCCACGCCCAGCAGTTCAGGTCTCCGGCGTGGTAGAAAAGCTTCCCTTCGCACTGCACTAAAAAGGCGGCGCCCTGGTCGGTAGAGCGCAGAGTGGAGCAGGTAAGGTCTCCTATTTGGTAAGAGCGGCGAGGGGCAGCCATCAGCGTATGGCTTTTCCATTTCTCCGGCACCCGGCGTTCAAAGATGTCGTCTGACAGCAGGAAGAAAGCCTTCTGCCCGGGGGCGGGAAGGGAGAAGACCGCCGGGGAGAAATGGTCCGGGTGGCTGTGGCTTGCCAACACATACAGGGGCTTTTCCGGCGAAAGGGGAGGAAGCTCTCCCTCGTAATAGTCAAACAGCAGATAGCAGTGAGAGAGCTCAACGAGATAGGAGCTGTGAAAGATAAAAGTGACCTTCATATGCGCGATTCCTTTCCGATTTCATTCATTTATCAGCATTTGATCGCAGCTTTTGAGGAGCCGGAGCTGTCCCGGCTTACCTCAATGCAGGCGCCGATCCTTCCCCGAAGCTCAGATACATGGGAGATCACGCCCACCAGCTTGCCGCTTCCCTGGATCATGGCAAGGGCCTTCATAGCCGTGTTCAGGGTTTCCGTGTCCAGAGAGCCGAAGCCCTCGTCAATGAAAATAGAGTCGAGATGTACTGCCCCCGAATGGCTCTGCACCACGTCGGAAAGGCCGAAGGCCAGGGACAGGGAAGCTAAAAACTGCTCGCCTCCGGAGAGGGTCTCGATGGAGCGGGGCAGCATGGAAGAGCCGTCCAGCACCTCGATGTCAAGGCCCCCCAGCGAATGGCCCGATTTTGGCCCCTCCATCCTTCTCAGGGCATAGCGCCCCCGGCTCAGAGTGTCGAAAAAGCGGTTGGAGCTTTCCAGCACCTCGTCCAGCATGATGCTGAGCACATATTGGAGGATGGGGGTCTTAAAGGCGTTTGTCCCGGAGAGGGAATGGGAGAGCCGCGCGGCGCGGCGGTGAAGGGCTTCGGCCTTTTGAAGCTTCTCCTCCACCTCCTTCAGGGCGGCGAGGCTAACTTGCAAAACAGAGATCCTGTTTTTCAGTTCCCCCAGCTCCTCGGAAAAGGCGAGAGACGCCTCTCGTTTCTCCTGTGTTTCCCGGTAAAGAGCCGCAAGCTCAGGCGGGGTTTCCCAGGAAGGGGAGAGGGCGGAAAACTCCGCCTGCGCCGCCTTTTCCTCTTCCTTCGCGCGGCGCTCCTCCTCCTGCGCGGCCTTGAGAGACGCCACCTCCTGCTCGCACTCCTTTTGAAGGGCCTCGGCCTCCTGCTCCAGACGCCGGTATTCCTGCTGCTTTTCGCTCATCAGCCTGCTGAGGGCCTCGCCGTTTAACGGATGCTCCTGCTGTGCCTGTACAAAGGCCTCGTAAGCCTCCTTGTGGGAAGCCTTCAAGCCGGCGGCCCGAAGGGTGATCTCCTGCTCCAGGGCGTCTTGCTTTTCCTTCTCCTGCCGGAGTATGAGAAGCTTTTCTCTGGCGGCGGAAAGCTTTCCCGCGGCAGTCCTGTGGGTTTCCAGAAGAGATCTGTTTTCCTCCGCCTTTTTTTCCGCCTGCTCCCGGGAGATCGCAAAACCCTGCGTGACGGTTTGCTGCTTTTCCTCCTGCTCTTTCGCCTTGGCGGCGCTTTCCGCCAGCACCCCGTGGCGGGAGATGGCCTTTAAAGCCTCCTGCCGGGCGTTTTGCTCCTCCTCGCGCAAAAGCTCGATTGCGCCGGGCTCCAAAGCCTGCTCGGCGCCTGAGGCGGGATGAGGATGCTCTAAAGCGCCGCATACGGGGCAGGGCTCGCCGGGCTTCAAGCTGTGAGAGAGGGCCAGGGCGGAGTTTCCCCGCAGGATGGCCTCTGCTGAGGCCAGCCTCTCACTGAGGGTATCGGCCAGCAGCTTTTTTGCCTGTACCCGCTTTTCCTGTTCTCTCAGCGCTCTCTGTGTTTCCTCACGGCTCTTCCCGAGGGCGTCAAGCTCTGAAAAGGCTGAAAGGATCGATTGCAGCCTTCCCTCTTCCTCCAGAAGGGCGGGAAGCAAAGCGGCGCTTTCCTGGGCCTGATGGACAAAGCTCTCGCCCGTGGAAAGCCGCCCGGAAAGCTCTTTTCCAAGCTCCCGCTGCTTTTCCAGGGCCTTTTCTTCCGCCTTGAGCTGAAGGCTCAATTCCTCTGCCTTTTTCTTCTGCTCCTGAAGCCGCTCCCATTCCTCCCGCTGCTTCTGCACAGCGGCGGACTCTCTGGCGGCACAAACGGCCTGCTGCCGGAGAGCCTGGACCTTTTTGCGTTTTTCTTCGGTGAGAACGGCGGCGTCCTGCAGGCCTTTAAGCTTTTTCCCGCTTTCCCGGGCCGTGGCCTGCGCCTTTTCCAAAGCCGTTTTCTTTCGTTCAAACTCTTCCAGCAGGCGCAGAAGCTTTTCCTTTTCCCGAAGCTCCTTTTGCAGAGCCTCTGCCTCCTTCCGGCGGGCTTCCTCCTTTTTGACAAGGGCTTTCAGAGCTTCTGAAAGCTCCTCACAGGAGGAAAGCTCCGCCTGGGACAGAAGGGAATCTCTCTTGGCGGAAAGCTTGGTGACATCGTTTTCCAAGGCTCTTAAGCGCGTGGAGAAGCTTTCCATCAGCTCCCGCCAGAGCCCCGCGGAAAACAGGGTCTCCAGAATCTCTCCCTTCTCCCGGGAGCCGGCCCGGAGCAGACGAAGAAACTCTCCCTGAGGCAGCACCACCACCTGGGAGAACTGCTCGCAGGAAAGGTGCAGAAGCTCTTCGGCCTTTTTTCTCACGGCGCTTTCACTGCCGCTTTCCAGGAGGGTAAAGCCCTCCTCTTCCCTGACAAAGCACTCGTGGGTATCCTTCAGGCGGCGCTCCCCGGTATTCCGGTTTACCCGAACGCTGAGGCTCCGGCGGAATCGATAGGTTTTTCCCAAAAGGGAAAAGTCAAATTCCACCGTGGTGGGGCTTTCCTCCGGCGATGACGAGCAGCGCATGGCGGCAAAGCTTCTCCTTCCCCCGGTAGCCCGGCAATAAAGGGCAAAGCTCATGGCGTCCAGCAGGGCGGTTTTCCCGCCTCCGGTGGGGCCGGTGATGAGGAGCAGAGGGTTGTCCCGCAAAAGGGTAAAGTCCAGCTCTGTGGGGTTTCGATAGGGGCCGAAGGATTCCAGAAAAAGACGCAGGGGCCTCATGGATTTCGCACCTCCTCCAAAAGCTCTTTGAAAAGGGCCTCCTCCTCCTCATCGGGAGAGAAATTGCACACATCCCGCAGAAAAGAGCGGAAGATGGTGAGCTCATCCTGATTTTTAAGCTTCTTTGCCCGGTCCGTTCCCTGGGCGCTGCTCCAGGAGTTTCTCACGGCCAGAAGGTTGGGATAATAAGGAGAAAGCCGCTGCGCCGCCAAAAGCACGGGAGACTTGTCCTCCAAAATAAGCTCCACATAGTCTTCCAGAGGCGTTTCCCTTTGGATCAGCTCCTCAAAAAGCCCGGACAGCCTTTTCACATCCCGCAGGGGGACGATGGGGACCTGCTCCTGCTCTATGACGCCGTCCTGTAAGGTGAGCAGGACGAAGGACTTCTTCTGAGAGGCCTCGTCCACAGAATACTTCAAAGGAGAGCCGGAGTACCTTCCCTTTTCTCCCGCCCTTTGGGGGCCGTGAAGGTGGCCCAAGGCCACGTAGTCGAAGGGCTCAAAAAGCGCGGGAGGCACTTCTCCGGCCCCACCGGCAAAAAGGGTGCTTTCCGAATCGGAGGAGAGGGAGCCGGCCGCGAAGCAGTGGCACACCAGAATATGGGCGTGGTCCGGAAGAAACAGGGGCGTGATCTCGTCGATCAGCCGTTTCATGCAGGCGCCTTCCCCCCTGAGGGAATCGTCTGAAAAATAGTCCCTGATCTCGGCAGGGTCGAAATAGGGCAGCAAAAAAAGCTGGGCTTTCTCTCCCGCCTCCTCCAGAACGAGAGGGGAGAACACATCGGAAAGCTCTGTGGAAAAATAGACCCCGCTTTTTTTCAGAGCCCCTTTCAAGATCGCCATGCGCTCCCGGCTGTCGTGATTGCCGGAGATGACCGCCACTCTGCAGGAGAGCTCCGTGAGAGAAGAAAGCGTGCGGTCAAACAGGCGGATGGCCTCCGGCGGGGCGATCTGCCGGTCGTAAACGTCTCCGGAAAGGATCACGCAGGCCGGCTTCTCCCGCTTCACGGCGGGAAGAAAAACGCGCTCGAGAAAGTATTCCTGATCCCCAATCAGGCTTTTGCCGTAAAGCATGCGGCCCAGGTGCCAGTCGGATGTGTGAAAAAGCTTCAAGAAAAGGCCTCCCTGTAGGAAAAAGTTAAGAAATAGAGACTTTCCTTTTTTCCCAATTTACAGTATACTGAAATTGTAACACAAATCTTCGGGAGAGTACATGATGAAAAAAAAGAGATTCACGGCTTTTTTATTGGCCGTTTCCGTTTTGTTTTCCACCTTTTTTACCGCCCGCGCCGAAGGGTTTCCCTATACCTGGAAGGAAGAGGACGGCGGGCCTCACTGCAAATCCCTGTTCCTTGTGAATCTGGACACGGATGCGGTGGCCTATGCAATGAATCCGGATGAGCCGCTTCCCATGGCGTCGCTTACCAAGATCATGTCGTATATCGTGGCCTATGAGACCATTCCGGATATTGAAAATACTGTCATCACGGTGCCGGATTCCGTAGTGGATGAGCTGGAGGGCACCTACAGCTCCGAGGCGGGGATCCAGCCGGGCGAGGAGCTGACCGGTTTGCAGCTTCTCTACCTGATGATGGTCCCTTCCGGGAACGACGCCGCGTTGACGCTGGCAAAATATGTGGACGAGCTTTACCGCCAGGGGAAGATCACGGACAGCCAGGAGGGCAACGCCGTGCCCGGAGGAAAAGACCGGGAAGACCTTCAGGCCCCCGCCGCTTCGGCAGCCCATTCCGGCAGTTCGGGAGGGGAAAGCTCTCCGAGCTCTTCCGGGGCGGGCGCTTCTTCTGAGGGGGGAAGCTCGAACCCTCCGGAGGGGGGGAACGACCCGGTACAGGACCCCACCAACTACAGCGACAGCTTTTTTGTGCGTCTGATGAACCGGAAGGCCCAGGAGCTGGGCTGTGAAAATACCCACTTTACCAATGCCCACGGCCTGCACAATGAAAACCATTATTCCACGGCGAGAGATCTGTATAAGATCACCCGCTATGCCATGAGCCTGCCCAATTTTACGGAGATCACCAGCACGCAGGCCTATGACCTGGCGCCCACGAATATACGAAGCGACCCGCCCACCGCTTACTCCACCAACAAAATGTTTTCCCAGTACGAAGACGAGGGAAGATATTTTTACACCTATACCACCGGTATCAAAACAGGGTCGCTGAATGAATCCGGCTACTGCATCGTGGCCTCCGCCACGGCTGACGGCTACACCTATGTGGCGGTGGCCCTGGGAAGCCCCTATGTGGACGAAGAGGGAGAGCCCACCGGATTTCACGGGGAGATGGTGGACGCCAGAGAGCTGTTTCGCTGGGCTCTGGTGGATCTGAAGAAAAAGACGGTGGCGGCCCAGGGAGACCTGATGACAGAGGTCGATCTGATGTACGCCTGGAAAAAGGATACCCTGCAGCTGGTGGCGGGGGAGACCGCCAGCGCGCTGCTGCCCCAAAGCGTCAACTTAAGCAGCATCACCATCGACTGCGAGATCCCAGAGAGTGTTCAGGCCCCTGTGAAGAAGGGAGAGCAGATCGGATACGCGAACCTTTCCTATGCCGGGGAAAAGATCGCCACGATCCCGCTGGTGGCGGCGGAATCGGTGGCCAAAAGCCAGATGCTGGAGGGCCTGGTCCAGGGCGGGACCCTCTTCACCTCCTCCTGGTTTCTGGTGATTTTGGGGATCGTGCTGGCGCTGGTGGCCGTCTATATCCTGCTGGTGTTGATTTACCGAAAAAAGCAGAAGCGCCTGAGAAGAGTCAAGCATTATCGGGATATGTAGCGCTTTGGGCGGAAAGGGCCGCGCACAAGGCTGCTTTCGGGAAAGGATGAGGGGAAATGTTCGAGCTTAAAAGAGCCGGAGAGAAGACGTATTATATCGACTGCCCCGCGAAAATCGGGATCTGCCTCACAGACGATGGGGGAGCCTATCTGGTGGACAGCGGAAACGATAAGGACGCGGGGAAAAAGGTTTTGAAGCTGTTGGAGGAAAACCGCTGGAGGCTGAAGGGAATCGTCAACACCCACTCCCACGCGGACCATATCGGCGGCAACGGCTACCTGCAAAGGCAGACGGGCTGCAAGATCTTTGCCAAGGGGATCGAGCGGGCCTTTGTGCGAGACCCCGTGCTGGAGCCCTCCTTTTTGTACGGCGGTTACCCCTGTAAGGATCTGAGGCACAAGTTCCTGCTTGCCCAGGAAAGCGAAGCGTTCGAGCTTTCCCATGAGGCGTTTCCCAAGGAGCTTGAGGTGATTCCCCTGAAGGGGCACTCCTTTGACATGATCGGGATCCGCACGGCGGACGACGTGGTGTTCCTCGCAGACTGTGTCAGCAGCGAGAGCACGCTTCAGAAATATCCGGTCTCCTTTCTGTATGACGTGGAGGAATACCTTCATACGCTGGAGGCCGTGGAAAAGCTGAAAGCGAAGCTTTTTGTACCGGCTCACGCCCCGGCAGCAGAGGACATCGGGGCGTTGGTGAGGCTCAACCGGCAGAAGGTTTTTGAGATCTCGGAAAAAATACAGGAGCTTCTGAAAGCTCCCATGTGCTTTGAGGCGCTTTTAAAGCGGATCTTTGAGGAATATGGGCTTAATATGAGTTTTGAACAGTATGTTCTGGTGGGAAGCACTGTGCGCTCCTATCTATCCTGGCTCAGGGACCAGGGAAAGGTACAGGCCCTGTTTGAAGACTGCTCCCTGCTGTGGAAAAGCTGACAAGGGCTTTTCCGGCCTGAAAAAGTGAAGACGCTGCGGATAGGCTTTCGGGGCCTGTGCGTTTTTCCCTTTGAAAATGGGGGGAGAAGCGCACAGGCCCCGGCCTTTACTTTTTGCTTTCTTCCTTTTTGACGATCTGAAAAGTGCCGTCCATGCGGGCGGTCATCAGAAAGACCTGAGCAAGGGAAAGCCCCTTTTCCGAAATCTTCGAGAGTACCCAATCCCTGTTCTTTTTACACAGCTTCAGAGAGTTTTCGGAGATCTCTCCGTCGCTTACCACCACCACCTCCAGGCCCTCGAAGGGCGCCTGGATCCCCATCTGCTCCGGCGTGAGGAAATCATAGGCGGGGTCCCGGATGACGCTCATCATGCCGTTGGTTTCGATGATGGCGTAGGCCACCTCTCTGAGATAAAAGATATCGTTTTGCCTGAGCTGCTCCAAAAGGTCTTCTGTGCTCATGCGCAGCCTGCGCATCTGCTCTTGCAGGATCCTTCCGTTTTCGATGACTACAATGGGCTTCCCGCAGATCAGCTGGCGGAATTTGCCGCTTTTGAGCATGAAAAACGCGGCGAGAAGCTCACAGAGGATCAGCACAAGGATAGGCAGAAGGCCGTTTATGAGAGGGTCGTCCCGCTTCTCGATGGGCATGACGGCCAGCTCGGAGATCAGCAAAGTGACCACCAGCTCAGAGGTTTGCAGCTGGCTGATCTGCCGCTTGCCCATCAATCGGACGCCTATGAGAATGACGAGATAGAGGATCACCGTGCGAAATAAGCTGACAAGCATAAAGGCCCTTCCTTTTCCCGGATTTCCCCAAAGAAAGCCGCCGGCGGCTGAAAATGGGGTCATGGCTAGTATCGCCTGAAAGCCGGGTTTTATCATCAAAAGCTATGGGAAAACGCCCGCCGGGTCTTTTTCCATAGCTTTTATCAAAAAAGAACATAAAAGAGGCTGTTTTCGGAAAGGATATTTCGAAAGAGGCAAACGCGCCGGAAAGGGGAAAAGAAGATGAGGGAGCTTCTGGAAATTTCCTCCAAAGTGGAGGAAAATGAGGAATATTTAAACGGGCAGTTTCAAAACGCCATGGATTTCCTGTTAAGGCAGCTGGATCTGGAGGGCACCAGGGCCGCCCTGTTTTCTCTGGACGGGCTGGTGAGCAAGCAGACCATTACGCTGAGCATTTTAAATCCGCTGATGGAGATGAAGATCCCAAAGGGGACCGGCGAGGAGAAAATGCAGTTTATAGAAAAGAGCGTGCTGGGGGCCGTAGAGCAGGGCAGAAAAAAGCAGATGAGCGAGATTCTGGAAGCCTTGATGAGCGGCTTTGCGGTGCTTTGCATCGACGGATGCGGGGAGGCCCTGGTGTTCGGCGTACAGGGCTTTGCCACCCGCTCTCCGGAGGAGCCGCAAAACGAGGTGATGCAGCAGGGGGCGAAGGACGGCTTCACCGAAAGCTTCCAGAACAATATGGCCATGATCCGCCGCAGGATGAAAACCACCTCTTTAAAGTTTGAAAAGCTGGTGGTGGGCTCCCAAAGCCGCACGCCGGTGGCGTTATGCTATCTGGAGGGCGTGGCCTCCAAAACCGTTTTGGAAAAGGTGCGAAAACGCCTTGCCGCCTGCGACCTGAAAACTGTTTTGGGGGCGGGGTATCTCACCGGGTATCTGGAAAAGGGCGGCTCGGTTTTCAGCAGCATCGGGCTTTCTGAGCGTCCAGATGTGGTGTGCGGGAAGATCGAGGAGGGAAGAGTGGCGCTTTTGGTCGAGGGCACTCCCAGCGTGCTGCTGCTTCCCTTTTTGTTTGTGGAAAATTTCCAGACCCTGGACGACTATCTCACCCGGCCCTTTTACGGCACGTTCATCCGGTGGCTCAAATACCTTGCTTTTTTTGTGAGCGCTTTTCTGCCGGGGCTTTATGTGGCCGTCACCACCCATCACCCGGAGCTTCTGCCGGAGGCGCTGCTGCTGAAGATCGCACAGACGCAGGCCCAGACGCCCTTCCCCGTGATGCTGGAATCCCTTTTGCTCTATTTCATGTACGAGATCATGCGGGAGGCGGGGCTCAGAGCGCCCCGGGGCCTTTCCGCCACCGTGAGCATCGTGGGCGGGCTTGTGATCGGAGATACGGCGGTATCGGCGGGGCTTGTCAGCGCGCCTTCCCTTTTGGTGATCGCGCTGACGGCCATTGCGGGCTACGCGGTGCCCAGACTCTACGAGCCCCTGTCTCTTCTGAGGCTTGCCTTCATTTTGGTGGGGAATTTCCTGGGGGTCTGGGGCGTGATGATCGGCCTGGGGTTTCTTCTGATGAATCTCTGCGGGGAAAGCTCCTTTGGGGTCCCGGCGCTCTCTCCGGTTTCCCCCTCTCAGGGCAGGCTTCTCTTCCGAGATGTGCTGGTGCGCGCCGGCTGGAAGCGGCTTTCCCGCTGGGACGCCAAGGTGCAGGATATGCCCGGAAGCCGGGAGATCGGCGAATAGCCCTTCCCGCTGGGAAGACCCCCGAAAACCGGAAGAAAGGAACAGTGCAAATGCAGAGAAAAGCAAAAATCAGCGCGTCTCAGTTTTTTTTGATGATGTTTGTATCCAGAGTGGTGGTCACCATTGCCCTGAACGCTCAGTTTACCGGCGGAGAAAACCTTTTAGACAGCATCGTTTCCTGCGCGGCAGCCGCGCTTCTGGGGTTTTTGATGGTGATCCCCGTGTGGATTTTACATCGAAAATACCCTTATCTCAATGTCAATGGCGTGGCAGAGCGTTCCCTGGGAAAGCCGGGGAAAGCAGTGCCGGTATTTTATCTTCTCTACTTCATTTTGTCCAATGCAGCGGTCCTTGCCCTGTTCGAGATCTTTCTGATGGACACGATCAATCCGGACTTTTCTTCTGCCTGGGTGCTTCTGGCCATCGCGGCGGTGGCCCTTTACGGAGCGGTCAAGGGCTTGGAAGCGGTGTCGCGCTGCGCGGTATGTATTTTTGTGGTTTTGATGCTGGGCGTCGCCCTGGTGTTTTCGACGGTGGTCTCCCGTTTCCGGGTGGAAAACCTGGAGCCGCTTTTTCAAAACGGATCTCGGCAGGCTTTGGTAAGCACGGTGCTTTTTGCTGCCAGAGCTTCTGTATTTGCGGATATGGCGGTGCTGCTCCCGATGGTAAAGGGGAAGAGCGGCTGGGGCTTCTCCTTGTGGAACCTGGGAGCGGCCGCCTTTTTGGGGACGCTTCTGTTTCTCATGGCAGGATGCCTTGGCCGCTATGCCTATACTCAGAACTTCCCGGTATATGTACTTTCCTCCATTACGGAGATCCAGTCTTTGCAGCGGGTGGACGCGGTGTTTGTGGGGATCTGGATGATGGGGATCATCATCCGGGTGGCCTGCGATATCTATGCCTGCCGGGTGTGCTGCTCTGTGCTGGGAAGGGGGAAGAGCCAGCGGCTTTCCGCCTTAGCCGTCTGCCTTTTGATGCTGGGGCTGGGCTTTTTAGCCGTGCGCTGGGATCCGGTGCAGAAAATAGTTCTGCATACCGGCGGGATGTTTCTTTCCACAGCGGCGGCAGGATCCCTGATCCCGCTCATCGTGCTGCTGTGCGATTCCTTTGGGCAAAGGAGGAAAAAGCTTCATGAAGGGAAGTAAACGCTTGCTCTGTGTCCTGCTGGCAGCATTGCTGGTGCTTTCCCTCTCCGGGTGCAGGGGATTTCTGGAGCTTTATGAGAGGCTTTTGATCCACGGGATCGGCATTGACCTGGGAGAGGACGGGTATGTGGTCACGGTGCGCTCCTCCCTTTCCCAGGAGGATGAGGGGGAGGAATACTTCAGATCTCAGGGGAAAAGCGTGCTGGAGGCACTGAATAACCTTTCCCTTTCCACCGGCAGAGAGCCTTTCTATTCCCATAATTATCTGGTGGTGTTCGGCAGTGAGTGCGCGAAAAAGGGCCTTGCGGACGCCCTGGACTTTTTTGTGCGCTATTATAATACCCGCCCCAGCGTAAAGCTGTTTCTGGCCAAGGGCACTGCCGAGGAGGTGCTCTCCTTCCAAAAGGAGGGGAAATACCTGAAAATGTCAGAGCTTCAGACCCTTTCCCACAGCAGCCGCTATAACGGGAAAACGGTGGGTATGGATATCCTGGAATTTATAAACTCGGTAAAAAGAGAGGGCAGCTGTGCCTATCTTCCCGTTTTGACGCCGGGGGAAAACGGCGTGGAGATCGACTCCACCGCTTTTTTTGAGGGATACTGCCTCAAGGGCTTTCTCAGCCTCACGGATACCAGAGGATTCTTAGCGGTAAAGGACCGGATCGAGCAAAGCGAGATGGTGGTGTCTACCAAAGAGGCGGGGGATATCACGCTTTCCCTTTCCAGCCGTCCGGGAAAGACAGAGCTGGTTTTTACCCCGGGAGAAGCGCCCCGGTTTTCCATGAAGGCACAGGTCCGGGCAGATGTAAGCGCTGTTTCCCACGGGAAGGACAGAGTGCCGGCGTCCGCTTTCCGGGAGCTGGAGGAGAAGGCGGCCCTCATACTGCAAAGCGAGGTGGAAAGCGCGCTGGAAAAGTCTGTAAAGCAGGCGCGCTGCGATATTTTCGGCTTTGGAAATCTTCTGTATCGGAAACACCCTGAATACTGGAAAGAGGAGGGGGAAAACTGGCCGGAGCTGATGGCGAAATGCGGCTATGAGGTGCAGGTGACGGTGACGGCGGCAAGGCTTCCGGAGGAAATCCTATTTCTTTCTTCGACGCCATAGGCTCTGCATTGCGCCGCGCTGCAGGCCCTGTTCGGAGCCGCGCTTTGTTCGTCCGGCTGCGAAAGCCCAGAGGCCCAAAAGCACCACCAGCAAAACAATGATGAGAAAGCCCGCCAGATAGAGAGAGGTCCACTGCATGGGCAGGCCAAAGCTTCGGTGAAGGAAGTGAAGCAGCGCCTTTAGCGGGGCGATCAGCAGAGAAGAGAGAAAAGAGAGAACGGCAAAGAAGGCCTTAGAGAGAAATTTCAGCACGGCGAAGAAGCTGCGGGCTAAAAATGAGAATAGGTCAAAGAAAAATGAGATCAAGGAAGGTCCCTCCTGAGATCCGGCCTTGGCAGCCCAGACAGATCAGAGCTGCCAAAGCCCGTTTTACGAAGTTCTGCGGTTTGCGCCGGCAAATTGGGGAAATCCAGATGGCTTCGATCTCAAAGCAAAACTCGAGAAAGGCTGGGCTTCCGCCCAGCCTTTTTTACCGGCGGTTTTCGTCGTTCGATGATACGATCTTGTAATAGGTGCGGGCCGTGACGGCGTAGATCGCGGCGTAGATCAGCGTAAACACCACGACGCTCCCCAGGGTGGAGAGGAAGATCAGCGTCAGATTCCCCATATTCAGCAGCGCTAAAATTTTCCGCAGCATGGGGAAGGCGAAGATGAGATGAAGCACCGCTGTGAAAAGCGGCAGGAAGAATACCAGAAGCACCTGGCTGTGGATGCTCTTCTTCACCTCTTTATGGCTCATGCCCACTTGCTGCATGATGGAAAAGCGCTTCGCGTCCTCGTAGCCCTCGGACACCTGCTTGTAGTAGATGATGAGCACGGTGCCCAGCAGAAACAGGAGCCCGAGGAACATTCCCAGGAAGAACAGGCCCCCGTACAAAGAGAAAAAGCTCTCATAGGACCTGGCACTGTCGTCTACAGAAAGGCTTTCGTATTGGGCGGTGGAGGAAGCCATAGAGCCCGATGTCCAGCGCTCTTCAATGGCGCGGCTTAAGGCGGCGATCTCCTCGCGCCCGCCCTTTGTGTCAAATTCATAAGAGTAATGGGAAAAGGGCTTCTCTGCGCCCAGAGCTCTTGCCACGGCGGCCTCATCAGGCAGCACCATATAATAGGTTTCATAGATCAAAGCGGTGGTCTCTCCGCCGGAAAAGTCATAGTCCGTTTTCCGAACCCGGAATTTAGCTCCGTTTATCGTCAGGCTGTCCGCTTCCGGAAAGGTGCTGCGAGGGTCGGAAAGCAGGGCTTCGTTTTCCTTTAGATCCAGCTCCTGACCGGAAAAGCGGCGGAATTCCTCCTGGGTGAACATTTCGATGATACTGTAGGTGCTGGAGAAGCTTTCTTCCAGAAGAAACGCGTTGTCCTTCCGGGCGGCAGTCAAGAGATAATAGGTGCGCTCCAGCAGGTTTTGAGGCTCGGCGCCCGCCTTTTCACATTCCTCTTTTACAACCGCGCGGACCTCCTCCTTGGCGTCTTCGTTGGCGTCTATGACAGAGATCATGATATTGCGGGGATAACGGGTGCGGATGAGGTCGTCCATGCCGGTATACAGGCAGAAGGTGGTGGATACCGTCACCAGCAGGCAGGTGAAGAGAATACAGATGGAGGCAAGGCCCGCCGCGTTCTGCTTCATGCGGTACAGCATACCGGAAACGGTGGTGAAGTGGTTCGACTGATAGTAGAAGCTCTTGTTCTTCTTCAGAAGCTTCAAAAGGGCTGTGATGCCGGTGATGAACAGCAGATAGGTGCCTAAGATCACCAGAATGACCGCCACAAAGAAAAACATCAGAGCGTCTAAAGGAGAGGTGATGGTGACAGCCAGATAGTAGCCGCCCCCCAGCAGCAGGATGCCAAGCCCCGCCAGCAGCCAGTGAGCCTTGGGCTCCTTTTCACCGGTCTCTCCGCCGTGAAGCAGCTCGATGGGATTGGACAGGCGTACCTGCAGAATATTGTAGAGCATGATGGCAAAGAAGATCACAAAAAAGAGCCCGCTGGTTTTTATCACAGCCGGAAGAGGGATCATGGAAATGATGGGAATCTCCACGGCAAGGATCCTGCACAGCAGCAGAAACATGACTTTGGAAAACAGGATCCCCAGCCCCAGGCCCAGCAAAACGGCGCAGGCGGCGGTCATCAGGGTCTCCCGGAAAATCATTTTGGCGATATGCCATTTCTGCATCCCCAGGATATTGTAAAGCCCCAGTTCCTTTTTCCTGCGCTTCATGATAAAGCTGTTGGTGTAAAATAGGAACAAGACGGCGAAGATAGCGATCACATAGACGCCCAGCTCCATCATGGCGGCCACGCTGCCGCCGCCGTACATGGCGTCTTCGTCAATGCTCAGCGACAGGGCGTTCATGATGTAGTACATCATGACGATGCCAATGGAGGAGAGAAGATAGGGGAAGTAAACGCGGCGGTTCTTTTTCAGGTTTTGCAGCGCAAGCTTCCAGTAAAAGCCCTTGCCCATGATCACAGCCCCTCCCTTCCGGCGCCGGCAGCCAGTACGGTGAGGGTGTCGGAGATCTTTCCGTACAGCTCCTGGTCGCTCATGGCTCCCCGGTAGATCTGGTGGAATACCTGCCCGTCCGCGATGAAGAGGATGCGGTTTGCCTTGCTGGCCGCCTGAACGGAATGGGTCACCATCAAAATGGTCTGTCCATCCCGGTTGAGGCCGGAGAAAATGTCCATGATCTGCCCGGCTGAGCGGGAGTCCAGAGCGCCGGTAGGCTCGTCAGCCAGGATCAGCTGAGGGTTCGTGATGATCGCCCGGGCAATGGCGGTGCGCTGCTTCTGGCCCCCGGAGATCTCATAGGGGAATTTTTGCAGGATGTCTGTGATCCCCAGCTTTTGGGCGATGGGCGTGAGCCTTGCGTGCATTTCGTCATACTTTTTTCCGGACAGCACCAGCGGAAGGAAGATATTGTCCTGTACCGAGAAGGTATCCAAGAGGTTAAAATCCTGAAACACAAAGCCCAGATTGTTCCGGCGGAATGTGGAGATCTCCTTTTCGCCCAGGGAGACGATATTTCGCATATTGAGGAAAACCTCGCCGGAGGTGGGCTTATCCAGCCCGGCCAGCGCATTGAGCAGGGTGGTTTTTCCGGAGCCGGATTCTCCCATAATAGCGGTAAACTCTCCCTTTTCCACTGTGAAATTCACATCGGACAGGGCCTGTACCTGCGTTCCTCCCAGACGGGTGCTGTAAACTTTTTTCAGATGATTGACAGATAAAAGCGCCATTGCGATCTCTCCTTTTTGCTGCATGACAGTTTTTTGTTCTTTGGAAAGTATAAAGGCCTTTTCTTACAAAATTTATAAGACAGCCTTACAAAACGAAAGGAGAGCTTACGATTTTGTAAGGTCCCGCCGCGTCCGTCCTTCCGGTAGTTGTTAGATATTAGTTGTTAGATAAGGTCTTGGCTCTCCTTTGGTAGTTGGTAGTTGTTAGTTTTTAGTTGTTAGTAGTTAGAGAAGGTCAAGGGAAAGGGCACGCCCTTTCCCTTGACCTTTTCTAACAATTCTAACATCTAACATCTAACAACTATCAGAGGAAGCTTTTGAAATCCTCAGTAGGTCTCAAGGTCTTCCCTTTGGAGGAAAAGGCGCACGGCAGTGCCGGCCCCGGGAGAAGAGGTGATCTCGATGGGGGTGCGCAGCTGATCGAGGACCTGCTTTGTCAGGTACAGTCCCAGCCCGGTAGAGCTTTTTTCCTTCCGGCCCTGAAAGCCGGTAAAGCCCCGCTCAAAGATCCGGGGCAGATCCTCCGGCAGGATCCCGATCCCGGTATCCTGCAAAACGAGAGCGCCGTCCTGCTCCAGCCAAATGGAAAGGGAGCCCTCCCGGGTGTATTTCAACGCGTTGGAGATCAGCTGCTCCAAAACAAAAACCATCCATTTTCTGTCTGTGAGCACCTCTTTGTGAAAAAAGGCAAGCTCCAGGCGGATCTCCCGGTAAATGAACACGGGAGCAAATTTTTTCACGGCCTCCCGCACCAGCTCGTGAACATCGCAGCGCTCCAGCCGGAGGTCCTGATGGAAGGAGTCAAGGCGCAGATACCCTAACAGCATCTCAAGGTACCGCTCTACCTGAAACAGCTCCTGCTGCAAAGCCTCGCTGCTTTTTCCCGGTTCTGACTGTAAGATCAGCCGCATGGCCGCAAGGGGGGTCTTGATCTGGTGGACCCAAAGAGAGTAGTAGTCCATCAGGTCTTCCCGGCTTTTTTGACTCTCGGAAACAAGCTGCTGCTGCTTTTGGGAGAGAAGGGCAAGCGCCTGCACAAGAAGCTCTTCCGGAAAGGAGGCGGAAAAGGGCAGGGAAGGAAAGCTTTCATCGAGGTGCTCCTGCAAAGCGCGAAGCGCCTGCACCTTCCTTCGATAGGAGAGAAAGTCCGGGAAAATAAAAAAGAGCAGGAAAACGGCCATGAGCACCGCGGTCAGATAACAAAAGTCCTCTATGGGAAAGGCGTAAAGAAACAGCAGAAAGGCGCACAGGGCAAAAAGGGTCAAAGCGCACAGCAAAGCCCTCCTGCGGTCTTTCAAATACTTTTTAAAAAGCTTCATAAGCGCCCCTCCTTGTCGGGCGGCATGAACGGAAACCGCCGGACTATTGGATCAGATAACCAAGCCCCTTTTGGGTCACGATAAAATCCTTCAGGCCCAGCTCCGAAAGCTTTTTCCGAAGTCTGGTCATGCTGACGGTAAGGGTGTTCCCGTCAATAAAGCTCTCGCTTTCCCAAAGGCGCTGCATCAGTTCCCGGCGGGGAACGGTATGCCCGGCGTTTTCCAGAAGGATTTTCAGGATCCGAAGCTCGTTTTTGGTAAGCTCCAGCTTCTTCCCCTCATAGTGAAGGGACGCGTCCCCCAGGTCCAGCAGGACGCCTTTGTGTTTAAGAGAGTCTGAGGCGTTCGGAAAGGAGTAGGTCCTGCGCAGAACGGCCTGGATCTTGGCGGTGAGCACAGAGAGGTCGAAGGGCTTTGCAATGAAATCGTCGCCTCCCAGGTTTACGGCGGTGACGATATTTTCCCTTGAACCGGCGCTGGAGAGAAAAAGGATGGGAACCTTGGAGCTCTCTCTGATCTTTTCACACCACAGAAACCCGTTCTGAAAGGGAAGAGACAGGTCCAGGATCACAAGATGGGGTGAAAACTCCAAAAAATCTTCCAGTACCCTTTGAAAGTCCTTTTCCGCCATTACCCGGTATCCCCACATGGTGAGATGGTTTTCCACCGCCTGGGAGATCACGGGATCGTCTTCAATGAGAAAAATTTTATACATGTTCTAAAAGCTCCAGGATCTCTTCATAGGTTTTGGCTTCCAGGTCCCAAATGGGGGAAGACGCCGCCTCCTCATTGGGATGATACCAGAGAGAGGCAAGGCCATAATTTCTGGCGCCCTGAATGTCTGAGGTGAGGGAGTCTCCGATGACCAGGGCCTTTTCCTTTTCAAAGCCGGGAATATGCTCTGCCGCATACTGGAAGTAGCGGGCGTCCGGCTTGGCGAAGCCCACGGCCTCTGAGACGAAATAGTCCTCTATGTACCGGGAAACGCCGGAATTCCGGATCCGGGTCTTGGCGGCGACGGCGTTTCCGTTGGTGATGATGTAGAGCAGATGGTCCTTTTTGAGAGCCTGAAGAAATTCCTGCGCCCCGGAAAGCAGCGTTCCGCCGCTGCCTAAAAAGTCAAAATAGAGCGTGTTGATCTTTTCCGGGTCTCCGGAAAGCCCCGTCTCCTTTAAAAAGTCCACGAACCGCCCGATGTAAAGCTCCTGCTTGGTACACTCTTTCCGCTCAAACTTTTTCCACCAGCGGTCGTTATCTTTCTCGTAGAGATCCAGCAGCCCGGCGGAATAAGGGCGCTGCTTTTCAAAGCCGCAGGCCTGATAGAGCCGCCGGAAGGCATTGGTCATGTCGGCGGAAAAGTCCAGCAGGGTGTTGTCCAGATCCAGCAGAAGGTAACGAAAACGAGACATGGGATCCACTCCTTTTCCAGTTGGTAGATTTTGGATGTTAGTTGTTAGATATTAGATGTTAGATGTTAGATGTTAGATGTTAGATGTTAGACTCGGCTCCCCCTCTGGGGCGATGTGCCCCGGTGGGGCACGCTCATCGCTGTTCTACGCTGCCGCTCCGGTCGTTGCTGGACGCATGCCACTGGCATGCAGCAACCGAGCCAGCAGGCGAGACGCTGTCAGCGAAGCTGACTGAGAGGGCGTTCCTCGGCTCCCCCGTGGTAGTTGTTAGATGTTAGATATTAGTTGTTAGACTTGGCTCCCTCTGACGAGGGCGCTGGTCGCCGGTGGCGACCGTCTAGCGCTGACCGAGGCGGCAGCCGAGACGCTGTCGAGCGCAGCGAGACTGAGGGAGAGATAACGAAAACCCATTCCTCTTTCAAAGGCCTTGCAAAAAACAAAACTTTTAAAGATCTCTCCCTCTTCATCTCTCCTCAGAGGGAGGCAAGGCAAGCCACAACTTTCTGCTTTAGAGTGAGATAGAAGGATGAAAGCAGAGAGAGTCAAGGGGAAAGGGCACCTCTTGGCTCCCCGTGGTAGTTGTTAGATTTTAGATGTTAGTTGTTAGATAAGGTCAAGGGAAAGGGCCCCTTGTTCTTCTCTAACCACTGACGACTGAAAACTGACAACTGATTCTTGCCCTCTC
>CAZMFF010000041.1:0-26329 GCA_964565505.1 uncultured Acutalibacter sp. | reverse complement strand
CCGAAGGGCGTCAGCATACTGCCGTCTGACTGCTGATAGCCTTTTTTCAGGTCGATATCTTTTCCTTTCTGCTCGATGAGCACACGGGTGGAGGGAATATAGCCGTCGATAAAGCTGGTGTGCCCCAGCTTGACGGGTACTTCAAATTGTATGTACTCCGTAGGGCGCTCCACTTCAAATAGATTTTGGAGCAGATCGATCCAAAACCGCTGGGTTTCCTGCTTCTCGTCGCCCCGGCCTTTCCAATCTGCCGCAAATTCCTTTGCCGCCTGCCTTTGCTCTGCTTCCGTCATGGAAAACACCCCTTTCTATTTCCCCGGCCACTCCCCGGAAACCACCCGGGGAAGATTTGCCCAGTCTCTTTTTACCGAGAGATTTTTCGCCCCTGCCCCGGAAAACAGGGCGGAAACCTGTTCTCCCTGCGTCTCGCCGATCTCCACGGCGAAAACGCCGCCGGGGCGCAGCAGGGGAAGCCAGAGAGACGCAATAGCCCGATAGAAAACAAGGCCGTCCTCTCCGCCGTTTAAGGCCATTTCCGGTTCCTTTTGCACCTCCCGCTGTAAAAAGGGCAGCTCGCCCTTTGCAATATAGGGAGGGTTGGAGAGAAGAAAGTCAAGGCTTCCTTCCCCGAAGCCCCGGGGAGGAAGCAGAATGTCTTCCTGCCGGGAAGTGACGCGGTACTGCGGATAGGCGGAAAGATTCCTTTGCAGATAGACAAGGGCGCTTTCGGAAAGCTCCAGGCACATGGCAGAGGCGTCCGGCCGAAGCTTACAAAGCCCCAGGGCGGCAGCCCCGGAGCCTGCGCACAGGTCCAGCCCCATGGGAGCCTTCTTTTCACCCAGACGAAAGTGAAGCTCCTCCACCAAAACGGCGGTATCCTCCCTTGGGATCAGCACCCCTTCTCCCACAGAAAGCGAGAGCCCCATAAATTCCCATTCCCCCAGAATATATTGGAGGGGGCGGCGTCCGGCGCGCTGTAAAACGGCGGTCTGAAAGGCCTCCTGCGCAGCTTTTGGCGGAACGAATTCTTTTTTTATGATGAGCTCTTCGCGGGAAAGCCCTAAAAAATGAAAGATCAGTTCTTTTGCGTCAAAGTCCGGAGAGTCCACTCCCGCCTTTGAAAGGGTCTGCCGCGCCCAGGAAAAAAGCTTCTGCGCCGTCACCGCACAAGGTCCTCTCCGTTTTCCGGAATGACGGCCTCCATGGCGGCGATCGCCGCCTCGATCATCTTGTCGCTGGGTTCCTTTACGGTGATGCGCTGTACCCAAAGCCCCGGGGCGGTGATGATCTTTGACACGACACCCTCATGTCTTGCGCAGGCCTTTTGCAGCTCGTAGCCGAGATTCATAATAATCGGAATACATAAAAGCTTCGCGGCCGTGCGCAGGAAGGGGTTGGAGAAGGGAATGAAAAATCCCACGATCACGCCTAAAATCAGCATTAAGATCAGGAAGCTGGTTCCGCAGCGGGGGTGGAAGCGCCCCTGCTGCCGCACGTTTTCCACGGTCAGAGGAAGATCGTTTTCATAGCAGAAGATGGTCTTGTGCTCCGCCCCGTGATACTGAAAGGTGCGCTTGATGTCGGGCAGGAGAGATACCAGAAGCAGATAGGAAAGGAAGATCAGAAGCCGAAGGATCCCTTCAAACAGAGAGCGCAAGCCGCTGATATCGGAGGGAACGACCCTTTGCAGCAAATTGAAAAGCACAGTGGGCAGGAAGAAAAAAAGCAGGATCGCAAGGGCGACTCCCAAGACGGAGGCGACGCCCATAATGATCCCCGTCAGCTTATCGCCCAGATGATCGGTAAGCCATTTGTCAATGCCGGAGGGCTCCTCCTCTTCCTCCCCTTGCGTCAGCTTGTCCGCTGAAAGAGACAAAGCCTTATAGCCCAGGCGGAAGGAATCGATCAGAGAAAAAATTCCCCGGATAAAGGGCTTTCCCAAAATAGGATATTTTTGTGTGAGCCTTGGCATTTGGATCTCTTCCGTGGTGATCGCGCCCTTTTCGTCACAGAAGGCGGCGACCGTGCGCTTTGGGCCCACCATCATGATCCCCTCCATCAGGGCCTGTCCGCCGATGGTCGTTATTTTTTTACTCATGCGTGATTCCTTTCCTTTGCCAGTTTTTTGATTTCCAGCGCCTTTGTGAGCTCCGGGTCTTTCTCCACGGCCTCACAGGTGGGCAGGCGGATGGTGACGGTAGTGCCCTTGTTTTCCCAGCTTTCTATCTGAAGGGTCCCGCCGTGCAGGGAGATGATCTCGTCCGCTACGGCAAGTCCGATGCCGGAACCCCGCACCATCTGGTTCGCCTTATAGAATTTTTTCTTGATGTTCGGCAGGTGCTGCGCCGGTATCCCGCAGCCGGTATCCCGGATGGTCACCTTCAGCCGGTCCTCCTCCTCTTCTGAAGAGATGGTGATCACTCCGCCCTCCTTTGTGTATTTCAGGGCGTTGTCGATAATATTGACGAACACCTGTCTCAAACGGTCCACATCTCCGTAAACCGGAGGAAGAGAAGGGGTTTCCTCATATCGAAGGTCTTTCTTTTCCGTGCGCGCGCGGTCTGTAAAGAGATAGACCGCCTCATCCAGCTCGGAGAGCAGGTCGATACGGGAAATATTCAGGATCAGGCGGCCGTTTTGCAGCCGGGAGAAATCCAGAAGCTCCTCCACCAGCCCGGAGAGCCGCTCGGATTCCCGAATGATGACGCCCATGCCCTTTTCCGTAGTTTCCCGGTCGGCTCCCTCCTGTAAGGTTTCGGCCCAGCCCTTGATGGCGGTGAGGGGAGTGCGAAGCTCGTGGGAAACGGAGGAAATAAAATCGTTTTTCAGCTGCTCGGCCGCGCCCAGCTCCCCGGCCATGTCGTTGATGGCGTCGCAGAGCTCACCGATCTCGTCGTTTTTGCGGTTTTCAATGCGCACGCCGAAATCCCCTTGGGCGATCTTCCGGGAGGTGACGCTCATCTGCCGGATCGGGACCAGGATCGACCGGATGAAATACATGCCGGAAAAAGTGATGAGCAGCATGATGAAACCCCCTGCTGTTACAAGGGTGACGATCACAAGGCCGGTTTGCCGGTCTGCCCGCTCCATGGATACCATATAGCGGATGGAGCCTACCAAGCTGCCGTTTTCGTCCCGCACCACCCGGGTGATGGCCATCACCTTTTCTCCGGTATTCAAATCGCCGATCCATTTGCCGAAGTTGCTGTCGCTTTTCAGCGCCTCCTGATAGTCCGGCATGGGCTGGGTCTGATCGGGGGCAAAGCCGGAGGAGGTGATCAGCACATTGCCGCCTTTATTTAAGGCCATGATCTCCATATCGTTTTTATCGGGGAAGTTTTCAATGTATTCCCGGGTGATCGCCGCGAATTCCGAAGAGTTCCGGTAACCTCTGGTGTTGGAGGCCAGCACGTTGAGAAGCTCGTCCGCACGGCCTGTGAGCACCAGCTCGATGCCGCTGTAGGTGGAGTTCTGCACCATGAGAGAAAGCGTGGCGATGGAGACAGTGAGAATCAACAGCACCACGCCGATGGTGTTGATAAACCACTTTCTGGAAATCCCTTTTCTCCTTGCTTTCATGCTGCTCCTCCCGGAAGAGACCTGCAAAAACGGGTAAAACCGTGCAGGTTTGGATCTTGATTTGACTTAGGCGTCCCACCGATAGCCCAGCCCCCATACGGTGGCGATATGCTGGGGCGCGGAGGGCTCCTCCTCCACCTTCATGCGCAGGCGGCGGATATTGACATCCACGATCTTTTCCTCGCCCACATAATTTGCTCCCCAAACATGCTTCAGGATATCTCCGCGGCTCAAAGCCGTTCCGGGGTTGGAAAAGAAATATTCCATGATCTGGAATTCCACCTGGGTCAGCTCAATGGGCTTTTCTCCCTTTCGGAAGGAACGGTTGCGCAGATTCAGGAAAAATTCGCCGGAATGAAGCTCTTCCCGCAGATTGGTTTCGTTTTTTTCGGCAGCCAGCGCTACCCGCCGGTAGACGGCGTCCACCCGGGCGACCAGCTCAGAGGGGGAAAAGGGCTTTACCACATAGTCGTCCGCCCCCATCATCAGGCCGCTCACCTTGTCCATCTCCTGGGCTTTGGCGCTCAACAGAATGATGCCGATAGAGCTGTTTTGCCGCCTGAGCTCTTTACATACGGCCAGGCCGTCCATGGACCCGGGCATCATGATGTCCAGCACGGCGATATCAAAATCTCCGTTTTCCTGTTCATAGAGAGCCATGGCTTCGTCCCCGTTTCCGGCTTCAAAGGCATGATAGCCCGCCCGCTCCAGATTGATCACTACAAATTCCCGGATATTCTGTTCGTCTTCCGCCACTAAAATCTTTTTCATAAAAACCTGTCCTTTTCCCCTTATCTCAGTTTTATGATCATTCCGAAATCAGCCGAAAGCTTTTTTTCACACTGCTCAAGGAAGCACTGTATTTGTTTTCTGTAGTGAGCACCTGCATAGCGTAAATCAAATCATTTTGGACCGCCAACTGTTCATACCCTCTCATCTCCCCCCAGTTTTGCCAGGCGGAACGGGTAAATACCCGGATCTGGAACAGCGGAGTATCCAAAAGCGGCTCTTCCCCCTCCTCGCCGGGGGAGAGGGCGGTATAAGTGACGATACGGTTAAAAGCGTCGTTGGAGGCAGTGACCTTCCCCCGAAGGCTGTACGGAAGAGAAAAATAATAGTTTTCTGTCAGGTTCATCAAGGTCCATGCTGCCGTGCGGGGGGCGTCTTCATCGCTGAAAACGCTCCACTGCACCTGATAGCTGGTGGAATCCGGCGTGATGGCGCCGGCCAAGGCGGGCAGCTGCGTTACGATCGGGATCTCAATGATCCCATCGCCGTTGATGTCACGGGAAAGGAAAGGCGCGGTAGGGGGGCGGGAATAAGGGTTGGCATAAGCCTTTGTGTTGACCCCTTCCGGGCTGTTATAGAGCAGTCCTGTTTCCGGATGGATCAGAAACAGCTGAGTGGTGAGGCTGCCATCGGCTTTGGAGCCGTCCAATATGACGCCGTTTCTCTGGGAAGAGACGCGTCCGAAGGAGATCGAAGAATAATTGATGATATTGTTGTCCACATCGGCGGAAAGCACTTCCTGAAGCTTTTGTTCCCGGTAGGCGAACACTCTGGCCCTGGCAGGAGGGGCCTGCGCCCCTTCTTCCTCTTCCTCCGCGGCTACAAATTTCTCGGCGGTAAACAGCTCGTTTACCCCGTCGCCGTCAAAATCGGTGACGGTCATTTCCCCGTAAGCACCCAGGCTGTATTCACTGAGCTGTTCATAGCTGCTCCACAGATAGGCGCATACATAGGCGGTGCGCCCGGAGGCGTTTCCCCAGCCGATGATGGCGTCCTCCACTCCGTCCGCGTCCAGATCCCCGAACAGGACCCGGTCTACCTGGGTGGCGGTATTCTGAAAGCTGGCGGCAGTTCTCCAATGACCGTCTCCCTGATTTACCAGAAACTGGACCTGCACGCTGCCGTCCTCCAGGGCAAAAAAGCCCAATGCGTCGTCAATGCCATCTCCCGTAAGATCCCGCATGATAATGGCGGAACGGTACTCTCCGTTTTTAGGGTAGATAAAGGTGATATCGGGGCGGCTGCCCCGAAGAAGCTCGTGAATGCTCTGCTGGTCGGCGTTGGCCTGAGGAGGAGACATGAGGGCCTGCGGGTCGATGCCCGCGAAGTTACAGCCGGAAAAAGAGAGAGCCATGCACAGCGCCGCCAGGACGCAGCACCATCTTTTCAAAGCTGTTCACCCACCTTTCCTCAGGTCATAAAGGATCCGGAGCCGGACCCGCTTCTGACGCCATAAAGCCCTCCTCCCAAAGAGGGCTTTATGGCGGTTAAACGCTCACGATGGATTGCCGATCTGTCTTCCGGCATCCGATATCCAGCCTCTAGTATAGCATAACCTGCCGAAAAAATCATCAACAACTTCTGTTCCCCTTTCTTGACAAGACTTTCCCCACAGATTACAATACCAGCAGAAAAGCAGGAGAGGAGAAGGATGGATGCCGCGCTTTTTTGTGGAGGAGCCCCCCAAAGCCCGCTGTTTTGTAGGAGGAGAAAACGGAAAGCATATGGTCCGCTCTCTCAGGATCCGCCTGGGCGAGGAGGTGACCCTCTGCGACGGAGCCGGAACGGATTATCTCTGCGTGGTGGAGCGCCTGGAAGAGGAGGGCGCCTGGGTCCTGGTAAAGGAAGCGCGGGAAAGCGTTTGTGAGCCTCGGATAAAAGCGGTGATCTGCCAATGCCTTCCCAAGGGGGACAAGCTGGAGACTGTGGTCCAGAAGTCGGTAGAGCTGGGGGCGCAGGAGATCTGGCCGGTCCAAAGCGAGCGCTGCATCGTAAAGCTGGATCAAAAGAGCGGAGAGAAAAGAGTTGCCCGGCTGCAAAAGATCGCCCTGGAAGCGGCAAAGCAAAGCGGCCGGGGAAGAGTGCCCAAGGTGCGTTCCCCCCTTCCCCTGAAGGAAGCGCTCCGGCAGGCCAAGGAAAAGGGAGAGATCCTTTTCTTTTACGAGAAGGGGACCGCCTCTCTGAAGAAAGCGCTGAAGGAAACAGGGGAAGAGGTATTCCTCTTTATCGGCCCGGAGGGAGGGTTTTCCCCGGAGGAGGCGGAATTTGCCGAGAGCCTGGGAGCAAAGCTTTTAAGCCTCGGCCCCAGGATCCTGCGCACGGAAACAGCGCCTTTAGCGGCGCTTTCCGCCCTGCTGTATGAAAAAGGGGAGATGGAGCCACCCGCCGGTTGGAAGGAGGAGAGACCGCTGTGAAAAATGTGCTGATCACCGGGGCTTCCGGCGATATCGGAAAAGCCCTCGCCCTGGCCTTTGCGCAAAAGGGCTTTGGCGTGGCCCTTCACTTTTTTCAGAACGAGGAGGCCGCGCGGCGCACGGCCCTCGAGATCCGGGAGCAGGGCGGGCAGGCCCATATCTTTGGCGCGGATCTTTCCAGGGAGGAAGAGGTGGAGCGGATGTTTTCCCAGGCGGAGGAGCGCATGGGATTTTTTGAGGTGCTTATCAACAATGCTGCCATCTCCCAAAGAGGGCTTTTTACGGAGCTTACCCTTCCTGAGTGGGAAAGGATCTTTGCGGTGAACTGCACCGGCGTGTTCCTCTGTTCCCGCCGGGCGCTTGTTCCCATGATCCGGGAAAAGAGGGGCTCTGTCATCAATATCAGCTCCATGTGGGGACAGATAGGCGCCTCTTGTGAGGCGGCCTATTCCGCCTCCAAGGCGGCGGTCATCGGCCTGACGAAGGCTCTTGCCAAGGAGGAGGGCCCTTCCGGGATCCGGGTCAATTGCATTGCGCCGGGAGTTATTGAGACCAAAATGAACCGGGAGCTTTCCAAGGAGGATCTGGAAGCCCTGAAGGAGGAGACCCCCTTAGAGCGTTTGGGCACGCCTTGGCAGGTGGCCCATGCGGCCGTATTCCTTGCGGAGAATACTTTTATCACCGGCCAGGTTTTGGGGGTCAACGGAGGGTTCGTCATTTGAGGGCGAGGCGGATTCTGTTTGACAGAACCGCCGCCGTTCGTTATAATGAAGCTCAAAGATAGCCGGGATCCCGGTGAGACAGGAGGGTAAAGACAACAGGCATGGGAATTTGCTGCGCCGTCTTTCGTTTGAGGAAATAAAAAAGACGTAACAGAGTTTCCGCCGGCAGGCGGACTGCTTTGCTGTGTCTCTTTTTGCATTACTCAGCTTTGTGAAAGAGGTGCTTTTTTCATGCCCAAAAATATTTGTCATACCCCGAAGGCCCCTTTATGGGCAAAGGCCCCCTTGTGGGCAAAGGCCCCTTTATGGGCCTCGCAGAATTTTCTGACAAGCAGAAAGGAAATACAGCGGCTGGTAGGCCTTGCAGATATAAGGAAGAGCGACCATGTGCTGGAAATAGGCCCCGGAAAGGGGCATATCACCCGGGAGCTTGTAAAGCGCTGCGGCCGGGTGACCGCCGTGGAGCTGGACCCCATGCTGTGCGCGCGGTTAAGAGAGCGATTTGCCGGTGAGGGGAAGCTCACGCTCATAGAGGGAGATTTCCTCAAAACGCCCCTTCCCAAGGGACCCTATAAGGTGTTTGCAAACCTGCCCTTTTCCCAGACGACCGCCATAATTCGCCGGCTCACCCAGTGCGGGAGGCCTCCCGAGGCGGCGTGGCTGATCGTGGAGTGGGGCGCCGCCAAACGGTTTACAGGCGACGGACTTGCCGCGTACACCCTTTGCCCTTATTTTGAAGCCCGCACGGCGGCCAAAATACCCAGAGACCGGTTTCATCCCGCCCCCAGGGTAGACGCGGCGCTGCTGGAGCTCAGGCGAAAAAACCCGCCGGACCTGCCCTGGGAGCAGCAGAGGGAATATCGCTTTTTTCTGGAGCACGCCTGGAAAGACGGGCCCGGAAGTCTAATGACCAGCAGACAGATTTCCACCGCCCTGCGCCTTTCGGGTCTGCCGCCGGTACCAAGGGACGGAAACATGGAGTATGTGCAGTGGCTCTGCCTTTTCCGATGCTGGAAAAAAATTCGCCAGTAGGGGCTTCATGATTTGAAAAAGCCTTTCGGGCTCTCTTGTTTATGGGGAGAAGGCCCATCCCCGTCATTTGACAAATCCCCCATTTTCCGGTAAAATTAAGAGGTTAGGATTCCCTCGGGAAAAACCGGTGAAAAGCCTGTCAAACCGGGGAAATTTATGAAGAACCATGAGGAGAGCAGAGCATGAGCTTTCGAATTTTAGGCACGGGCAGCGCCTTGCCGGAAAAAGTGGTCACCAATGACGATCTTTCCCGGATGGTGGAGACCTCTGACGAATGGATCACAAAGCGGGTCGGCGTGAAAGAGCGCCGGGTGTGCACCACGGAGACAGTGACGGACCTGGGAGAGAGCGCCGCAAAAAGGGCGCTGGAAAACGCGGGAATGAAGGCACAGGAGCTGGATTTGATCATCGCGCCCACCATCAGCGCGGATACCATTTCTCCCGGCCTGGGAGGTATGGTGCAGAACCGTCTGGGAGCTTCCTGTCCTGCTTTCGATATGAATGTGGCCTGTCCGGGTTTTCTGTTCGGGCTGGAGGTGGCCGCGGGCTTTTTCGCCAGAAAAGCGGTGAAAAAGGCTCTGGTGGTAAGCAGCGAGCGCATCAGCGGGCTTCTCAACTGGCAGGACAGAGGGACCTGCTGCATTTTCGGAGACGGTGCGGGCGCGGCGGTGCTGGGCGAGGGAGACGGATATCTGGCAAGCGAGCTGCACACCAAGGGAGGAGACGACATCATCTCCATCCCCACCGCCTGGAACAATTCCCCCTTTTACGAAAGGCCCCCGCAGGAGTCCTTTATCCATATGCAGGGGCAGGAGACCTATAAATTCGCCGTTACCTCCATGGTGAACGATATCCGTTCCGTGCTTTCAAAGGCCGGCATTTCCGGAGAGCAGGTGAAAGCGGTGATCCCCCATCAGGCCAACTACCGCATTATCCAGGAGGCCCGCAGGAGGCTGCCGGAGATCAGCCCGGAAAAGTTTTTCGTGAACATCGACCGGGTGGGGAACACCTCTTCCGCCAGCGAGCCCATTCTGTTGGACGAGCTCAACCGCGCGGGGGTTTTGAAGCCCGGAGACTATGTGGTGCTTTCCGCTTTCGGCGGCGGACTCTCCAGCGCCTCCTGCGTTGTCAGGTGGTAAATATCCCGGGACCCCGAAAAGCCGAAAGGCTTTTTGGGGAGAGGAAGGGCCGGCTGAAAAGGGAAGAAGAGCTGCGAACAGCAGTGCTTCGGGCGACAAAGCCGTGCCCTGACGAGGCGGCGGACTCTCCAGCGCGGTGAGTGTGATCCGCTGGTAAGCTGATGTGAAAGGAGCTTTTTGATATGATAAAAACACCCCTGTGTGATCTTTTGGGGATCGAGTATCCCATTTTCCAGGGCGGTATGGCATGGATCTCTGACGGGAGGCTGGCGGCCGCGGTATCCAACGGCGGCGGGCTGGGCATTATTTCGGCCATGAACGCCAACGCGGAGCATTTGAAAAAGGAGATCGATATCGCCCGCAGCCTGACAGATAAGCCCTTTGGGGTGAACATCATGCTGATGTCTCCCTTTGCCGACGAGGTGGCGAAGCTTGCAGCAGAGGAAAAGGTGGCTGTGGTCACCACCGGGGCCGGAAACCCCTCCCGTTTTATGGAGCTTTGGATTTCAGCCGGAGTCAAGGTGATCCCGGTGGTGGCTTCTGTGGGAATGGCAAAGCTGGTGACCAAGGCCGGGGCCAGCGCCGTGATCGCCGAGGGCGGAGAGTCCGGAGGGCATGTGGGAGATCTTACCACCATGGTTTTGACGCCCCAGGTATGCGACGCCACGGATCTGCCGGTTTTAGCGGCCGGAGGGATCGGAGACGGAAGAGGGATCGCGGCGGCTTTCCAGCTGGGCGCGGTAGGCGTGCAGGTGGGCACCCGCTTTTTAGTGGCCGAGGAATGTAGCGTACATCCCAACTACAAAAAGAAGGTCTTAAAGGCCAATGATATTTCCACCATGGTGACAGGCAAGCGCCTGGGCCATCCCGTGCGGCAGATCAAAAATCAGTTCTCAAAGGACTATTTCAAGGCGGAGTACAGCGATATCAGCGACGAGGAGCTGGAAAAGCTGGGCGCGGGCGCCCTTTACCGGGCAGCTGTGGAGGGCGACGAGAAGACGGGAGATTTCCTGGCCGGACAGATCGCCGGCATGGTAAATCGTGAGCAGCCTGCCGCCGAAATGATCCGCGAGATGTTCGAAGAGGCGGAGCAGGTGCTAAGAACCGCCGGGAAATGGATAAAATGACCCCTCTTTTCTGCCGTAAAGAAAAGATAGATCGGGAAAAATGTTTCTGAAGCAGGAGGAAAAATAAATGGGAAAAACCGCCTTTCTGTTTTCCGGCCAGGGTTCTCAATACCCCGGCATGGGAAAGGCCTTGTATGAGATCAGTCCTGCCGCCCGGCAGGTGTTTGATACGGCGGATTCCGTTCGCCCCGGGACTTTAGTGCAATGCTTTGAGGGAAGCATAGAAGAGCTTTCTGTCACAAAAAATACGCAGCCCTGTCTTTACTGTGTAGACCTTGCCGCCGCCAGAGCGCTGGAGGAGGCGGGGGTCTGTGCTCACTTTGCCGCGGGCTTCTCTCTGGGAGAGGTGGCGGCCCTGACCTTTGGAGGCGTGTTTTCCGACAAAGAGGGCTTTTCCTTTGTGTGTAAACGGGCCCAGGCCATGCAGGCGGCGGCTGAGGAAAATCCCGGCGCCATGGCCGCCGTGCTGAAGCTTTCCAGCGAAACGGTGGAAACGCTGTGCAAAGAGTTTTCTCAGGTGTGGCCTGTAAACTATAACTGCCCCGGCCAACTGGTGGTGGCCGGAGAAAAAGAGGAGCTTTCCAGATTCTGCGCGAGAGTGGGCGAAGCGGGGGGAAAGGCGGTGCCTTTAGCCGTCAGCGGAGCGTTTCACTCCCCCTTTATGGAAAGCGCCGCAAAGGTGCTGGAGAAGGAATTGGAAAGCACCTTTATAAACGCGCCCAGGCTTCCCATTTATGCCAATTTTACCGGGAAGCCCTATGACAAGGGCGTGGGAAAGCTGCTGACAGCACAGGTAAAAAGCCCGGTGCGCTGGCAGGAGACCATCGAGGCTCTGGCGGAAAAGGGCGTGGATACCTTTATCGAGTGCGGGCCGGGGAAGACGCTGTCCGGTCTGGTGAAAAAAACCGTGAAGGAAGCCCGGATCCTCCGGGTGGAGGACGAAGAGACACTCAAGGCCGCGGCAGCCGCGGTGAAAGGCTGAAAAAGGAAGGTGACCTGCGATGAAATTATTAGGGAAGATCGCTTTGGTAACAGGGGGCTCTCAGGGCCTTGGCAGGGCTATTGCCCTGAAGCTTGCGGAAAATGGGGCGGATATCGCGGTAGTGTATGTAGGCCCCCCGGAGCCTGCCCAGGAGACCTGCCGGGAAATCGAAGCCATGGGAAGAAGGGTAAAAGCCTATGTCTGCGACGTTCGGGATGAACAGGCGGTGGAAGCCACTGTAGAGGCGGTGAGAACCGACCTGGGAAAGGTGGATATCCTGGTAAACAATGCCGGCGTTACCCGGGACAACCTGATGGTGTCCATGAAGGATGAGGACTATGACATGGTGCTGGATATCAACCTAAAGGGCGCCTTTCATATGACCAGGGCCTGCTACCGGGACTTCATGCGCAAGCGCTATGGGAAGATCATCAATATCAGCTCCATCGCGGGGCTGATCGGGAACGCGGGGCAGGTCAATTACGCCGCCTCCAAGGCGGGGCTCATCGGCATGTCGAAATCCATTGCCAGAGAGCTGGCGGGGAGAGGCGTGTGCTGCAACTGCATCGCGCCCGGATTTATTGAAACTGCCATGACCAAGGATATCGGAGAGGACAATCCCCTTTTGAAGCAGGTGCCCATGAAGAGGATGGGCACGGCTCAGGATGTGGCCAACGCGGCTCTGTTTCTGGCCCTGCCTGAGTCGGATTATATCACGGGCGAAACCATCCGTGTGGACGGAGGACTTGCCATATGAACCGAGTAGTTGTAACGGGAATGGGCGCAGTGACCCCCATCGGGAACGATGTGCCCACCTTTTGGGAAAACCTCAAGGCCGGCGTGTGCGGTATCGGGCCCATCACCAAATTTGACACTGCGGATTACAAGGTGAAGGTAGCCGCTGAGGTAAAGGATTTTGATCCCCTGCGGTATATGGAGAAGTCCGATGTGAGAAAGTACGATGTGTTCTGCCATTATGCTCTGGCTGCTGCCACGCAGGCTGTGGAGGAAAGCGGCATTTGCGGCACGCTTCCGCCGGAGCGCATCGGAACCTACTTCGGCTCCGGTATCGGTGGGATCGGCACCTTTGCCCAGGAGCAGCAGGCCCTTTTTGAAAAGGGGCCCAGAAGGGTTTCTCCCTTCTTTATCCCCGCCCTTATCATCAATATGGCGGGCGGATTGATCGCTATCAAGTATGATTTTCAGGGGGCTTCCCTGCCCTCGGTAACTGCCTGCGCAACCGGAAACAACGCCATCGGCGAGGCCTATCGCGCCATTCGCCACGGTTATCTGGACGCCGTTTTGGCAGGCGGAGCGGAGGCGGCCATCATTCCCGTGGGAGTTGCGGGCTTTTCCAATATGAAGGCTCTCTCTACCTGTGAGGATCCCAAGACGGCCTGCGTGCCCTTTGACTTGAGGCGCAGCGGCTTTGTCATGGGGGAGGGCGCGGGAGCGCTTTTGTTAGAGGAGTATGAGCACGCCAAAAAGCGAGGCGCCAAAATTTACGGCGAGATCTGCGGCTACGGCGTCACCTGTGACGCCCACCACATCACCGCCCCTCATCCGGAGGCCATCGGCGGCTCCAAGGCGCTTAGAATGGCCTATGAGGAGGCCCAGGGAGAAAAGACGGATCCCAAAAAGATCTATATCAACGCCCACGGTACCAGCACGCCCTTAAACGACGCGAGCGAGACTTTGGCCATCAAGAAGGGTTTGGGAGAAGACGCTGCCCGCAACTGTATGGTAAGCTCTACCAAATCCATGACGGGCCATATGCTGGGCGCCGCCGGAGCAGTGGAGGCCATCGCCTCCCTTTTGGCCGTAAAGGAGGGCCTGGTTCCGCCCACCATCGGATATCAGGAGCCGGACCCTCAGTGTGATCTGGATTATGTGCCCGGAAAGGCCAGGAAGGCTCCTGTAGAGCTGGCACTTTCCGCCTCTCTGGGCTTTGGAGGCCACAATGCCTATCTGGCATTCCGGAAGGCTTGACTGCCGGCACCGGAGAAGGACAGACCGCTGCTTTAAAATGGAACAGCTTCTCCTCCTGCTGTGAGAGAGAAGGGAAAGGAACAGTCGATGAATGTAAAGGAACTGGAGGAACTTGCCCGCCTGATGAAGGAATATGGGCTTAGCTGCTTGGAATATGCTCAGGGAGAGACCTCTGTAAAGCTGAAAAGAGGCGGCGCAGAGGCTGAAGCGCCCCTTGCGGCTGCCGGCGCGTCCCCTTTCACTGCCGCTCCGGCAGAGGGGCTCAGCCAGCAGACCTCTCAGAAGGAGGGGGCTTGGGTGCTTTCCCCCACAGTGGGTGTGTTCTATTCTTCTCCGTCTCCGGAGGCAAAGCCCTATGTGGAGGTAGGCAGCCGGGTAAAGAAAGGCGATATCCTCTGTGTGATCGAGGCTATGAAGCTGATGAATGAGATCCCAGCGGAAACGGACGGCGTGATCGCGGAGATCTGCGTGACAAACGGACAGGTCATCGAGTTTGGCCAGCCGCTGTTCCGGATCGTGAACGGCTGAGCTTGACAGATTCCTTTTCACCGGACGCTTCCCGGGCTGAAAAGGAGCTTAAAAGAGCCTAAAAAGGAGGCCTTTTTGCAGATGAATAAAGAAGAAATCAAGAAAATACTTCCCCACAGAGAGCCCATGCTTCTGGTGGATGAGGTGGAGCTCATAGACGGGAAAGCGTTTGGGAAATGTCATATCAGGGGAGACGAATACTTTCTCTCCGGCCATTTTCCGGGGAACCCGGTGGTGCCCGGCGTGATCCTGTGCGAGATGATGGCGCAGTCTGCCTGCGTGCTGCTCTCTGAGGGCGCTTCCCAGGGGACGACTCCCTTTTTTACCAGTCTGGACAAGGTAAAGTTTAAAAATCAGGTGAAGCCCGGCGACACGCTGGAGACCCAGTGTGAGATCACCCGCAGCCGGGGAAGCTTTTATTTCGCAAAGGGTGAGGGAAGGGTAAACGGAAAGCTGTGCGTCACGGCAGAGTTCTCCTTTGCCCTCGTCAAGGAGGCTTGAAGCGCCTGTGTATTTTGACCCTGCAAGGAGGAAAGCCACATGTTTAAAAAGATCCTGATCGCCAACCGGGGGGAAATCGCGGTGCGGGTGATCCGGGCCTGTAAAGAGATGGGGATTTTCACGGTGGCGGTCTATTCCGAGGCGGACCGGGAATCCCTTCACGCCGCACTGGCCGATCAGGCGATCTGCATCGGCGGGGCGAAAGCGGAAGAGAGCTATCTGAGCGGCGAGCGCATCATCGCGGCGGCGCTGGCCACCAAGGCGGAGGCGATCCATCCGGGGTACGGGTTCCTTTCGGAAAACGCCCGGTTTGCTCAGCTGTGTAAGCAGCACGGACTGGTATTTATCGGCCCCGACGCCGAGATCATCTCCCGCATGGGGGATAAGGACGCGGCCCGCAGGCTGATGAAGGAAAACGGCGTTCCCGTCACACCGGGCACCGATATTTTGCCGGGAGTTAAGGAAGCGGCAGAGCAGGCCGAACAGATCGGCTATCCGGTATTGATCAAGGCAAGCGCCGGAGGAGGCGGAAAAGGAATCCGTCTGGTGGAAAGGCCGGAGGACATGGAGCGGGCCTTTCAAACAGCCTCCAGCGAGGCGCAAAAGGCATTTGGAGACGGGCGGATGTATCTGGAGAAATATCTGAACCCCGTCAAGCATATTGAGGTGCAGCTTCTGGCAGATGAAAAGGGAAATATCGTCTGCCTGGGCGAGCGGGAGTGCTCGATCCAGAAGAACAATCAGAAGCTCATCGAGGAATCTCCCTCTCCGGCGGTGTCGGAGGAAATGCGCAAAAAGCTGATGGGAACGGCGGCGAGAGCGGCCAAGGCTGCCGGATATGTCAATGCCGGGACTGTGGAGTTCTTGATGGACCGGGAGGGAAACTTCTACTTCATGGAGATGAATACCCGCCTGCAGGTGGAGCATCCGGTTTCAGAGCTGGTCACCGGGGTGGATATCGTCAAGTGGCAGATCCGCATTGCAGCCGGGGTGCTGCTGGACTTTACTCAAAAGGATATCGAGGTCAAGGGTGCGGCGATCGAGTGCCGCATCAACGCCCAGGGAGCGGGGAAGGTGAACTTCTTCCATACGCCGGGCGGGCCCTGGGTGCGTTTTGACACCTTTTTGTATCAGGGCTATGAGATCCCGCCCTACTATGATTCCATGCTGGGGAAAATGATCGTCTACTCCTCCACCAGGGAAGAGGCGATCCGCAAAATGCAGTCTGCCCTGTGCGAGCTGGTAGTGGACGGCGCGGGGAACAATATTGAAAGCCAGATCGAGATCGTGCGGGACGAGGCCTTTAGAAAAGGGGATTATTACACCAATTTTATGGAGGACTTTGAAAAGCGCAAAGCCCGGAAGCAGCAGGGCTGAGAAAGCGCTTTTCTATCCGGGAAGCGAGAGGTCCCGGAGCAGATTTCAGTTGAGAAACGAGGGTTCTTATGAATTTGATGGGACTATTTCGCTCTCCTCAGAATGAACTGGAGAAGGGCGGCAGAAAACAGGACGGCGAGGAGACGGGCATCAATAACACCTGTCCTCATTGCGGCGCGCTTTTGCCGTTGAGCGAGCAGCTGGAGAATCTGAATGTTTGTACGGCCTGCGGCTATCACTTTCGGATGAGCCCCAGAGAGCGGATCGCGTATCTCGCGGACGAAGACAGCTTCGAGGAGCTGTTCGGAGAATTGAAAAGCCGGGATATTCTGGGCTTTCCAGGCTATGACCAGAAGCTGCGAAACGCAAGGCTTGCCTCCCGGGAAAAGGAAGGCGTGGTGTGCGGTACGGCGGAGATCTGCGGGGAAAAATGCGCCCTTTTCTTTATGGATCCCAATTTTATGATCGGCAGTATGGGAACTGTGGTGGGAGAAAAGATCACGCGGCTTTTTGAATACGCGCTGGAACATTCCCTCCCCGTGGTGGGCTTCACCGTTTCCGGCGGGGCCCGGATGCAGGAGGGGATCCTTTCCCTGATGCAGATGGCGAAAACCAGCGGCGCGCTGCGCAAGCACAGCGACGCGGGAAATTTCTATCTCACTGTTTTGACGGACCCCACCACCGGGGGCGTGACCGCCAGCTTTGCCATGGATGGAGATGTGATCATGTCAGAGCCGGGAGCCACCATCGGCTTTGCGGGGGCCAGAGTGATCGAGCAGACCATTCGGAAAAAACTGCCCCAGGGCTTCCAGAAGGCGGAATTCTTATTGGAGCATGGGTTTATCGACTTGATCGTTCCCAGAAGCGAGCAGAAGGAAACCATTGCAAAGCTTCTGAAGCTTCACAAAAGGGGGAGTGTGTAAATGGGCGCCTATGACAAGGTGCAGCTGGCCAGGGGCAAGGGCCGGGCCACCGGACTTTCCTATATCGAGAAAATTTTCGAGGACTTTATCGAGCTGCACGGAGACCGCCGCTTCGGGGATGACCCCGCCATCGTAGGAGGCATCGCCACCTTACAGGGCAGGCCCGTGACGGTGCTCGCCATGGAAAAGGGCACGGAGGTAAAGGAAAAGCTTCGCCGGAATTTCGGCTCTCCCAATCCGGAGGGCTATCGGAAAGCGCTGCGCCTGATGAAGCAGGCGGAGAAGTTCCATCGCCCTGTGGTGTGCTTCGTAGATACTGCCGGCGCCTTTTGCGGCATGGGGGCAGAGGAACGGGGCCAGGCTCAGGCCATTGCGGAAAACCTCTTGGAAATGATAGACCTGAAAACGCCGGTGATCTCTGTTCTGATCGGCGAAGGAGGAAGCGGAGGCGCTTTGGCGCTGGCAGTGGCAGACCGGGTATGGATCCTGGAAAACGCCGTCTATTCCGTGATCTCCCCGGAGGGCTGCGCAAGCATTTTGTGGAAGGATCCGAAAAAGGTGAAGGAAGCGGCAGAGTGCCTGTCCCTCACGGCTCAGGATATGGAACGCCTGGGCGTGGTGGAGAAGGTCATCCCCGAGGAAAAGGATTTCGGGAAGGTCTATGAGCAGCTGCGGGAGGATCTTTCACAGGAGCTGGACGCTTTGGAGGCCCTCTCTCTGGAAGAGCTTTTGCAGGCAAGATATGACCGGTTTCGGAAATTCTGAGTATTCTTTCAAAAAATAAGGTTCCCGTCCAGCCTCCCTGAAAGAGGGAGAGGATGGGAACCTTTCTTTTTTATAAAATGATATTTAATGCTTCAGATAAAAGGAACAGGTCCATTCGCCTTTGTTGAGAAAGACCTCCCGGGCATCCCCGTCCTTGAGTACGGCCGCGTCTGTCACCTCGCTTGCAGGCAGCTCCAAAAGGATCTCTTTCCCATTTGTGACCCGGAAGGCGGCCCCATCCCTTTTGAGGCAGTCGTCCTCGAAAACCAGCAGGGAGGCGGCCTCCCGGACGGGATACTGGAAAAGCTTCCCCTCCTTTAGGGAAAGCTCCCTGGGAATGGCCAAAGCGCCGGCCCTCAGGGCGTTTTCCGGAACCTTCCTTTTCCAGCCGTAAAGCCAGCCGATCATGATCCTTCTGCCTTTCTCATCCAGGAAAGTCTGGGGGGCGTAAAAGTCCGTGCCCTTTTCCGGCTGCTGGAAGGAATGAGGGATAAAGCGGAAGCCGTCAAAATCTCCCAGAATAAACTGAGCGGACTGGGTGTCCATGCGGGAAAACATCAGGACCCACTGGTCATCTAAAGGGAAAAGATCAGGACATTCCGGCACAGCCCCAAAGTCCCGGCTTTCAAAGAGCTTTCCCAGGTATTCCCAGGAGAGAAGATCTTTGGAGCGGTAGAGCAAAACGGCTCCCACACCGTGTGCGGCAGAGCCGCACACCATCCGGTATTCCCCGCCGAAGGGAAAGATTTTGGGATCCCGGAAATCCCGGTTCTCCGGATCAATGGGGCAATGGGGGATCACCGGGTTTTTCTCATACTTTTCAAAGTGCAGGCCGTCCCGGCTTATGGCAAGAGACTGGGTCTGGCCGTGGGCCTTGGAAACAGAGGTGTACATCAGGTACAAAACGCCGTCTTTTGCAAGGGCAGAGCCGGAAAAGCACCCCCCGTCATCCTCATAGGGCATATCGGGAAACAGGGCAATGGGAAGCTCCTCCCAATGAATGAGATCTTCACTGACAGCATGGCCCCAGTGCATAGGCCCCCATTGGGCTTTGTGGGGGTTGTGCTGGAAAAAGGCGTGGTACTTTCCGCCGAAAAAGCACAGCCCGTTTGGGTCGTTCATCCAGCCTGTTTCCGGTTCAAAATGAAATGAGAGACGCTTGTCGTTCATGGAACATCCGGCCTTTCTATAAGAAAATAAAGGGCATCGATCACAGCAGGATCAAATGATGGGAAAGCTCGTCGGCCTCCCCGGGATCGTGGGTGATAAAAAATACGGTTTTCCCCTGGGTGTGTTTTTTCACATAATCCATGGTGAGCTGTTTGGTTTCCTTGTCCAGCCCCTGAAAGGGCTCGTCCAGAAACAGAATATCATAAGGAGCCGAGAGGGCGCGCAGCAGGGCGACTCGGCGTTTCATCCCTCCGGAAAAGGTACTTACGGGAGATAAGGCGCTGTCCTCTAATCCCAGATCCTTCAGCAGGGAAAGGGCCCTCTCCCGGGAAAGGCCCGGGGAACAGAGCTGAAGATTGGGAATAGGGCCCAGGGCCTCACAGAGCCGGTCTTCCTGAAACACTGCACTTTTCCGTTTCCCCTCCAGCCCTAAGATCACACCGTGATCCGGCGTCTCCAGACCCAAGAGGATCCGAAATAAAGTGGTTTTTCCGCAGCCGGAGGGCCCCATCAGACAGGTGGTTTTTCCGGCGGGGAGAGAGCAGGAAAAGTTTTGAAGCACTGCTTTTTCCCCGAAGCTTTTGAAAAGCCCTTCTATTTGGATCATATCGGATCTCTCCCCCTTCCGAAAATTTACAGGCCGTCCTTCAGCAGCTGACAACGCGGCGGATGATCAAATCAAAAAGCTTCAAAAACAGCTTTTCAGAAAGGATGCTGATCACAATGATCAAAAGCGTCCAGGCAAGAAGCTCCGGCGTTTCCAAATAGATCTTTGCCTGATAGAGCCGCTCGCCGATGGAGCCCTGGGGAAGCCCAATGACCTCTGCCGCCACGCCGGACTTCCAGCAAAGCCCCAGGGCAATGGCGCTGGCCGAACGGAAGAAGGGAAGCAGCTGCGGCAGGTAGAGAAAGCGAAGCCTTCGCATAGGAGAAATTTTAAAGACCTGGGCCATTTCCAGCAGCCGGCGGTCCAAATTCTCCAGACCGGTCAGTACATTGGAATAAAAGATGGGGGTGGCCATCAGAAAAGAGATGAACAGGGAAAGCCTCCGGGAAGGAAGCCAGAGAAGCACCAGAATGATAAAGGAGGCTACCGGCGTCGCACGGATCACCCCGATAAAGGGCGAGATAAGCGATTGCAGCAGAGAAAAGCGGGAAGAGAGAGCCGCCAAAAGCGAGCCTGTGAGAAAGGCCAGAAAAAAACCCAGTGTGATCCTGGAAAGAGAAAAGAGCAGGGCCCTCCAAAACTCTCTTTGGGGAATCAGGGAAAACAGCCGCAGCAAAACAGAGGCCGGAGAGGCCAGAAGGATCTCGTGGCCTATCGCCATAGAGGCCGCCTGCCAGAGCAGCAGCCAGAAGGCTGCTGCCGCAAGGGTCGAAAGCCTCTTTTTTTGAGAGGGAGAAAGCCGCTTCATTTACGGCAGGTAATAGAAGTCGCCGGCGGGAAGCTCTCCGCCCACCGCCTTGGGGTTCTGCTCAAAAAGAACGGACAAATAGCCTGACAGCTGTTCTTTCATGTCCTCGCCGTCCAGATAGGTGATGCTGCACTGAGGAAGGGCGAGCTTTGCCACCTGGGCGGGAACGATATCATATTTTTCGATCAGCTGCGCGGCCGGTTCCGTATTCTCCTGCACGAAGGAGACGGAGGCCCGGTACCCTTTCAGAAATTCGGACACAAGCTCTTTATTCCCTTCCAAAAATGCGCGCCTGCCCACCAACACGCCGGTGATCAGCGTGGCGGGAGAATCCTCCTTGGAGGAAAGCTTTTCCCACTCTTTCGTAAGATCCAGCGCCACCCGCAGTCCCTCATTTTTCATCTGCGCCGTTGTGACGAAGGGCTGTGGAAGCATGGCAATGGCGTTTTCCGCAGAGGCGAGGGCAGCGGCACATTCCGTATGCTCAGACTTCCACTGGATGGTCACATCCTTTTCCGGGTCGATCCCGTTTTGGGAAAGCATATAGTTCAAAGCATATTCCGGAGTGGCGCCTTTTCCGCTTGCGAAAATAGTCTTTCCTCTCAGGTCCCCCGCCGAGTGGATCGTGTCCCCGTTTTCCACCAGGTACAGCACGCCCAGGGTGTTCACCATGAGGACCTGGATCTCTCCGCCGGTCTGGTTGTAGAGAACGCTTGCCAGATTGGCGGGCACCGCTGCCAGGTCCAGCTCCCCCTGTACCAGCTTGGGGGTGATCTCGTCGGCCGAGGCGGCAATGGTGAACTGGAAGCCGGAGGCTTCAAGCTGCGCAGAATCCTCCATCAGCTTGACCATGCCCATGGCGGTGGGCCCTTTTAACGCGGAGATCCGGATCTCCCCTTTCGGAGAAAGGCTTGAGGGATCCTCCACGGAGGAAGCGGATACGGAAGAAACAGGGGAAGAGCCGCTTTGGGAGGAGGCGGGAGCGTCCGCCTCGCAGCCAAACAGACAGAAAAGCAGGGAAAAAGCGAGCAGAAGAGCAAGAGATCTTTTCATGATAAAATCAGGACCTTTCTGAAAAATAGAAAAATAAGAGAAAGCGGCGAGAAAAACTGCGCGAACCGGCTCAGTCCTCCTTTGGAGGGCTGTGCTCCTCCTGTTCGCAAGCCCTTGCCCGTTCCTGCGCCTTTTTGCGCATGGATTTTTCCAGGCGGAACAGCTCTTTATCGGAAAGCTCTTTTTCAGATGCTTTTTTTGAGGGAGCGCCCTTTACGGTCCGTCGGATCACGAAGGTGAGCGCTCCTGCCGCCAGGAGCACGGCGGCGCACACAATGAGAAGGATCCATTGGGAAGCGGAGGACTTTTCCGGTAGGAGAAGCCCTGTAAAGAGCTCGGTTTCTTTCATAAGGTTCTTCTGATCGCCCGTACCCAGCTGGCCTTTTTCGTTATTCCCGCGCCCCAGGAGCACGCCCTCTTTAGTAAGGTACAGCAGGTGTCCGCCCCCCGCGCTTGCGAACGCTATGTTTTCCGCCGTTTTTACCGGGGAGTCGCTCTGCTCTCCCTCGTACTGTCCGAAATCATTATTGCCCCAGGCCCAAAGGGAGCCGTCTTTTTGGATGGCCGCGGAAAAATCCCGGCCGCAGGAAACAGAGGCGACATTGTCCAGGATCTTTACAGGCTCGGGAATATTCTCCTTTGTCCCGTTTCCCAGCGACCCGTCGGCATTATAGCCGCACCCCCAGAGAGAACCGTCCGCTTTTAAGATCAGCGTGCCGAACAGGGTGGCGTCTGCTTCCTTCACATGGTCCATCACCTTTAGAAACTCAGGAGAGCTTTCTGTGGTGCCGTTTCCCAGTTGTCCATAAGTGTTGTCCCCGCAGGCCCAAAGGGAGCCGTCTGCCTTTACAGCCAGGGTGTGCTTCATGCCTACAGCCACGCTGCGCACATCGGCAAGGACCTCTTTGGGTGCGTTGAGGTCTGTCGTGGTGCCGTTTCCCAGCTGTCCTGAGTCATTCCAGCCCCAGGTCCACAGGGTGCCGTCTTTCCCCACGGCGGCGCTGTGAAAATCTCCGGGCGCCGCACAGGAGATATCCGGCAGAATGGGGGTGGGAGAGGCGCGGTTTTCCGTATCGCCTATTCCCAAAAGCGAGCCTTCGTTCTGCCCCCAGCCATAGAGGGTGCCCTGCTGATCGATGGCAAAGGAATTGAGATACCCGGCGTATACCGCTCTCATTCCCTCTCTGACCTCCGTAAAGGTCAGGCTGACATTTTCACTGTCCTGGGAGATAGAGCCGTCTCCCAGTCCCAATTGGCCGTAGGAGTTGTATCCGGCTGCCAGAAGAGTGCCGTCCTCAGAGAGGATCAGGGAGTGGAGATATCCCGCTGCAAGAGGGACGGACTTCACGGGAAGCTCCTGTGCGTTTGCGGGAAAAGCCGTGCCTAACAGCAAAAAGCTGAAAAGAAATGCAAAAATCGTTTTTAAGTGTTTTTTCATGGGAGAACCTCCTTCGCTGAAAAGCCCTTGGTTCAAGAGCCGGCCCTAAAAAATCACCTTCCCTATTATAGGCGATGAGGATTTTCTTTGCAAGGTTTTCGGGAATTGAAAACCGTTTTTTAAAAAGAAATGATTGAATTTTACGGGTGTCTGGATTAAACTGAAAAGCAAAGAAAAGGGCTTCCCTTTTTCCTGCCGGGCAAGAGCGCCTTTTCGGCTGCCTGGGAAAGAAAAACTAGGAGGAACAGACGGTGAAAATAAGAAAAAGGATATTCGCGGCGCTGCTTTCGGCCCTGCTTATTTTTACGGCGTCTCCGGCTTTCGCCGGGGAAGAAAAAAACGACTGGATCATGCTTTCAGCCGGATGGAGCCACTCCCTGGGGCTCAAGGCAGACGGCACGCTGTGGACCTTTGGCACCAATAATTATCATCAATTGGGGACCGGAGACGAGAATTCCTATTTTCTGCCTCAGAAGATCCTGGAAGATGTGGTTTCCTGCGATGCGGGGGAAAGCGTTTCCCTGGCGGTGAAATCCGACGGCAGTCTGTGGGTCTGGGGCGCGAACGATCTGAATCAGCTGGGGCTTGAAGGGGTGGAACAGGAAAACAAGCCGGTCAAGCTCATGGAGGGAGTAAAAAAAGCCTATACCAATTATACCCATTCCCTGGTCATAAAAACAGACGGCTCCCTTTGGGCGTTTGGAGATAATTCCTTCGGCCAGCTGGGGGTGGGGGATACCGAAACACACACAACTCCTCAAAAAGTGATGGAGCATGTGGTTTTTGCGGCGGCAGGCTGTTTCCACAGCGCGGCGATCGACGAGGACGGCGTACTTTGGATCTGGGGCAAAAATGAAAACGGACAGTTGGGAATTCCCGGAGAGGAGCCGGTGCTCACCCCCACAAAGCTGATGGATGGGGTCAAGGAGGCGGCTCTCAGCGAGACCTTTTCCGCCGCTGTCACACAGGGCGGAGAGCTTTATACCTGGGGAGAAAATTCCTATGGAGAGCTGGGGACAGGGGATACGGACCCTGTAACGGAGCCGGTGAAGGTGGCTGAAAACATTTCGACGGCGGCCGCAGGGCGAAATCACCTTGCGGCGGTGACCCGATCGGGAGAGCTGAAAACGACGGGAAAAAATCTTTACGGGCAGCTTGGAGACGCCAGCGGGGTGGATCACGCTGAGCTCAGCGTGATCTATGAGAATGTCCTGACGGTTTCCTCCCACAATGAGCACAGCTTTGCCTTTTGCGCTGACGGCACGATCCTGATGTGGGGGAATAACTACTACGGACAGTTCGGCAACGGGACCGGGCTGGATTCCTTCTCCACCTCTGTTTTTACCGGCGGGAGGTTCCAGACTCCGGAAGCCCTGGAGGAGAAGGCGGAATTTACCGGCGAGCTTCCCACCTTCGCCGCGGGCTCTGCCCATAACCTGGCCATCCTGGAAAACGGAGATGTTCAGGCGTGGGGCTATAATAAAAGCGGCCAGGCCGGAGTGGGGGCGGAAAGCGACAGCGTCCAGCCCGGTGTTGTCATGCAGGGGGCAAAAGCGGTGTTCGCCGGCGAGGAAAGCTCCTATGCCATTGACGAAGAGGGAGTTCTCTGGGCCTGGGGAGGCAACCAATACGGCCAGCTGGGAAACGGGCAGCAGGAAAATGTCCTTCTGCCCCAGAAGGTGCTGGAAAACATCGTGTTTCTTGCGGCAGGCAGCTATCACGCCCTCGTGCTGAAGGAGGACGGAACGCTGTGGGCGTTTGGGAATAATGCCGCCGGCCAGTTGGGTACGGGAGATACCAAGATCCGTCCGGAGCCTGTGCAGGTGATGGAGGGGGTCGTATTTGCGGCGGCAGGCTCCACCCAGTCTCTTGCAGTCCGGCAGGACGGCTCTGTCTGGGTTTGGGGAAACGGAAGGTACGGGCAGCTGGGCCTTGCTACAGACAGCTGCGCCTGTATTCCGGTAAAGCTGACCGACAGCGGGGCAAAGGATGTTTTGGCCAGCGCGGAGACCTCCGGCGTTCTGAAGGAGAACGGGGAGCTCTGGATGTGGGGCGACAATACTTACGGCCAGATCGGAGACTTTGAAGGAGAGTTCCAGGAGACCTCCGGCCTTGAAAATCAGATCACCATCGAGGGAGATGTGGAAGAGAGCGTCCAGCAAAGCTCCCGCTATTCTCCCACCAAGGTGAAGGACAAAGTACACAAGGCCTCCTTAGGGCTGTTTCACACCCTTGCTCTGGAGGAGGACGGCACTTTGCTTGCCTGGGGAAGGAATTCTGCGGGCCAGCTGGGGCAAAGCGGCATGGCGTTTTCCAGAGAACCTGTCCGGCTTGCCCAGCGGGTGGTGGCCATGTCCGGCGGCGGAATGCACACGCTGTTTCAGAAATCGGACGGCTCTCTCTGGGGGGTGGGCTATAACGCCTCAGGCCAGCTGGGGTTTTTGCCTGAGGCAGACGCGCAGAAGGAGGATACCTATACCTCCCAGCCGGTGAAGATCCTAGGTAAGGTGCGCCTGTCAGAGGCCTCCCGAGATTTCCGGGAGGAAAAGCTGAAAATGACGCCGGAAAAGTTTTTCAAAAGTATCCCCGCCTTTGGCTGGGCGATCCTCGCGGCAGGCTTGATCGCTCTGGCTTTGCTTTTAGGGCTGATCCTCTCTCTCAGGAAGATCCGCCGCCTGCGCAGGGCCGCCGCTGTGGCCATGCAGGAGGCGCAGCTGCTTCAGGCGGAAAACGAGCGCCTTTCCGCCTCCAGAGGAACGCAGAGAAGAAAACGATAGAGCGCTTTACGGGGAAAGAGCCGGTTTTCAGCTGAGCTCTTTCCCCGCGGTGCGGCTCGGTCTGCGCAATTTACCTGCGGAAAAATTTTTCTGTTTTTTGAAAAATTTTCTTGCAATCCCAGCACGGGTGTGGTACTATAATGAGGCGTGACTGCACAAGACGCTTTTTCGGAGCCTTGCAGGGGCTTGTTCAAAGCTTTTGAAAGAGGACGGGGGAGCGCCAGATATGCGATGAAGCGGGAGGTTGCGGCTTAACAGCCGGTTTTTCCGTGGAGTATGTCCGATTTTAAACCGGGCGAAGGAATTTGAAGGGCAGGAACCACCGGGAAGCCCCCGGCAGGCCGGATCAATGCTCTTCAAAGGATGATATGGGTTTTTCCTTGCCCCGGAATCCGCGCTTTTGCGGATTTCGGTTTTTTGATGCTCAGGGTGGAAACACCCGGGACAGTGTAAAAAAACGGCCGCGGTGATTCCCGGGAGTCCGGGATGCTCAGCCCGAGGGGCAAGTCTGAAGGATCCAGCCCGCCTAACGAATTTTTAAGGAGGCGATTCATGTGGCAGTCAAGGAAAAAATCAGGATCAGGATCAAGGGGTACGATCATCAGCTGG
>CAZMFF010000040.1:7945-26635 GCA_964565505.1 uncultured Acutalibacter sp. | reverse complement strand
TTGAAATAGTATTGAGTGGGGGCGAAATACCGTAAGATATACGTCGCCTCCCTCGCGGGAGGCGTGGATTGAAATGTCTTGACTTTATGAGCTCGCCCGTTTGCATGTTCCCGTCGCCTCCCTCGCGGGAGGCGTGGATTGAAATTATAATAGGAATTTCATGTTTCATCGTAACAGCGGTCGCCTCCCTCGCGGGAGGCGTGGATTGAAATCTGCCGCTGTCAATGAGCTTGACAGCCTCGCTGGTCGCCTCCCTCGCGGGAGGCGTGGATTGAAATAGATACGGAATACGACAAGATGGACAAGGCCGCGTCGCCTCCCTCGCGGGAGGCGTGGATTGAAATTGGAAGCTTACGGCCTGCTGTCTCTCACTCCGGGTCGCCTCCCTCGCGGGAGGCGCTGACCGAGGCAGCAGCCGAGACGCTGTCGAGCGTAAGCGAGACTGAGGGAGAGACAACGAAAACCCATCCCTTTTCCAAAGCCACTGCAAAAACAAAACTTTTAAAGATCTCTCCTTTTTCATCCCTCGTCAGAGGGAGGTAAGGCAAGCCGCAGCTTTCTGTTTCAGAGGGGGCCAAGTCTTTTCTAACAACTAACGACTAAAAGCTAACCACTGCTGGAAGGGGAGGCAAGGCTTTTTTAACCACTAACGACTAAAAACTGACAACTACTATGGCACGACCTCTCAGTCAGCTTCGCTGACAGCTCTCCTTACGCAGGAGAGCCAAGCAGGAGAAGCAGTGAGAGGCAAGGGGTTTCTGCGGTTCGCGGCTTCGCAGCCGCTCCTTGGCTCCCCTTGGCAGTTGTTAGATTTGAGATGTTAGTAGTTAGACTTGGCTCCCCCTTTGGGGTGAGTACGCCCCGGTGGGGGGGAAGATTGCCGGTGGCAATCGTTCTGACCCGCCCGAGCCGGCAGGCGAGAGGCTAGGAAGAGGGTGGGGCCCTTATCTAGAATCCAGCATCCAGGATCCAGTACCCATCCCCTGAACGCTTTTTTCTCGCGCATCCGTCTTCACAGCACGACTTCCTTATGCCGGGTCACATGGCAGCCCATATTCACCGCCACGGGAAGGCCGGCGATATGGGTGGGAAACACCTCGATATTGACGCCCAGTGCCGTGGTGTCTCCCCCAAAGCCCTGTGGGCCCACTCCGGTGCGGTTTACCGCTTCCAGCATTCTCTTTTCCAGAGCGGCATAATAGGGGTCCGGGTTCGGCGCTGAAACATCGCGGCATAAGGCCTTTTTGGCAAGATAGGCGCAAAGCTCAAAGTCGCCTCCGATCCCCACTCCCAGCACCACAGGAGGGCAGGGATTGCTGCCGGCGCTTTTTACCGCCTGCACCACAAAATCGATGAGATCCTCCTGTGAGGCGGCGGGAGTGAGCATTTGGAGTTTGCTCATGTTTTCGCTGCCGAAGCCCTTCGGGGCCACCATCAGGCGAAGCCGGTCTCCGGGTATCAGGCGGGTATGGATCACGGCCGGGGTATTGTCTCCGGTGTTTTCCCTAAGCAGCGGATCTTTTACCACAGAGCAGCGCAGAAGGCCTTCCGTATAGCCCCTGCTGACGCCCCGGTTCACCGCCGCTTCAAAATCTCCCTCGATGTGAAGCTCCTGTCCCACCTCGGCAAACACCACCGCCATCCCCGTATCCTGACAGATGGGGATCTTCATTTCCCGGGCGGCGTCCAGGTTCCTGCAAAGGTCGCACAGGATAGACCTTGCCCTGGGGTCCTTCTCCTCCCCTTCCCTGCGGCGCAGGGTGCTTTCCAGCGCTTTGGGAAGCTCCCGGTTCGCTTCAATGCACAGCCGCCTGACCGCCTCCTCGATTTTCAACGCCGAAATCGTTCTCATCTTTTTTCCTTCCTTTCCCTTCGCAAGCTTCTGCTCCCCTATTTCCCATCACTTTGAAAAAAGCCGGGAACACGGCGCGCGTGCTCCCGGGCTCTGTCGTGCTTATTTTTGCTGTCCGCGGCGGGAATAGCCCCTGCGGGTCTCATTTCCCCTTTTCAGGTCAGAGATCTTTTCATCGCTCAGCTGCTTAAAGCGGGACATCATGTCCTCAAAGCTGCCGCTGTCGTTTTTACGGCTTTGCCACTCGAAATCGCCGGGTCTGGCAGGCCCAGGCTGAGGGGCGGGACGCGGCGGTCTCGGGGTGCGGGGCCTGTTGTCCCGATGGAAGCCCTCCTTCTTTTCCGGCCTGCGCTGCTGATCCTCCGGCAGAGCCTTCTTCATGGAAAGGCTCACCTTTCCTTCCTCGCTGACGGCAAGCACCTTCACCTTCACCGTCTGCCCCTCCGTGACGAAATCCTTGATCTCGTTCACGAAGGTGGGGGCTACCTCGGAAATATGTACCATCCCCGTCTGTCCGTTCTCAAACGTGACAAACGCTCCGAACTTGGTGATCCCCGTCACCTTTCCCTCATAGATCTCTCCAACCTCAAGCTGCATAAAAAGCAAAATCCTCCTCGGCTGTGCCGAATCTAAATTAACAGATCAGTCGGTACCCCCGACATCCACGAAGACCCGTTCTCCCGATTTGGCATAATCCAGGTCGCGCCTGGCGACCTTTTCCGCATAGTCCGCCAAATTCCCGTCCTGCTTCAGAGAATTTTCCAGCTCCTCATTTTTGATCTGCTGCGTCTTTAATTGTAATTGGAGATCTTCCAGCTTCCCCTGCTTTTCTCTGATCTGGATCTGCTGGCCGATCAGAGACGCAATAAAGAACAGGGCAAAGCAGAACACCGCAATCTTCAGGATCAGGCTGCCCCGATATTTTTCTGTCTTGATCTCGTACACGGGGCCACCTCCCGGTTTGCATCATTTCCCAATGTCCCTTTATTATATACTAGTCTACATAAGTTTTTCAAGACCCTTTTTGGGATTTCCTCCAACTTTTTCTGCGGTTTTTCCCCTTTTTGCGCTTTTTTCTTTTCCCCAACAGATCTTTTAAAGCGTTCCGGCAGCGGGAAAGGGCGTTTTTGCCTTTTTGAAGCAAAAAACGAAGGCCTCTTGCCCCCTTTGATACAAACGGGTCAAACACCAGCACAACGCTGATCCCGCCCGTCAGCTGAAGGGCCGCCTGGAAAAGGCGAAGCCTTCCGCTGTCGATCGCCAGAGCGCAGAGGAATACCACCAAGGAGGAAAAGAGACAGAAAAGAATATCCAAAACGGCCACAGCCCATTTCCGAAGCCCCAAGCCCAGGCGCAGGACCTTGCAGAAAAGGAAGACCGCCCCCAGCCCGGCTCCGGAGATCAGACACAAAAAGGTGCAGCGCAGCGCGAGATCTCTCATTTAAACAGCCTGCCGAAAAAGGAAAGCGCAGGGCTTGCCTCTGTATAGGAAAGCGCCGCAACCTTTCCCAGCACCAGCATATCTCCAGTCTCCGAATTGAGGCTGTCGATATGAAGGGCCTCTCCTTTGATATTGAGCTGGCCCAGATCTGTCTGCGCCGTGATCAGCTCCTCGCTGAAAAAATCCACCCTGCGGATCCCGCAGGCGGTCAGCCTCTCCCTGGATTCGATCCGAAGCTCGTGCTTTTTTATGGCTTTTTGCTGTTCTGGCATCATCCATCATTCCTTTTTTGATTTGTCACAGGGGAAAGCGCTCTTTTGAAAAGGGCTTTCCGAAAAGAAGCCCTCCGCCGTGACGCGATCAAAAAAGATATATGCGAAACCTTCGGCGCTTATTCCGGAAGGATCTCATACAGGTCTGCCGCCTGATCCTTCTTCGCATATTCCGAAACGCTCAGCACCTTTGCCCGGATGACGCGCTCTCCCAGGGCGACCTCCAAAATGTCGTTTGTCTTTACCTCATAGGAGGCTCTGGCCTGCTTTCCGTTGACCAGCACCCTTCCGGCGTCGCACGCCTCATTGGCCACGGTCCTCCGCTTGATGAGCCGCGACACCTTCAGATATTTATCCAAACGCATAAAACTTTCCTTTCTATACAAAATGCAGGCCCGGAGCAATACCGGACCTGCAATCGGATGACGGGTGAAACTTACTTGCCGTTCACTGTGTCCTTCAAAGCCTTGCCGGCCTTGAAAGCGGGAGCCTTGGAAGCGGGGATCTTGATCTCCTTGTTGGTTCTGGGGTCACGGCCGGTACGGGCGCCGCGCTCGCGCACCTCAAAAGTGCCAAAGCCCACCAGCTGGATCCGGTCGCCCTTCTTCAGGGCCTCTGTGATAGACTCGATCACTGCGTTCACAGCAGCGTCGGCGTCTTTCTTCGCGATTTCTGCTTTTGCTGCGACAGCAGCGATCAATTCGGACTTGTTCATTGTTTTGAAACCTCCAATTTTTTAATGCGGCGTCGCCTTATTCACTCACGCTGTTCGACCCGCTCAAATCACGATGCTTTCCATAATTCTTTGCCCAGAAAGCCTGTAACATCTGCAATCATATCATATCCAGTTTCGTTTTTCAAGCATTTTCGCAATTTTTTGTCCTTTTGGGAGCGCTCTAAGGTCGTTTTTTTCAATTGAGCCCAAAAGCAGCAGGGCAATGAGGTAAATGGCCGCAGCGCTTCCCACGGCGGCGGCCAGGGGCAGGATCAGCCCCTTTCGCGCCTCCCGGGAAAGAAAATCGAAAACCATCTTTGCCGTCAGCCCGCACAGCGAAGAGGCGGCGAGAGGCTTGATAAAAAGGGCCGCAGAAAGAGAGATCCCCGTTTCCCTTTGCAGGCACCGCAGCTGGGAAAAAAACAAAAAAAGATAGCAGCACAGCGTTCCCGCTGCCGCTCCTAAAATATTGATCTCGGCGATCCCACCCAAGGCAAAGCTCACCGCCAGCTTGATCCCCATCGCGCCCACCAGCAGCTTTACCGGAAGGTCGACCCTTCCCACCGCCTGCAGCATACTGGCAAGGGGCGTGCTCATGGCGGTGGGAAGGGCGGCAAAGCCCAAAAGGAATAAAACTCCCGCGATCACCGGGGTGGACTCGCTTTCCCCGTAGAGCAGGCAGGTGACCGGCCGGGCAAGGGCAGCGAGCCCCATCCCTGCCGGAAAGCAAAACAGCGCCGAGAGGCGCGCTGCCGTTTCCATGCTCTGCTTTCTCTCTTTTTTGCCGCCTTTGGTCCAGGCCTCCGTCACGCTGGGCAGGGCGCTTACCCCGAAGGCCTGGGTGATGGCCGGCACCAAAAGATACACCGTCATTGCCAAAGTATAACAGCCGTAAAGAAAAGTGGCGGCCGACCCGGGGTCTGCCCAATACATGGCCGGGATCTTCCCCTCATAGGCCATCCGCATCCTTTCGGGCTCTGTCTCCATCAGCCTTGCCGTCTGCCTTTGCAGCAAAACGGCGTCGATCAGGCCTGCCGCATTGGAGGCGGCGGAGCCCAAGGCAATGGGAAGCGCCGTAAGCAAAAGCTTTTTTCTCAGCTCGCGTCCGGAGCGCTCGGGCGGCGCGCCGGAAAACCGGGCCGGGTCCTCTTCTCCCCGGTGAAACCTGCTGTGCAGAACAAGGTAAAGGAGAGAAAGGGCCGAGCCCAGCGTGACCCCCAGCACCGCCCCGGCAGCCGCGAAGGAGAGGATCCAGAACGCCGCGCTCTTTGAAGAGTCCGGCACGATGAAAAACACCCTTCCCTGCCGCGCGTACTGCTTTGTGCCCCAGGAAACTGCGCAGCAGGCCGCCGAAAGCCCGATCAGCAGCTTGGCAAGGGCCTCTATGATCTCTGAGACCGCCGTGGAGGTCATATTCCGAAGGCCGGTATCATATCCGCGGTATACAGAAGCCGCGCAGGCAAAGAGGATGGCGGGGGCCAGAGAGAGCATGGCGGGAAGCGCAAAGCTTTCCCCCGCAATCTTGCCGCAATAAAGAGGGGCGAAAAGCGTCATCAAAAGCATCCCGAAAACCCCCAGCAGCAAAAAAAGCGGCAAAGCGGCGTGTCTGATCTGTTTTACATCGTTCCATCTTCCCGCAGCCCTGTTTTCCGCTGTCAGGCGCGCCACAGCCACCGGCAGCCCGGCCGTGGCAAGGCTGAAAACGGGACCGTAAAATTGATAGGCCGTATGGAACAGCCCCATGCCGTATTCCCCGATCACCCGCTTCAGCGGGATTTTAAACAGGGCCCCGATCACCTTTACGACGGCCATCCCTGCCGTAAGCACCAGCGCTCCCTGCAAAAAGCTCTGTGATTTTCTCTCTTTTCTTCCGCTTTTTTCCAACCGTATCAGCTCCTTTTTCCCACTGCTTTGATACTTATGAAAAAAAAGGGGGCAAAAGAACTGACGGAAAGGGCAGCCTTTTAGTTGTTAGTTCTTAGTCATTAGTTGTTAGGACAAGCGCTTTGCACCCGAAGTGGCAACGGAGAACAGTTCGTGGCGCGTAGTCTCGCCTACCGGCTCGGTCGGGTCAGAACGATTGCCACTGGCAATCTTCCCCGGCTCGGTTGCTGTGCCCCATAGGGGGAGCCAAGGCTAACGACTAATATCTAACATCTAACAACTACCAAAGGGGAGCCAAATAGTGCCTGCGAACCCGCGAACCGCAGAAAACTCTTACCTCCCGCTGATGAGGAATGAAGAGGGAAATATCTCTAAAAGTTATGTTTTTTGCAAAGCCTTTGAAAAAGGAATGGGGTTTCGTTATCTCTCCCTCAGTCAGCTTCGCTGACAGCTCCCTCGTCAGAGGGAGCCAAGTCTAACAACTAATATCTAACATCTAACAACTACCAAAGGGGGGCCAAGGCCCTTTCTAACGACTAATATCTAAAAATCTAACAACTAAACCGCCAAGTCAGACATTTCGTCTGGCTTGACGGTTTTTCAATCACTCCCCTTTGGAAAGCACGGCTGCTCCATAAGGGGGCAAGGCCGCGTCTCCCTCCCAGCGCTCTCCGGTCAGCAGCTCGGTAAAGGGCTTTTGACAGACAAACGGCTGGGGCTGCGAGGTATAGTTGAGAAGGAAGAAGTACTGTTTCCCGTCCTTTTCCCGGACCGCCAGCTCGATCTCCTCCGGCAGGGAGAAGCATTCTCTATAGGGCTCTGCCAGCCCGGCTTCCTTTAACAGTGCTCCTGCCGTTTCCTCCGAAAAGGCGCTGCCCACATAGATGGCTCTGCCCTTTCCCAGCTTTTTGCTGAGGATGGCCGGGCTTCCCGCATAATACCCGCTTTGGTAGCAGGCGAGCACCTGTGCGTCCTCTGCCTCCAAAATCTCATTGACTCCGGGCATAGAAACGCTTTGCCCAAAAAGCTCTGCCTTTCCCGGGGCGTTTTCCGGAAGCAGCGTATATTCCCGCACCGAGCCGCCCACAAGCCGCGCGGCAGGCCCGGGAGTGGGGGTCATGGGGCAGCGGCCGAATTCGTCCTTAAAGCCTGTTCTGGCCCCGAAAATCACCGTGCCGCCCTGCTGAAGATACCCCTCCAGCGCCTCTGCCATTTTTTCGGAGAGCAGGGCGATATGGGGAAGCACCACCAGGTCATAGGCAAGCAGGTCCTCTGTGCAGGTATCCTCCCGCAGGCAGAAAAGGTCCATCGGCGTATGCAGGGCCTCGCAGGCGGCAAACCAATTGGTGGTGGAGAGGTCCTTCAGGGGGCCGTAAAAGATATCCCCCTCACCGTCCCAATCGGAAGCATAGTGATAGCACACCGCCACCCGCGCCCGATAGCGGCTTTTGCTCAGATGAGAGATCTTTTTCACATCCTCAAAAAGTGCGGAAAGCTCCTTTAGCTGCCGGCTGTCCCGATTGTCCCAGGGCAGGATCCCGTTCCAGTAGATCTCCATTCCCACATTGCAGGTGCGCCACCTGAAAAAGCTGACATAATCCGCCCCGTGAGCGATGGACTGCAGCGCCCAGAGCCGCAGCTGCCCGGGCTTTGGGATGGGCTGAGGCATTCTTGTCTGCCAGCCTCCCGCCCCTGACTGCTGCTCCATGATCCCGAAATTGGGAGAGATGGATCTGGTCCTTGCCAGAGAGAGGCCGCTGCTTCTGTCGCGCAGTCTGCCGGAAGCGGTGGCATTGGCATTGAGGCTGCTGTCCAGTGCATAGGCGAAATTGGGGTAGCTGTCAAAGGTGATAAAGTCCAGCGCCCGGCGGTTCATCTCCTGATAATCCAGGTGGCCGAACAGGCCGTTGGTGGTGATGAAATCTCCCGGCTTCCGATACTTTTTCAGGATATCCGCCTGAAGCGAGCAAAAGGCGATGGTCGCCTCTGAAACGAAGCGCTTCTGCTCCAGCAGCAGATGGGGATTGGGGGAGTCGGCCAGGGTAGGCCGGGCCACGAAGATCTCTTCCCAGCTGGTATACTCCTGATTCCAGAACACCGTACCCATGGCCTCGTTCAGGCGCTCTAAAGTTTTGAATTTCTGTTTGAGGTAATTTCGAAACGCCTGAGAGTCGCTTTCGGAATAGTACATATTGGTCTCGCAGTTGAGCTCGTTGTCGATCTGCCAGCCGATCACGGCCGGATGAGGCCCGTAATGCTTCCCAAGCTCCTCCACGAGCCGGGCACAGAGCTCTAAAAACACCGGCGAGGTATGGCTGCAGTGGCCGCGCATCCCGTGGCGCACCAAAGTGCCGTCGGGAAAGGCGTTCAAGACCTCAGGATATTTTTCCGTCAGCCAGGCCGGTGGCGTGGCCGTGGGCGTACAAAAGATCACCTTCATCCCCTTTTTGCAGGCCAGATCCAAAAAGCGGTCAAAAAAGTCAAAGGTAAAAACGCCCTGCGTCTTTTCAAACTTGCTCCAGGCAAATTCCGCTACCCGGCAGACTCGGATACCGGCCTGCAGCATTCTGTCCAGGTCCTCCTCCCACATGCTTTCCGGCCAGTGCTCGGGGTAATAGCACACCCCCAGCGTGATCTCCTCCATGGAAATTGACTTTTTCTCCATTTACAATACTCCCTTCAGGCTCAACTTGGATCCATTGAGAACAAAAAGGACCGGCAGCCCCTTACAAGGAGAGACTGTCGGCCTTTCTTTACTTTTTACTCGCCCAGCTTCGTTCCGCATACAGAGCAGAAGGAATCCCCGGAGGAGCAGCGCTTTCCGCAGGCGGGACACACGGTCTTATTCTGCTTGTCGTTGAGCTCCTTGATCACCGCGGCGTACTGGGCGGTAAGCTCATCCAGCTCCGTCAGCTCCCCGGCGGCCTCGGCGTTCTCCGAAACCTGATCCCGAAGATTTTCGTAAACATACTGTCCCAAGGCCTGATAGCGCTTGGTGATCTCGGAATTGGTTTCCGCCGCGCTGATGCGCAGCTTGGAAACATCCACCAGCTGACCGGCTTTCTTTCCCACCGCCTCCGCGGCAGATTTGGCGTTTATGACCACATCATCTAAAATACCCATGAAAATGAAACCTCCTTAAAAATGTTGGAGAAAGCCCGTATCCGGCTCTCTTTGGCTCTATTATAGCATAAGAAAGGGGAAAGTAAAGGCATTTTCCGGCGGGAAAAATTACGATTCTCTTACATATCCCTTAATTCCCGGAGAAAGCGCGGAGGCATGCTTGCCGGCCTGTCTGAAAAGCACCTCAGGCGCCCCGGGGCCCCAGGAATTCCCGCAGCATGGAGTCCTCCGGCACAAGCTGTGCGGGGACCGGCTCAAAGCGCATCAGGCGGGATTCCAGATCCCGCGCCTTTCGGTAGTGCGGGCTGTCCTCCGCGATCCCGCGCAAAAGAGGGATGGCGATGGTGCGCAGCACGCAGGGCTCATAGATGTGGATGGAATTCACCGTATAGTCCGCGCTGAGGCGGTACGGCCGGATATAAAGGTCCTCTCCCGCCACCACCTGAGGCCACATGGAAATGGTCACCTCGGGACTGGTGCTGCGAAACTGGATATCCCGCACGATCCTTCTCACCAGGCGCAGATAGTGGGGGGAGATCACCTCTCCGTTGGCGTCCTTGATCTGCTGCTTGACGCTGACATAAAGCTTGATGCAGCTTTTTTCCGGAAGGTCTCTGGTAAATATCGGATTGAGGCCGTGCAGCCCCTCCACAATGACCATGTCCTCTTTCCCGATCTCATACTCCCGCTCTTTCTCTTCCGGGCGCCCCTTGGTAAAATCGTATTTTGGGACCCGGAAGCTGCCGCGGGAGATCATATCCGAAAGGCAGCCCTTCACCTTTTCCACCCGCAGCGCTTCTACCGACTCATAGTCGTACTCGCCGCTTGGCAGCTTCGGGGCAAGCTTCGCGCCCCGGTAGAAGTCGTCCAGGGAAATAATGACCGCCCGAACGCCGAATCCGCCCAGGTATTGTTTCAGCAGCTGCGCCGTGGTGGTCTTTCCGCTGCTGCTGGGTCCGGCAAGCATACAGATCCGCGCGCCCCTGTGCTGCTCTGTCATATTTCTGGCGATATTTTTCAGGTGCTCGTGATAAGAGTCCTCCACCTCCCGGATCATCTGCCGGGGGGAAGCCACCGCCGCGTCGTTGATCTGCTCCAGATGGTTGATATATTTAATGTAGCCGCTGGCGAAACTGCTCATAAAGCGTTATGACACCCTCCTTTCGCTTGAGGATCTCCTCGTTTCTGTCAATATATTCATAAGGATATTTGAAGTTGAATATTCTCTCCAGCCTGCCGCTGTACGGGTCCTTGAGCTTGGAAACTCCCCCCGCCCCGCAGGCGATGACGGTGTTGGACTCATCCATGGTGTAGATATTGTAAAGGCACTCCTTCCCGGGCTTTGCCCAGCCGGTATTTTCCAGGTTCCCCGCCATGCGGGTCTGGCGGTAAAGATAGTAGGGCTCATACCCCTCTTTCGTCAGCCGTTCGATAGAATGATCCATCATCGCCTTCGTCTCTTCCCCCTTTTTGTGCAGGGAAAGGTCTCCTCCCTCGTTCACCAGGCGGGCAGAGCGCTTCAGCGCTAACGCGTGTACCGTGATATTTTCCGCCCCCAGCTTGAGAACTCCCTCCAGAGAGCGCTGAAAGCCTGACAGGCTGTCTCCCGGAAGGCCCACGATCAGGTCGGCGTTGATCTCATGAAAGCCCGCCTTTCTCGCCAGCTCAAAGGCCTTGATCGTGTCTTCTGCCGTATGGCGCCTGCCGATGTTTTGAAGCACCTGGTCGGAAAGGGTCTGGGGGTTGATGCTGATGCGGCTCACCCCCGCCGCTTTCAGGGCGGAAAGCTTTTCCTTCGTGATGGTGTCCGGCCTTCCGGCCTCCACGGTAAATTCCCGGCAGCGGGAAAAATCGAACTGCGCCCGGATCTCCCCGCACAGTGAGGAAAGCTGAGAGGCGGAAAGGGTGGTGGGCGTCCCCCCTCCGATATAGACGCTTAACAGGTTAAGCCCCAGCCCCTTTGTGACCCGGGCCGTTTCCCGGATCTCCAGAAGCAGCAGCTCAAAGTAGGGATCCATCAGCTTTTTCGCCTGCTCTACGCTCTGGGACACAAAGGAGCAGTACGCGCACCGGGTGGGACAAAAGGGGATGGACACATAAAGGCTGAAATCGTTTTCCTGAAGCAGTTCTACAGCCGGCCTTTGAGCGCGAAGCGTCCTGAGGGCAAGCTGTGCTTTCGAAAGGCTTACATGGCAGTGTGTGCGGAATTTTTCCGCACCGGCCGCTTCCCCCAGCTCCTCACAGTACTGGCGCAGGAGCTTTACCGGATGGATCCCGGTCAGCATTCCCCAGGAGGGGGTGTATCCCGTCAGCTCGCAGAAAGCGCTGTAAAGGAGGTTTGTAAGATGATATTCCAAAAGCTCCGGCTTTCTCACTGTTTTGCTGACGGTTTTCTCTCTGTCACTCACCTTAGCCTCATAGCGAAACTCCCCCTCCCTCTCCTCAATCCGGACGATCGCCCAGGGCTCCTCCTCGTTTTCCGAAGGCGCCTCCAGCCTGACAGGACTGTAGGGGAAAAACAGGCGGCACAGGTTTTCACATTCATAGCGAAAGCTGCTGCCCTCTAAAAAAAGCTTCATAGCACTCTCCCTTTTTTAACATACCTTTTCCGCCTCTAACTGCGGTCGATGGAGATCACGCCCTGGACCTTGGAAAGGCGCTCCATGATCGTCTGCAGCTGAGGAAGGCCGTTGATGGAGATCGTCGCGGAGATCACGGCGTTGGGGCTGTTGCGCTCCTGGCGGGAATTGAGAGAATGGATAAAGATATGCATGCTGGAAAGCTGCAGAGTCACATCTGCCAGAAGCCCGGCGCGGTCTATTGCCACAATATGCAGGGTAGACTTAAAATCATCCTTCACCTCTCCCGCCCAGTGGGCCTTCACCCAGCGCTCCGGCTCGGGGGCGAGGGACAGGTCTTTGGGGACGTTGGAGCAGTCTCTCTTATGGATGGAAACGCCGAACCCGCGGGTGATAAAGCCAATGATCTCATCTCCCGGCAGGGGATTGCAGCACCGGGAGAATTTCACGAGGCAGTTTTCCTCTCCCTCTACCAAAACGCCGCTTGCCACCTTGGCTTTGGGCGCGGAAGAGAGCTGAGGAACAGGCTCTTCCGGAGCGCCGGCGCTGCGCTCCAGACGCAGATATTCCTCCTTGATGCGGGGAAGCACCTTCCAAAGCTGGATCCCGCCGTAGCCGATGGCGGCGTAAAGGTCCTCCAAGGTCGTGCAGCTGTGGCGCTTTCCCACGCTTTCCAGCATAAAATCCAGCAGGGGCTCAGACAGCGCGATCCCGCTTCTGCGAAATTCCCGCTCCAGCTCCGCCCTGCCTTCCACGATATTCTCGTCCCGCTTTTCTTTTTTAAACCAGGCCCTGATCTTGTTGCGGGCCTCGCTGGTGCGCACCAGGGTAAGCCAGTCTCGATTGGGGCCCTTCCCCGCCTCCTTGGTGGTGAGGATCTCGATGATCTCTCCGGTTTTCACCTTGTAGTCCAGCGGGACGATCCGCCGGTCCACCTTCGCCCCGATCATCCGGTTCCCCACGGCGCTGTGGATCGCATAGGCAAAATCGATCACCGTAGAGCCCAGGGGAAGGTTCACCACATCCCCTTTCGGAGTAAACACGAACACCTCTTCCGGAATGAGGTCGCTCTTGATGGAGTGGACCAGATCGGTGACATCCTCGCTGTCCTCCTGGTTTTGAAGCATCTGGCGGATCCAGGCCAGGCGGTCGTCCAGAACGCTGTTGTCAGACTCCTTCGCGGACATGCCCAGCTTATACTTCCAGTGGGCCGCAATGCCGTATTCCGCGGTGTGGTGCATTTCCCAGGTGCGGATCTGCACCTCGAAGGGCACCCCCGCCTTATTGATCACCGTGGTGTGCAGAGACTGGTACATATTGGGCTTGGGCATGGAGATATAGTCCTTGAACCGGTTGGGCAGCGGCTGGAACATATCATGGACGATGCCCAGCACATTATAGCAGTCCTCTATGGTGTCCACAATGACCCGCACGGCGAACACGTCGAAGATCTCTTCAAAGTTTTTCCCCTGGATGAACATCTTCCGGTAAATACCGTAAATGCTTTTCACCCGGCCCTCAATATAGACATTGGGAATGGAAAGCTCCACCCTGCCCTTGATCAACGCCTTGGTGTCCTCAATAAACTGCTTGCGGCTTTCCCCTCTGGCCGCCAGATCCTCTTCGATCTCCTCATAGGCGGAGGGGTCCAGGTACTTTAAGGAGATATTCTCCATAAACTCCTTGACGGTGCGGATACCTAAGCGATGGGCGATGGGGGCGTAGACCTCCAGGCATTCCAGCGCCTTGTCCCGCTGCTTCTGGGGAGACACATATTCCAGGGTCGAAAGGTTGTGCATCCGGTCTGCGAATTTAATGATGATGACCCGGATGTCCTCGGCCATCGCCATCAGCATTTTTCTCAGGTTCTCCGCCTGCTGCTCTTCTCTGGAGGAAAAGGGGATCTTGCCGAGCTTCGTGACCCCGTCCACCAGCTGAGAAACCTCGCCGCCGAACCGCCTTGCAAGCTCCTCCAGCGTGCAGTCGGTATCCTCCACCACGTCGTGCAGAAGCCCGGCTATCACCGATTCCGTATCCATGCCCAGGCCAACCAGGATGGCCGCCACGGAAAGGGGGTGGATAATATAGGGCTCGCCGCTGCTGCGCCTCTGCTCCTTATGTTTTTCGGCAGCCAGAAGATAGGCCTCTTCGATCCGGTCTGTATCGTAGCCCTTATCGCTTTCCCGGATGATCTTTTGAAGCTCTCCAAAGGAGCTGATCTGCATTTTCGTCATAGTCTATCTCCTTTCCTGCCGGATCAGCATTTTCATAGCCGCAAACACCGAGGAGGCAAACACGTCTACCTTCCCGGAGGTTTCCAGAATTTCTGCCGTACAGATCTCATCGGAAAGCTCCGCCCGGATCAAGCCCCGCTCCTCCAAAGCCTCCAGGCAGAGAAGCAGCTTTCCCAGCTGGAACCGCCCCTTTAATCTCTCCAGCATCTGCGAAAGGCCCTGGGGCGCGCCCCGGCTGGCGGCAAGCAGGCGGTACAGCATTGCCAGGTCCTCTCTGGTGGGGGCAAGCTGATGGGCTTCCTGCCCCGGCATAGGCTCTCTCCTGCGGTACTTCTCATAGATCCTGTAGCTGTGCAGGGCGGCTTCCTCATCGAGAGAGGAAAGGCGGATATCCTTCACATTGACCGTCAGCTGTTCCTCTCCCCGGAACTCCCTGAGCTCCAGCGATACCGCCAGATCCACCACCGCCCCCGGAGAATAGGGGAACTGCTCCCGCCGGACTCCGAAGCGCATACAGGTGACTGTCGCTCCTCCCCGGCGGCACAGCAGGCGCAGATGCCCGCCTCCGCCTACCGGGATCACCTCTGAAAGCTCCATCCCGTAAAGCCCGAAAAGCGGCTGGGGGTTCCCGCTTCCGAAGGGTTCCAGCCCGCGAAGCTGAGCCGGCATCTGAGGCGAAAGAGAGGCGGGATTCAGCTTGCAGTCCAGCCGGAGGACGGGAGCCGGCATTTCCGGGAACCTTTCCTTCGCGTATTCATTTATTTTCTCCCGGAAAGCGGAAATATTCTCCGCCTTCAGCGTGACGCCCGCCGCCATGGGATGGCCGCCGAAGCGCTCCAAAAGCTCTTTGCAGGCGGACACCGCTTCAAACAGGGAGAAGCCCTCCACGCTGCGTCCGCTGCCCTTCGCCCATTCCCCGTCTTCGGAGATCACCACGCAGGGCTTTCCAAACCGCTCTGTGATCCGGGAGGCCACGATGCCGATCACCCCGTGGTGCCAGCCTCGCCCGCTGACTACGATCACTCGCTCAAAGGCGAGAGTAGGGTCGCTTTCAATTGTTTTGATTGCCTGGTCAGCGATTTCCGCCTCCGCCGCCTTACGATTTTCATTGTCTTCGCAGATCTCCTGCGCCAGAGCCTCTGCCTCTTCCTCCTCTTCGCATATGAGCAGCCGCACCGCCCGCTGGGGGGAACCCATCCGGCCTGTGGCGTTGAGCCTGGGAATGACGGTAAAGGACAGCGCGGCGGCGGTCGCCGCCTGAGGGCTCATGGAGCATTTGGCAAACAGGGCGTTGAGCCCCGGACGCGTTCCCCGCCCCAAAAGCCGCAGCCCCGCCTTTACGATGCTCCTGTTTTCCCCGAAAAGGGGCACCACGTCTCCCACGGTGCCCAGAGCCGCCAGATCGGCAAACTCCTCCAAAACGGCGGCCTCTTCTCCATCCTCCAGGGCAATGAGGAGCTTGAGCACCACTCCCGCCCCGGAAAAATCCCGAAAAGGGCTTTGGTCATCGCTGCGGTAGGCGTCCACCACGGCGAAGGCCTCCGGCAAAGTCTCCTGGGGCCGGTGGTGGTCAGTCACCACCACGTCTATCCCGCACTCCTTCGCAAGGCGGATCTCTTCAAAAGACGAGATCCCGTTATCCACCGTGACGATCAGCTTGACCCCCTGCTCGGAAAGCTGCCGGACCGCCCCGGGGTTCATCCCGTACCCCTCTCCCTCTCTCTGGGGAATATAGTAGAGCACGTCAGCGCCCCGGGCCTCCAGATAGGTATACAGCATTGCGGTGGAGGTAACCCCGTCGGCGTCGTAATCTCCGTAAACCGCGATCCGCTCAAAGCGGTCTATGGCAAGACGGATCCGCCCTGCCGCTTTGTCCATGTCCTTCATCAAAAAAGGATCGGAAAGCGGAAGATCTCCGGAGAGGAGCTCCTCCGCTCTCTCGGAGAAGCCGCGGATCTCCAGCATCATAGCAAGGAAAAAAGGTATTCCATACTGCTCCGAGAGCTTTGCTGCCCGCTCCTTATTGAGGCCTGAGACCTCCCATTTCCTGACGTTCACCCTGATTGCTCCTCATTCTCTTCTCCGGCCTGCGCCTGCCACCGGCCTATGGGACAGCCAAGTCCCCGCTTTGCCGCCCGCACCTCCGCGAAACAGCCGCACTGAGCGCACATTCCGTTTTGCAGCTGATCGCAGCCGCGGCACAGCGCAAGCCGCCGGTCATACTCTTCGGCGTCCGCTCTCTGCTCCTTCGGCAAGGCGTCAATATAGCGATAGATAGATTGAAAGTAGTCTCTGTCCAGCTCCCACAGCAGACAGCGCCTGCACAATTTCCGGCTCACTTTACGGTAAGCTCCACCACGGAGCAGGCCGGAAGCACCGCGGATACCTTTCCCTCCTGGACCCGAAGTTCCTCCCAGGGGCGAACGCCCACATCTGAGGGATGGCTGAAATCGTTATGATCCGTCATCGCTCCGGTGAGAATACGGCCTGCCGCTTCCTTTACCGGGAGACCGATGAGGCTCAGCTCAAAGGGGCATTCCTTTTCAGCGTTGAGATTGGCGGCAGTAATATGTATGACCCCCTCCGTGTCCCGGGAGGCAGACACCGTCAAATCGTCCACGCCCTCCACCTTTTCCGTCTGAACAAAACTGGGAAGCAAAACCGCGTCCTGATGATACTGGAACAGATCGAACACATGGTAGGTGGGCGTCAGCACCATCTTATCTCCCTCGGTAAGAATCAACGCCTGCAGCACATTCACCAGCTGCGCCAGATTGGCCATTACCACTCTGTCACTGTGACGATTGAAGGTATTCAATGTCATCGCCGCCACCATGGCGTCCCGCATGGTATTCTGCTGATACAGAAAACCGGGGTTCGTACCGGGTTCCACATTGTACCACGTCCCCCACTCGTCCACCACCAGGCCCACCCGGCACTGCGGATCATAATAATCCATAATCGCACTGTGCCGGGTAATCAATTCATCCATATAATCGGCTGCACGCAGGGTGGCATAATATTCTGCCCGTGTAAACCCGGTAGCCGATCCTTTATCTTCCCAGCTTCCGGTAGGCAAAGTGTAATAGTGCAGGGAAAGGCCGTCCATATAATTTCCGGCCAATTCCATCAAAATTTTAGTCCACTCATAATCCCCTGCATTGGGACCGCAGGCAATTTTGAAAAGCCGGTTTTCTCCATAATTGCGGCAATAGGTCTGATAGCGCCGGAATTCGTCCGCGTAGTATTCCGGGCGCATATTTCCTCCACAGCCCCAGCTCTCGTTTCCCACACCGAAATACCGGATCTTCCAGGGCTCCTTCCGGCCGTTTTCCTCTCTCAACTGCGCCATGGGAGAGACTCCGTCAAAGGTCATATATTCCACCCATTCGCTCATCTCCGCCACGGTGCCGCTTCCCACGTTTCCGTTGATGTAGGGCTCACAGCCGATCTGACTGCACAATTCCAGAAACTCATGGGTCCCGAAGGAATTGTCCTCCACTACGCCGCCCCAGTGGGTATTTACCATCCGCTTGCGGTTTTCCCTGGGGCCGATGCCGTCCTTCCAGTGATATTCATCGGCAAAGCAGCCGCCCGGCCAGCGCAGCACCGGAAGCCGGATTTTCTTCAAAGCCTCCACCACATCGGTGCGCATCCCCTTCCGGTTGGGAATGGGAGAGTTTTCCCCCACATACAGGCCGTGATAAATACATCTTCCCAAGTGTTCGGAAAAGTTCCCGTACAAGTTTCGATTGATTTTACTTTTGGGATCCAACGTATTGACAACGATTTTTCTCATAGCGCCTTTCCTCCCCCGGATACAGAGCGGGGAAAAAATCGCTTTTCCTCCCCTTTTGAACTCTTGTTCCGGAATTTTTTACGAGATCCGCCGGTTTTCCGTGCCGAGAATTCGGCTTACAAACTCCCGGCTGAACATTTATTTTATCATTATTTTAACAGATATTCAATATGTGCGGATGATTTTCCCCGTTACACCAATATCTTGTTTTCCCCGGATCTGTGTCTGACAGAAAGAGAGCAAGCCCGCCGAACGGGCCGCCGGGAAGCCAAAAAAGAAGAAAAAGGATCGGAAACCGATCCTTTTTCTTCTTTTGGGGAGGAGTTGTATTGAAAAGTGCGGCCCAGCCTTCAGGCCGCGAGGCTTATACTCATGTTTACGGTCTACATTATATCGGCGCGAAGACAATTTGTCAAGAATTTCACGAAGAATCTACTTTTTGCATAACCTGCACAAGTACTAACGGCCCTTTTAGAGAAGATTTCACTATATTTTTCTCCCTTTTCGAAACGCGGACTATACTTTCCCGTTCCGCTATGATAAAATGACTGCAAAGCAGTCATTAGGGAGAACCCCTAAACCGCGAAGCGGTTTCCTTTTCTCGCAAGCTCGAAAAGTACCGGGCTTCTCCAAAGCAGCTGGCGCTTTCAGCGCTTATAAAATGACTGCAAAGCAGTCATCAGAGAGAAGTTCTGAACTGCGAAGCAGTTCTCTTTTGTTTCACAAAAGCACCGAACTTCTCCAAAGCAGCTGGCGCTTTCAGCGCTTATAAAATGACTGCAAAGCAGTCA
>CAZMFF010000040.1:0-7845 GCA_964565505.1 uncultured Acutalibacter sp. | reverse complement strand
CCGAACTTCTCCAAAGCAGCTGGCGCTTTCAGCGCTTATAAAATGACTGCAAAGCGGTTGTTATTTTACTGCAAAAAATCCGTATGGAAGAAGCCCGGTCTTTTGCCTCAGCAAAAGCAGCCTGTTTCACAGGCTGAGGGGTTCTTCCGAATAACAACTGCGCAAGCGGTTGTTATTTTGGGGGGCAAAGGCTATGGAGCTTCAAAAAAATCAAATCGCAGAGCTTACCATCACCGGTATGACGGCTGAAGGCGCCGGAGTGGGAAGAGTGGGCGCAGAAGCTGTTTTCGTGCCGCTTTCTGCCCCGGGAGACCGGATCCGGGCTAAGATCGTGAAAACGGCGAAGAATTATGCCTTCGGGAAGCTCATAGAGATCCTTTCCCCCGCTCCCAGCCGCATTGAAGCGGACTGCCCCGTTTTCGCCCAGTGCGGCGGGTGCTGCTTTCGCCATATCCGCTATGAGGAGGAGTGCCGCCTGAAAGAAGACCGGGTGCGGGAGGCGCTTTCCCGGATCGGCGGGATCGCGGACCCTCTGTTGGAGCCTATTTTGGCGGCCCCCAGCCGAGACGGCTGCCGCAACAAGGCCCTGCTTCCTTTGGGGCTTGACCGGGAGGGCAATTTGCAGATGGGCTTTTACGCCCGCAATTCCCACCGGATCGTAAACTGTAACGCCTGCCGCCTACAGCCGGAGGAATTCACCGCCGCAATGGAGGCTTTCCGGCAGTGGGCGAAACTCTACGGAGACCCTGTTTACGAGGAAGCCTCCCACAAAGGGAAAATGCGCCGTCTGTACCTGAGAAAAGCGGAAGAGACCGGCGAAGTGTCTGTGTGCGTGGTGGTAAACGGGAACGGGCTTCATCATGAGGCGGAGCTGCTTCAAGCGCTCAGAGAGGCTCTGCCGAAGCTTTCCGGCTTTCAGATCAACATCCAGCGAGAGAGAACCAATGTGGCCTTAGGTACGAAATACCGCACCGTTTTCGGGAAAGAGGCTTTAGAAGACCGGCTTTGCGGCCTTACCTTTTCCATCTCCCCCGCCTCCTTTTACCAGGTAAACCACCATCAGGCCCAGCGCCTTTATGAAAAGGCGGCGGAATACGCCGGGCTCACCGGGAAAGAAACGCTTTTAGACCTTTACTGCGGAGCCGGGACCATCGGCCTTTCCATGGCCCACGCCGCCCGAGAGCTCATCGGCGTGGAGATCGTGCCGAAGGCGGTGGAAAACGCTAAAGAAAACGCGGAGAAAAATCACATTCAAAACGCCCGATTCCTCTGTGCGGACGCCGAAGAGGCCGCCGCCGTCTTAAAAAGGGAGGGGCTCTCCCCGGACGTGGTGATCCTGGACCCGCCCCGCAAGGGCTGCACGCCGGAGCTGATCCGGACGGTTTCCTCCTATTCGCCGGAAAAAATCGTCTATGTCTCCTGTGATCCCGCCACTCTGGCGCGAGATCTAAAGCAGTTTGGGCAGCTGGGCTACCCCTTGCAAAAAGCCTGCCCTGTCGATATGTTCCCCGCCACCGCCCATGTAGAGACGGTAGTATTGATGTCAAGGGAAAAATGATAGACCGGATAAGCGGAGGAATGTCCTATGATAAAAGCAGTCATCTTTGATATGTACGAGACACTCATAACGCTTTATGAAAGCCCGCCATATTTCGGAACGCAGATGGCAGCCGACGCCGGAATACCGGAAAATAAATTTCTGCCGCCATGGAGACAGGCGGAAGAGGATAGAACCACCGGAAAAATATCCTTGGAGGAAATCCTTGAAATCATTTTGAGAGAAAATAATTGTTATTCTGAAAGCACGCTGAATAAAATCGTTAATAAACGCATTGCATCGAAAGAAGAAGTGTTCAGGCATTTACATAAAGAGATCATTCCCATGCTGACTTCCCTGAGGGAAAAGGGGATCTTGATCGGTTTGATCAGCAACTGTTTTTCAGAGGAAGCAATGGTGATCAAAAGAAGTATTTTATATCCCTATTTTGATGCAGCGTGCCTGTCATTTGATGAAAAGATGCAAAAGCCGGATCCGGCGATCTATCACAGGTGCCTGAATCAGCTGGATCTTCAGGCAGCCGAATGCTTATATGTGGGCGACGGGGGAAGTTATGAATTGGAAACAGCAGAAAAACTAGGCATGAAGGCAGTTCAGGCAGCTTGGTATCTGAAAGAAAATACGCTTCAGCCTTCCAGGAGAAAACCGGAATTTGTGCAAATAGAAACACCCCTGGACATTCTGAACGTTATTTCATGACACGATCCGGATCTCGTACTGTAGAAGCGTTCCTTTCTGCGGCTGCGATGCTGAAAGCAGCGGCAGATCAGGTGAGACCGGCAGCAGACAGGGAAACAAAGCCCTGAGATCACAGGAGGAGGGACCGGTATGCAATTTGGAATGCCGACCTTGATTGAAAACGGCACGCTGGAAGATAACCTGCGCCTATGCAGGAAGCTTCATTTGCAGTTTTTGGAGCTCAATATGAATTTCCCGGAATATCAGCTGCACAGATTGGAGCACACGGATGAATTCTATGAAGCGGCAGGCCGGGAGGGGCTGTATTATACCATTCATCTGGATGAGAACCTCAATATTGCAGATTTCAACCCGCTTGTGGCGGCCGCATATCTGGAAACGGTGAAAGGGGCCATTGAAGCCGCAAAAAGATTGCTTCCCCTGCGGGATCGGTACGGGGAAAAAAGCCAGCCGCTTGTTATCAATATGCATATGCACCACGGGATCTATATCACGCTTCCGGACAGGAAGGTACAGATGTATGACAGAGATTTTGACGCTTATTGGAATTCCTTCGTCAAATTCCGGGCGCTTTGCGAGGAGTGGATCGGCGATTCTGATCTGATCCTTTCCATTGAAAACACAGACGGTTTTCGCGGATACGAGAAAAGGGCGATCGAATACTTACTGGAAAGCCCCAAATTCGGGCTGACATGGGATATCGGCCATTCAAAGGCGACCGGAGAAACAGACCTTGCGTTTCTGATGGAACACGCCGATCGGCTGAGGCATTTTCACATTCACGACGGCATCGCGGAAAGCGGCGGGCAAAAGGGACGGGATCACCTTGCTCTGGGCGACGGGGAGATCCACATTCGGGAAAGGATCTCCATGGCTGAGAAGGCAAACGCAAGATGTGTTCTGGAAACGAAGACGATCGCAGCTTTGGAAAGATCTGTGGAGTATTTAAAAACACGCCTTTAAAGGAGTCATATGTCCATATTTGCAAAGATCGAGAAAAGGTACAACTTAAAACTAAAGGCAGAACCTACCCGTTTACACGGCGGCTTGATCCATAAGATGTACAAGCTGGAAACGGAGCAGGGCGCCTATGCGCTTAAGCTTTTAAATAAATCCGTCATACAGAGAGAAACTGCCCTGGAAAACTATGCCGCGGCAGAAGAATTGGAACGCTTATTGGAGCAAAATCATATTCCCATCCTCCCCGCCTTGACCTTTGGCGGCAGGAAAATGCAGGAAATAGACCATGAATATTTTTATCTGTTTGATCACTATGACGGAAAGCCCTTGAAGGACGGGGATATCACAGAATATCACTGCGCAAAAATGGGAAAAGCGCTGGCTGAAATTCATAGCGTACATCGCAAAGCCGGGACGGAAGATTTTGAAAAGATGTCCATCGATTGGCGCTTTTATCTCAGTCAAATGAAGAAATCAGACCCGCGGCTATATGAAATGCTGGCCCCTCATGAAACGCTTCTTGTGAAAAGCCAGGATCGGGGAAATCGCGCCAGAAAGAAGCTTGCGCATATTTTGACCATCTGCCACAATGACATGGACTGTAAAAATGTGCTCTGGAACGGAGATGATTATCGCATTATCGACCTGGAATGTCTCTCTTACCATAATCCGTTCATGGAGCTGTTTGAATCGGCTTTGTGTTGGTCAGGATATGAGAGCTGCCGGATCGACTTTCGGCTATTGCGCGCCTTTTTGCAGGGGTATGCAGATTCCGGAGGGGAATTGCCCGCAGATTGGAAAACGCTTTACGATTGCAATAACGGCAGACTGGAATGGCTGGAATACAATATGAAGCGCGTTTTGGGGATCGACTGTGAAGAGGATGAAAAAGAGATCGGCAGCATACAGGTGGAAAAGACCATAAAACAGATCGTTTACTATTCCAAAATGAAGGAACAGATCCTCACACATTGCATGCGCTGAATCAAAATTGAAAGAGGTATAACATGAAAACAGAAGTTTTAACGATAAACCATACACAGGTCGCGGTCATCAGCAGCGACGAAGTGCTCATCGAGGACGCCCAGTCCGCGTTAGACTTCATCATGACGGTGAAATATGACACAGGCTGCACCAATATCGCCCTGAACAAGGAGGCCATTACTCAGGACTTCTTTGTTTTGAGCACCTGCCTGGCAGGAGAGATCTTGCAGAAATTCATCAATTACGGCGTGCGCTTTGCGGTGTACGGGGATTTTTCCAAGTATACCAGCAAGCCCTTAAAGGACTTCATGTATGAGAGCAATCAGGGGCGGGACATTTATTTTCAGCCCACTGCCGCCCTTGCTGCCGAAAAGCTGGCTCAAGGCGCGGCTCCGGGGCGATCCAACGGGTAATAAAAGCTGTAAAGGAGGCCGGAGACGATGATTCACTATGCGCCGTTGTGGAAAACAATGGCAGAACAGAAGGTGACGACCTATGCCCTGCGTTTCAAGCACGGCATGAGCCATGCAACCGTTCAGCGTCTCCAGGCTGATCTGCCGGTGTCAACGCATACGCTGGACAAGCTATGTGCGATTTTGAATTGTCGTCTGGAGGACATTGCGGAGTATGTTCCCGATGAATAAGCAGCTTTGCGGTTCTGTTTTTAGAAGCGCGAGGCTGTTTTTATTTTGGAGAGAGAAACCTATGGAAATCTTTCCTTGCTAATTGACCTTTCAAGAGGTATGATAGAAAAAGGCAGAGACTTACCCGTGCGCTTCGTATTGTGCGGACGGCGCGGCGCACTTTGATAAAGACTTAGAAAAAAAGAGAAACCGATGGAATACCAGGAAATCAATTCCAAAGTGATCGATCAGTGGTGCGAAAACGGCTGGGAATGGGGAAAGGCCATCTCCCACGAGGAATTTGTAAAGGCAAAAAACGGAGAGTGGCAGGTGCTTCTCACGCCCACAAAGGCGGTCCCACACCACTGGTTCGGCGACCTGAAGGGAAAAAAGGTGCTGGGCCTTGCCAGCGCAGGCGGGCAGAAGATCCCTGTTTTTTCCGCTTTAGGGGCGAAGTGCACCGTGCTGGATTACTCTCTTGTCCAATGCGAGACAGAGCGTCAGGTTGCCCTGCGGGAGGGCTATGAGGTGGAGGTTCTGCAGTGCGACATGACAAAGCCCCTGCCCTTTGAGGACAACTCCTTTGACTTGATCTTTCATCCCGTTTCCAACTGCTATGTCAGGGAGGTCAAGCCGATTTTCCGGGAGTGTTTCCGGGTCCTCAGGGAAAACGGCGTTCTGCTGTGCGGTCTGGACAACGGCATGGACTTTATTTTCGACGAAACGGAAACCTACTTAAAATATAAGCTTCCCTTTGACCCCCTAAAGGGCCCCAAGCTTTATGAGGATTCCATAAAAAACGATTGGGGGATCCAGTTTTCTCACACTTTGGAAGAGCAGATCGGCGGCCAGCTGGAAGCCGGCTTCCTTCTCACCCATCTTTATGAGGACTTCAACGGAGAGGGAAAGCTGCACGAGTATCATATCCCCACTTTCTTAGCCACCAGAGCCCTCAAGCCAGCGAATTCAGAGCCTTGCTCTGACAGATAAAAGCGAAAAAGGAGTCTTCTATCATGAACACTTGTAAAGTAAACGCCGGAAAAACTCAGCTGGTGGCCCACCGGGGCTTAAGCGGTCTGGAAAAGGAAAACACCTGCGCCGCTTTCGTAGCCGCGGGGAACCGCTCTTATTACGGGATCGAAACAGACATTCACCGCACCGCCGACGGAAATTTCATTTTGATCCACGACGGGGATACCCTTCGGGTAAGCGGCGACCAGATCAATGTGGAAGAGAGCACCTTTGACTCTTTAAGGCAGATCCGGCTTCAAAACCGAAACGGGAAAAAGGACAGAGGCGACCTGTGCCTTCCCACCTTGGAGGAATACATCTCTATCTGCAAGCAATACGAAAAAACCGCCGTATTGGAACTGAAATCCGACTTTACATCGGAAGAGCTTCAAAAGATCGCCGCGCGGATCCGGGAGATCGGATGGCTTGACCATGTAGTTTTCATCGCCTTTGCCTATGAAAACCTCACAAAGCTGAGAAAGCTTCTCCCCTCTCAGCCCTGCCAGTTTTTGACAGATAATATCCCTGCGGGGCTTTCCGACCGGCTTGCTTCTGATAAGATCGACCTGGATGTCTATTTCCCCGCTTTGACAAAGGAGCTGGTGGAGGAATTTCACTCGAAGGGGATCACCGTCAACTGCTGGACGGTAAACGAGGCGGACGACGCCCGGCGGCTGATCTCCTGGGGAGTGGACTACATCACCACCAATATTCTGGAAAGGGAATAAACTTTTATGGCGGAAACTTTTCTCTTTGACAGCAAAAACTATCCCGAGGGCGGCTCCGTGTTCTTCCGCACCGCGGTGAGAGGGATCATTGTACAAAAGGGGAAGCTGCTCCTGGTGACCAACAAGTTTGGAGACTACAAATTCCCCGGCGGAGGCGTGGAGGAAAACGAGAGCCTTGAAGACACCTTGTCCCGGGAAATTCTGGAGGAGGCCGCACCATGCTGAAAATCGGATGCCATCTTTCCAGCGCAAAGGGCTTTCTCCATATGGGAGAGGAAGCCCTGAAGATCGGCGCCAATACCTTTCAGTTTTTTACCCGCAATCCCCGCGGCGGAAAAGCCAAGGAGCTGGACCTCGCCGATATTGCCGCCTATCGCGCTTTAGCACAGGAGCATGGCCTTTTCCCCATTTTGGCCCACGCCCCCTATACCCTGAACGCTTGCGCGGCGGACGAAGGGCTCCGGGAGTTTGCGAAAAACACCATGAAGGATGACCTTTCCCGGCTGGAGCATATCCCGGGAAGCCTCTATAATTTTCATCCCGGCAGCCATGTGAGACAGGGGGCGAAAAAGGGCGTCGAGCTTATCGCCTCCCAGCTAAACGAGATCCTCTCCCCCGATCAGTCCACCACCGTGCTTTTGGAAACCATGGCGGGAAAGGGCTCTGAAGTGGGAAGAAGCTTTGAGGAGCTTCAGGAGATCCTGAAGCGGGTCGCTCTCCCCGAGAAAATGGGGATCTGTCTGGACACCTGCCATGTCTTCGACGGAGGCTACGATATCAAAGGGCGGCTCAATGCTGTGTTGGAGGACTTTGACCGTGTGATCGGTCTATATCGGCTCAAGGCCATCCATCTCAACGACACCATGAATCCCCTGGGAAGCCGCAAGGACCGGCACCAAAAGCTGGGCGAGGGAGAGCTGGGGCTTGAGGCGATAGAACAGCTCGTCAACCACCCACAGCTTCGAGACCTGCCGTTTTACCTGGAAACGCCCAACGATCTCGATGGCTATCAGCGGGAAATTTCCTTGGTCAAAAGCCTTTACCGGGAGTAAGGCACTAAGAAAAGCTCTCCTTTGGTAGTGGTTAGATATTAGTTGTAAGATGTTAGATATTAGATAAGGTCAGGGGAAAGGGCATACCCTTTCCCCTGGCGCCCCTTTTTTAGTTGTTAGATGTTAGATATTAGTTGTTAGATAAGGGCTTGGCTCTCCTTTTGGGGAGAAGCTGCCCGGTGGACAGCGTTCTGACCCGTTCTACGCTTCCGCTCCGGGTGCAAAGCGCC
>CAZMFF010000039.1:21987-27264 GCA_964565505.1 uncultured Acutalibacter sp. | reverse complement strand
TATCTTTTTTCCCTTTTTCTTTTCTCCTTTGTCCAATATCTATTGTAGTCCTACAAATAAAAAAATAAATAATAACAATTCCTATTTACAAATCCGGGCGCCGTGTGCTATAATAGGCTTCGGAAAGCGAGCCGGACCGGGAAAGCCGGGCGACCCGAAACAGGTGGCCGGTATCAAAGCATGGGGAGAATCTGAATGGAAAAAAGGGAGAATTTCAGCAGGAAAAGAGTTGCTATTTTAAATACTCTCCAGGAAACGGACATCCATCCCACCGCGGATTGGGTCTATGCCAGGCTGAAGCCGCGTTACCCCAACTTAAGCCTGGGCACAGTTTACCGGAACCTGAAGAAGTTCTGTGAGACCGGGAAGGCCGTCAGTGTAGGCGTGATCAACGGGCAAGAGCATTTTGACGGGAGAGTGGAGCCTCACGCGCACTTTGTGTGTTCTCAGTGCAAAGCGGTGATCGATGTCCACGAAACCTTTTTCACCCCGGAAGAGCTTGCCGTTCTCTCACAGAAATTTCATCTGTCAGTCGAAGATGCCGTTGTGGTTTTTCACGGCCTATGTGAGAAATGCCGGCAGAGCTGCGAAATGCAGCACGGCCCCTTACGGGGAGAAGTCTAGAAAGCTGATCCAAAATTTTTTATCATACAATGGAGGAATTTATCATGAAAAAGTTTGTTTGCACCATTTGCGGCTATGTTTATGAGGGAGCGGCCGCTCCCGAGAAGTGCCCTGTCTGCGGCGCTTCCGCTGAAAAGTTTAATGAGCAGGCCGGTGACATGACCTGGGCCGCCGAGCATGTGGTAGGCGTTGCAAAGGGAGTAGACGCCAAGATCATCGAAGGCCTGCGTGAGAATTTCCAGGGCGAATGCACCGAGGTGGGAATGTATCTGGCGATGGCCCGTGTGGCCCATCGCGAGGGCTATCCTGAGATCGGCCTGTATTGGGAGAAGGCAGCTTGGGAAGAGGCCGAGCATGCCGCCAAGTTTGCGGAGATGCTGGGCGAGGTAGTAACTGACTCCACAAAGAAGAACCTTCAGATGCGCGTTGAGGCAGAAAACGGAGCTACCGCCGGGAAGACCGCGCTGGCAAAGCTTGCGAAAGAGCAGAATCTGGACGCCATTCACGATACCGTGCATGAGATGGCCCGCGACGAGGCCCGCCACGGCAAGGCTTTTGCTGGGCTTCTCAAGAGATATTTCGGCTGATCAAAAACACTATAAAAACAAGGGCATGTTGGAGTGATCCGACATGCCCTTATTTTATGTACATGGTTGTATCTGAAAATGGATTATGCTTTTTTGAGTTCGTTTTCTTTAGAGAAATACACTCCTCTGAATGCGAATTTAAAAAGAGTTAAGCATCAGCTTACCTCTTTTGGATAGTGCAATTGAGAAATCGGAAATCGTTTACTTCTTTTTCTTGGAAATGATTCCACAAAACACACAAATAAATGCCGCTCCTATTCCGATCCACAGGGCCATGATATTGCTCCTTTCTGATCCTGCTTTGCCAAGAGTAATGATACCGCGATCTACTGGATCATACTCCTTCCAGAGCAATCAGTCAATATTGCTTTGAACAATGATAAAGACAAAGCCTGCACGCGTCAACTGCTGCGAGCCTTAGCGGCAATTGCCGCTTCCCATTCCGTGACGGCCGTGGCCATTGCCGTGGCCATTGCCTTGACCATTGCCTTGACCATTGCCTTGACCATTGCCTTGACCATTGCCCTGGCCGTTACCGTGACCGTTGCCTTGACCGTTGCCTTGGCAGTTCTTATGATCTGTGTTTTGGCAGGAGCTGTCAGAGCAGCTGCTTTCCGCGCTTTGGATTTTTTCGGGCTCCTCTGGCACAGAGGAAACAGGCCCAGAGCTTTCCGCCTTGGATCCTTGCGAAGAGGCGCCTGCCTCTGAGATCAGATTCCGGATCTGCCGCATACTCAAACCGCTGACGGACTCTATGGTCGCAGAGGGGTCCAGCTTCTGCAGCTCCAAAAAAGCCCGGTACTTTCCCAGAGAGAGGCCGGCCTCATGGGCCTTTGCCGCGTCCTCTGAGCTTTTGCAGCAGTGGACATTCTCCGCCTCTACGGCGGTTTGGGAGGAGATGCAGTGGGAGATCGCCTCGCTCTTTTCGTCATTGCCGCTTACGGTGACCTCCAGAAGCCCATCCTCCTGCAGATAGGAGACCACGGGGTCGCTTCCCAGAATGGCGTTGATAGCATCGGAATAATTCATATGAAGCACCGAAAGAGTTTCTGCCAAGCCTTTGCCTTCTTCGTTGTAGCCCGTGACCCGGATCACCCGGTCAAACAGATTGACATCCAATTCCAGAGAAGGGTTGATATCTACGCTGACAGCCGCCACCGGCGTGTAATAGGAAAAATAGCCGCCGCAGACAAGCAGAAGGAGGGCAAGGCAGACCACAGCCAAGGCGGGTTTTCTGAGAGGGCGCTTTTTGGCGTACAGCTTTTTGCGCAGAAACTCTTTGGCGTTTTCCCTCAGGTCATCTTCAGCGTGGACGGCGTCAAATGCCGCCTTTAGTTCATGCTTCAAGCTGTTCACCTCCCAGGCTCTCTCCCAATAATTTTCTGCCGCGGGAAAGAAGAGTGTAGACGGTATTGCTGTTCTTTTTCAGCATTTTTCCGATTTCCGGCGCTGAGTAGCCCTCATAGTAATGAAGGTAGATCACGGTCCTGTATTTCTGAGGCAGAGCGCAGACTGCCTTCCAGACTTCATACCGGCCGTCCTCCTGCGCCTCCTGCTCCAAGCACTCCTCCAGCGATACTCGATGGTGAAAGAGGCTTTTCAGCAGATCCTTGCAGGCGTTGATGGTAACACGGATCAGCCAGGCCTTTTCGTGCTCCGGCGTTTCAAATGCAACAGGGGAGAGGGCATATTTCAAAAACACAGTTTGGAATATGTCCTCTGTATCGGCGTGATTTTTCAAATAGACGGTACAAACCCGCCGGACGGTGTCCGCATAACTGTCGATCGCCCGGCAAACTTCCAGCTCGCTGCGCATGAAATCTCTCCGGTTTCTGTTCTCCTGTTCTTAAGTTTATCTGCAGTGGCGTCCATGACCTCCGCCATGGCCGTTTCCGCAGCCTTGGCCATTGCCGCTGCCCCAGCCGTTTCCGCAGCCCTGGCCATTGCCGTTGCCCCAGCCGTTTCCACAGCCCTGGCCGTTGCCATTACCCTGGCCGCAGCCGTTTCCGCCTCCGCAGTACTCATCTCTATTATCGCAGATTCCATCATTGTTGTCATCTACAAAATTCGGGCAAGTGGTGTTATTTCCGTGGTTATCGCAAACGCCGTCTCCGTCCTCGTCGATAAAACCGGGGCAGGTTTCAGAATTTGCGCAGGGGGGATCCTCCCGCTTCGGCTCGCAGTCGGCCAAGGCCTCCCGCTCCGGATGGTCGCAGTGAGCGCTGGGCCAGTGGTCGCAGATCCCGTCTGAGTTCTCATCCACAAAGCCGGAGCATACCGCTTTCTCTTTTTTGACGCTCTTCTGTGCGATGGCGGAAAGCGAGGCGGTCGTTTCCGCCGATTCCTGAACGCGGTCAACTATTTGGGTATCTTCGATGGCCTGAGCGCTTTCGGCAGCCTGAGAAGCTTCGGCGTTTTGCGCATCGGAAACGGCGAAAGCGCCGAAGGAGCCCAACACTATGAGGGCGGTGGTGAGAAGCGCGGTCAGAACAGATGCAGCCAATTTTTTCATTTGATAGCTCTCCTTATGATTTTCTATTTCCACCTATAATACGAACGGCTAAAGCAAATCCTTTCAAATCGGAAAAATATTTCTTCCATAAATCATTTTCTAAACAAAGAGAAATGCAGGGATCCTCTTGACAGAATTTTACAAACATGCTAGAATCAAAGCGCTATAGGGGAGTAGTCGGTATGGAATACCATGCAGCTAAATCAACAATCCTGGGGTCATCCCCTGGTTTAGCTTGAAACGACCAGACCTGTGCCGAGGGGCTCAGGTCTGTTTTTTTATTCCCTGTTCCGGAAAGACTAGTGAGAAAAGGAAGGATGTATCGGATATGGAGTTTTTATGGGAAGGCCTTGTTTCCATTACCTGGCAGCAGGTCGTCATGTATTTGGTGGGGGCGGCGCTTATTTATCTCGCCATCAAAAAGGATTACGAGCCCGCCTTGCTCCTGCCGATGGGGTTCGGAGCGATCTTGGTCAATCTGCCTCTTTCCGGCGTGCTTAACCAGACGATGACCGGCGTGGGAGAGACCCAGGGGATCATCCAGTGGCTGTTTCGGATCGGGATCGAGGCTTCGGAAGCGATGCCGCTGTTGCTGTTCATCGGTATCGGCGCCATGATCGATTTCGGCCCATTGCTTTCCAATCCTAAAATGTTCCTGTTCGGAGCGGCGGCGCAATTCGGCATTTTTCTTACCATTGTGCTGGCGTCTCTCTTGGGCTTCGATATTCGTGACGCCGCCTCCATCGGGATCATCGGAGCGGCGGACGGCCCCACCTCTATTTTAGTATCGCAGGTGCTCAGGTCCAATTATATCGGTCCCATCGCGGTGGCAGCTTATTCTTATATGGCGCTGGTGCCCATCATCCAGCCTTTGGCCATTAAAGCGGTGACGACCAAAAAAGAGCGGGGGATCCGCATGGAGTACCGTCCCGCCGCTGTGAATAAAACCACCAGGATCCTGTTCCCCATTCTGGTCACCTTTGTAGCCGGGCTGGTGGCGCCCGCCTCGGTTTCTCTGGTGGGATTTTTGATGTTCGGAAATCTGATCCGGGAGTGCGGAGTGTTGAACCGGCTTTCCGAAACGGCCCAGAACGATTTGGCAAACCTGGTGACGCTGCTTTTGGGGCTGACCATTTCCTTCTCCATGCGTGCGGAGCAGTTTGTAAACTGGAAGACCTTGATGATCATGGCGCTTGGGCTTTTCGCTTTTGTATTCGACACGGTGGGCGGCGTGCTGTTTGCCAAGCTTTTAAACCTTTTCTGCAAAAACAAGGTCAACCCCATGGTGGGGGCGGCTGGGATCTCGGCATTTCCCATGTCGGCCAGAGTGGTAGAGAAGATGGGGATCGCGGAAAACAACCAGAACCATCTGCTGATGCACGCGGTGGGCGCCAATGTGTCAGGGCAGATCGCTTCCGCGGTGGCGGGCGGCATTGTTCTCGGGTTTTTTATGTAAAAACAACAACAGCTTCGCTGTTGTTCTTAGGAAGAACCCCTTAACTCGTGAAACGAGTTACTTTTGCCAAAGCAAAAGACGGGCTTCTTCAAAGAAGA
>CAZMFF010000039.1:0-21887 GCA_964565505.1 uncultured Acutalibacter sp. | reverse complement strand
ACTCGTGAAACGAGTTACTTTTGCCAAAGCAAAAGACGGGCTTCTTCAAAGAAGATGTGGAATAAAAATAACAACGGCTTCGCTGTTGTTCTTAGGAAGAACCCCTTCACTCGTGAAACGAGTTACTTTTGCCAAAGCAAAAGACGGGCTTCTTCAAAGAAGATGTGGAATAAAAATAACAACGGCTTCGCTGTTGTTCTTAGGAAGAACCCCTTCACTCGTGAAACGAGTTACTTTTGCCAAAGCAAAAGACGGGCTTCTTCGGAAGGGATAGAACGGCCTTAAGCTGTAAAGACAGAAATTGTGATGCCGCCGGAAAGAGGCGGGAAAGGAGGAGAAAATGGATCCTCAGGTAATGGAAAATGTGATGGAAGCTTTGGGCATTATGGGAAAAGGAATGTTGGGGATTTTCGTGGTGGTCGGGCTGATCGCCGTTTTGGTGTATACCCTGACAAAGCTTTCCAGCCGGTAGACGAAAAAAGCGGGACATAGATCTGTTTTGCTGAGATTCAGACTATTTTGTAAAACTGGAGTGTGAATATGATGACCATCGTACCCAAGCGCTATCAGGCTCCTCTTCGCCTTTATGAGACCCAGAAGGCCATTGGGCTGATCAAAAATGTATTTCAGGTAAAGCTTTGCGCCGCGCTGCACCTAAAGCGGGTGACGGCGCCCCTGTTCGTGGACCCCTCCACCGGCCTTAACGACGACCTCAACGGAGTGGAGCGGCCTGTGAGCTTCGATATTCCCGCTGTGGGAAAGGACGCGCAGGTAGTCCATTCGCTTGCAAAATGGAAGCGCCTCGCGCTGCACAACTACGATTTCTTCGTGGGCAACGGCCTGGTAGCCGATATGAACGCCATTCGCCGGGACGAGGAGCTGGATAACCTTCATTCCATCTATGTGGACCAGTGGGACTGGGAAAAGGTGATCGACCGCTCCATGCGCACGGAAGAGTACTTACGGGATACGGTGAACCGGATCGTCAGCGCCATCTGCGGTACATTGGATGAGCTGAAATGGCAGTTTTCACAGCTGGATACAGAGCTTAAGAGGGAGGTTTACTTTATCACCTCTCAGGAGCTGGAAGATCGTTTCCCAAAGCTTTCTCCCAAGGAGCGGGAGAATGTGATCACCCAAGAGCACCAGACGGTGTTTATCGAGCAGATCGGCGGAAAATTAAAGAGCGGAGAACGCCACGACGGCCGCGCGCCAGACTATGACGACTGGCAATTAAACGGTGATCTGCTTTTCTGGCACAAGACGCTTTCCTGCGCGATGGAGATCAGCAGCATGGGGATCCGGGTAGATGCGGAATCCCTCAGCAGGCAGCTCCAGGAGGCCGGGTGCGAGGAGCGCAGAGAGCTTCCCTTCCATCAGATGCTGCTTAAAGGGGAGCTTCCCTTGACCATCGGCGGCGGTATCGGGCAAAGCAGGCTTTGTATGCTGCTTTTGGGAAAGGCCCATATCGGGGAAGTGCAGGCCTCGCTCTGGGATGAGGAGACCCGCCGGGTCTGCCGGGAAAACCATATCGTACTGCTGTGACAATAGGAACAGCAAAACAAAAGAGAGTGTGTGAAGCATTTTAGCTTTACACACTCTCTTTCAGCGTTTCTTTCTTCAATTTTTGATAAAGAACTCTTCGTACCAGATAATGAAGGTATAAAAAGACCAGATTTTCTGCATATTGAGGGCTTTTCCCGCCTTGTGATCGTCCAAGAGCTTCATGAGCTCTTCGGTGACGAAGAACTTTTCCGCGATATCGCTTTCAAAAGCTTTTTTTACCTTTTCATAGTATTTATCCTCCCGAAGCCAGTCGGAAAGGGGGACGGGGAACCCCAGCTTTTTCTTGTTGGCTGTGCGCTCCGGCAGCTGCTTGATCGCCGCGCCGCGCAAGGCCTTTTTTGTAGTTTCGGTGGTGCAGTCCGCCCGGAATCTGGAGGGGATCCTGGTGGACAGCTCCAGCATTTTCTTATCCAGGAAGGGGACTCTCAGCTCCAGAGAGTTTGCCATGCTCATGCGGTCCGCCTTTAAAAGAATATCGTAGATCATCCAGGTGTGCATGTCCACATATTGCAGCTGGGTAGGCTCGTCAAGCTCCGCCACCTCGTCGAAGTATCGTTTGCTGTATTCCTCCGGCGGCTTGGAGGTAATGGGCCGTTTCAGGTATTTCTGGCGCTCTCTGCTGTCTGTGAACACATAATTTGCCCGCATAAACCGCTGGTAGGGTTCCATTGCTCCGCGCACCAGGAAGTGTTTTCCCTTAAATTCCGGAAGCACTCCGGCTATGGCGCCTCCCATCTTCCTGAGAGGACGGGGGACCTTTTTGCAGTATCGTTCAAAATGGCCGCCCTGCAGATACATGGGGTAGCCCCCGAACAGCTCGTCCGCACCCTCTCCCGAAAGCACCACCTTCACATATTTTCTGGCGTTTTTCGCAAGGAAATACAAGGGGATCTCTGAGGGATTGGGCAAAGGCTCGTCCATAAAATACTGGATCTCCGGCATAGCGTCGAAAAACTCGTCCGCCGAGACCTTGTTGGAGATATTTTCCACCCCTACTACCCGAGAGAAATCCTGGGCGTAGGGCAGTTCGCTGTATTTTTCCTCCTCGTAGCCCACGGAGAAGGTTTTGACTTTTTTGGTGCCCTTGGAGATCTCTTTCACCACATAGCTGGAATCCACGCCGGAGGAGAGAAAGCACCCCACCTCCACATCGCTGATCTGGTGCATGGCGACAGATTCGGAGAATTCCTCTGTAATGGCTTTTTCCCAGTCCTCCAGGGTCTTGTCCTCTTCGATCTGATACCGTATCCTGTAATACCGCTCTATTTTGAGCTTTCCGTTTTGATATTCCAGGCAGTGAGCGCCCGGAAGCTTATAGACATTCCGGAAGATGGTGCGCTCGTCCGGCAGATACTCATAGGAGAGGTATTCCGGGATCAGCTCTTCCCGCAGCTCCTTTTCAAAGGACGGGTGCGAGAGAAAGCTTTTGATCTCCGAGCCGAAAAAGAACTGGCCCTTGTTTTCATAATAGTAAAAAGGCTTGATCCCGAAAATATCCCGTGCGCCGAACAGCTTCTTTTCGGTTTTATCCCAGATGACAAAGGCGAACATACCCCGAAGCTTTTGCAGGATCTCTTTCCCGTATTCCTCAAAGCCGTGCAGGATCGTTTCGGAATCCGATTTGGTGGTAAAGAGATGGCCCTTTTTGAGAAGATCCTCCCGCAGCTCCTGATAGTTGTAGATCTCGCCGTTAAATAAAAGCACTTTTGTGCCGTCTTCGTTGAGGATGGGCTGGCGTCCGCCCTCCAGGTCGATAATAGAAAGCCGCCGGAATCCCAGAGAAATATGGTCGTCTATATAGTAGTCCGCATCGTCCGGACCCCGATGACGGATGCGCTCCGCCATGGCGTGGATCACCGCTTCCCGCTGAGATACTTCAGGCGTATTCATAAAGCCGATAAAGCCGCACATAAAGGCTCCTCCTTTTATCCTCAGGTAATTAGATTTTCATATTCCGCCTTCAATGGCGCTTCACAGGCAGTGACGCAGCGTTTGGAAAGCACCTCCAGCGCGTCTAAGTATCCATGCCCCAATGGGGTGGTTTTCTTGATGAGAGAAAGCTCGGTGCAGCCCAGAATAATGCTGTCACAGCCCTGCAAAAACAAAGCGCGGGAGACCTTCTCGAATTTCTCGGGGTCGGCGGGCCTGCCCGCCTTGATCTCCCCATAGATGATCTCCATGGTAAGCTCCTGCCCCTGCTCATCCGGAAAAACGGACTCCAGCCCCAATTCCTGTAAGGCCCTTTGAAACAGGCCGGTCCTTGCGGTCCCGGTGGTAGCCATAACGCCCACCTTCCTTCGTCCGTTCTCCTTTAGCTCCCTGGCAGTTTCCTTTACCATATTGAGGAAGGGAACATGAACGCTCTCCTGCAGCTGACGGTAAAAATAGTGGGAGGTGATGCAGGGGGCGCACAGCACAGACGCCCCCAGCCCTTCCAGCGTTTGGGCCGTCTTCTGCATCAGGGGCAAAGGAGAGGGCTTTTTGGGATCTAGGATATGGGCGGTGCGGTCCGGCACCCGAGGACGGTCAAATACGATGGCGTCCAGATGCTCCTGGTCGGTCTTTGCATTGGTCATTTCAATGATCAGCTGTAAGAGGTAGGCGGTGGCCATGGGCCCCAGCCCGCCGATGATCCCCAGTGTTTTGATGACGGTCCCTCCTTTCCCGAAAAGCGGCGGCAGAATTTGCCGTCAGGTTCAGTCTTTCAGCCCTTTGTTTCCAAAATACCGCTTGTATTTTTCAAAGTAGTGAAGCTGGTTTTTCTGGAAATGGATCCAGCGCTTCAAAGAGCGGTCGCCCTTATAATAGTAGGAGTCGCAGACCTTCTTTTCCTTGATGAGCTTTCTCGCCAGGTCCTTGAGCTTTTCATCCTGTACATACTCAAAAATGATTTTTTTGGGGATGATGGTCCACAGCACCTGGTTTGCAGCCACTGTACAGGGCATATCCTTGTGATAGATCACATCGTCCACCAGCCACTTGGCCAGGTTGTACCCCGCGGCGGTGACGAAGAAGCTGCTTCTGCCTTGACGCAGGTTCATCTCAAAGAGCTTGTAGGTGCCGTCCCGCTGGTCGTACTTCATGTCGAAATTGGCAAAGCCAACATAGCCGATATCCTCCAGGAAGGCTCTCATCTGCTCATTGAGCTTTTCATCGCAGCCGTTGATGATGGCGGCATAGCTGCCGATCCCCTCAGGGGAATGTTCCTCCAATAACGCGTTCCCCAGTGCGATGAGCTTCACCTTTTTATCCCGGCCGCAGTAGCAGTTCATCACCCGCATATTGCTGTCATCGCCGGGAATATACTCCTGCAGGATCAGATGATCGTGATAGGAAGAGGAGTAGATAGCGGCAAGGATCTTCTCAAATTCCTCCCGGGTCTCAGCCACAAAGACCTTCTTTTTATGCGGGAAGCGGCAGTTCCAGTAGGCGACGGAATTGGAAGGCTTGATGATGACGGGAAAATCAAAGGGCAGCTGAACATTCTCGTGGTCTTCATAGGAGCAGGTAATGGTTTTCGGGAAGGAAAAGCCATGCTCCGTGCAGACCTCATAAAAGCTCTCCTTCATGGAAAGGCGCATCAGAAGGGGCTCGTCGATACACTCAAATTCATATACGCCCCGAAGCCGCTCCTGGTTTCTCACCAGCAGCTTGATATAATTGTCTCCGCAGGGTACCAAAAGCAGCTTGCAGTCTCCTGGGTGCTCCCGGTGGTATTTTTCGGCGAAGTCCAAAAGAGTCTTTACAAACACCTCGTCGTCCTCTAAATTGGGCTCCACGACCTCCACGGAAACGATTTTGCTTGCGGTGCAGGGACCTAAGATCCCTTTGCCGATAGCCAAAGAGCGGACCCCGTACTCCTCGTGAAAGGAGCGGGCCATGCCATAGACATTGATATCGCTGCCCAGTAAAACAGGCTGAAACTCAATTCTTTCTCCCATATTGCGGCGCCTCCTCGCTGAAAAATTGTTTATACCAGATCAAAAAGGTGTAGACGGTCCATACCCGGCGGCTGTTGTCAGCTTTGCCGTTTTTATGGTCGTCAAGGAGCTTGAGAAGCTTTTCGGTGTGGAAGAATTTTTCCGCCGTTTCGCTTTCAAATTCCGCCTTTACGATCTGATAATACCGATCTTCTTTAAGCCATACACGGGTGGGCACAGGAAAGCCCAGCTTCTTTTTGGAGGCCCATTTGTCCGGCATCCGGCGCAAAGCGGCCTGCCGCATTGCGTATTTGGTGTTTTCCCGGTTCACTCGGTAGCGGGTGGGGATCCGCCCTGCCAGGGCCATGATATGCTTATCCAAGAAGGGGACCCGCAATTCCAGAGAGTTTGCCATGCTCATTTTGTCGGCCTTCAGAAGAATATCCCCTACCATCCACATATTGAGGTCCACAAACTGCATCTTGGTCACCGGGTCGCTGCCCTTCATCCTGTCATAGCAGGGCTTTACCAAAGCGGCGGGAGAGGCGACATCGGTAGGATGCTTCAAAAGCGCCTTGCGTTCCTTCTCGGTGAACATATAGGCGTTTCCGATGAAGCGCTCCTCCAGGCGCTTGCCCCGGCGCACCAGAAAGTTCAGCCCCCGGTGGGCGGGCAGCAGGGAGGCCACCGCTCCGATCGCTTTGCGGATGGGGAAGGGGATCTTATCATACCAGGTACATTCCAGCGGCTCCTTATAAATATTGTATCCGCCGAAAATTTCGTCTGCGCCCTCTCCGGAAAGCACCACCTTCAAATGCTGGGAGGCGGTGCTGCACACAAAGTAGAGCGCCACGGCGGACGGGTCTGCCAAAGGCTCGTCCATATGGTACTGGATTTTCGGGAAGGTGCTCCAGAATTCCTCCGGAGTGATCACCTTGCTGATGTTCTTTACGGGAATTTGCTGGGAAAGCTCCTGAGCATAGCTGATTTCATTGTATTTTGTGCCGTTGTCAAAGCCCACGGTAAAGGTCTTGTCCACATGGGCACAGCAGGCCACATAGCTGGAGTCTACGCCGGAGGAGAGAAAAGAGCCCACCTCCACATCGCTGACCTTATGTGCTTCGATGGAATCGTCAAAGGTTTTTTCAATTTCGTCCACCCAATAGGAGAGGGGCTTGTCCTCCTCCGGATGAAATTCCGGGATCCAGTAGCGGGAAAGCTCCATCACGCCGTCCTGATAGGTGAAGAAATGGGCGGGAGGCATTTTGTACACGTTTTTGAAAAAGGTTTCAGAGCCGGGGGAATACTGAAAGGAGAGGTAGCTTTCCAAAGCCCTTTCGTTTAATTCCTTGCGAAAATGGGGGTGGAAGAGAAAGCTTTTGATTTCTGAGCCAAACAGCAGCGTTTCTCCCATTTTGGCATAATAGAGCGGCTTGATGCCGAAAAAATCCCGGGCGCCGAAAAGGCGTTTCTTCTCCTTGTCCCAGATGATAAAGGCGAACATGCCCCTGAGGCGATTCAGAAAGGCGTCGCCGTATTCTTCAAAGCCGTGCAGGACCACCTCAGAGTCGGCGGCGGTTTTAAACAGATGCCCCTTTAAAAGCAGCTCTTCCCTCAGTTCCCGGTAGTTATAGATCTCTCCGTTAAACAGCAGCACCATGCTGCCGTCCTCGTTGAGGATGGGCTGCCGCCCGCCCTCCAGGTCGATAATAGAAAGGCGGCGAAAGCCCAGGGCGACGCTGCCGTCCATATAATAATCCGCGTCGTCCGGGCCGCGATGGCGGATGGCGTCTGTCATGGCGTGAAGCACGGCTTCATCCTGCAAGGTCTCGCCGCCGTCAAGGTATCCCACAAATCCACACATGGTCTGATCAAACCTCCCATATTCCGGTACTTGAAAACAAAACCTGCCGAAAGCCCGGCGCGGCGCGCTCAAAAGACGGCTTTTCCCGCCCTGGGAAAGAGCAAAACTGCCCCGGGACCAAAAGGCGAGAAAGACCTCGCTTTCCGGCGAAACTGAATTCATATTAGTATAACACAAAATCACCTGAAATGACAGAGCTTCTTCCCGATTTTTTCCTTTTTTGCCTTTCAAAGAGAATTCTGGTTGCTTTTTTTCAGGAATCTGGCTATAATAGCGCAAAGCGCCTGCCGTGCCGCAGGCTGAGAGAAAAATAGCTGTGTGACAAGGAGAAACCATGAAATCATATGTGATCCACCTGATCCGAAACGCCGCCTGTGAGGGGAACCTGGAGGGGAGATATATCGGGAGAACGGAATCTCCTCTTGCGATGAGCTCTCTAAAGGAGCTGGCGGAAAAGAAGAAAAAGTTTCAATACCCGGAAGCTTCTTCCTACTTTGCAAGCCCTGCCACCCGCTGTGTGGACACTTTAAAGATCCTCTATCCCGGAGCAGATCCGGAAGTAATCCTGGAACTGGCCGAGTGTGATTTCGGCAAGTGGGAGAATAAAACGGCCGGAGAGCTTGCCGGAGACCCGGCCTTTGAGGCCTGGGTCGCGGACGGCAGAAGGGGAGCGCCTCCCGAGGGAGAGAGCGGCGATATTTTTCTTCGCCGGGTGTGCATGGGATTTGAAGCCCTGGTGCAGAATCTGATGGTCAAAAAGGAGACCTCGGCGGTTTTGGTCACTCACGGCGGCGTGATCATGAGTATCCTTTCGGTATACGGTCTGCCGCGGGCCAGCTTTTATGACTGGATGTGCGCCGAGGGCTGCGGCTATTCGCTGAGGATCCATCCCAGCTTGTGGATGCGCTCTCAGGTCGTTGAGGTGTTTGACACTCTGCCTTATCACGATGGAGGCGAGAGGCCGGATCACAGTGTGATCGACCTGGCCAGAGAGGCGGCCCAGCGCGCCTACCAGGAAGGGGAAAAGCGTTAAAGACTTGACAAGAAGGCTTTTTCGGGCTTATAATGCCACCAAAGTGAAGAGCAAAAGACTGTGAAGGGAAAAAGATGCTGAATACGGCCTTTCAGAGAGCCTGCGATCGGTGCAAGCAGGCAGGACGCTCAGCGTGGATAGCTCATCCCGGAGTCGCTTCTCTGACCTGAGCGAAGCAGGAGAAGACGCGTGGCGGCGTTATCCGCCGGGCCTTGCGAAGCGAGGCGTGAAGGGCCTTCCGGGAAACTGGGGGCTGAAAACGGGTGGTACCGCGAAGAAAATTCGCCCCGGATGCAGTATGAGCTGCGTCCGGGGTGCTTTTTTGTTGGGAACATCTCGAAGAGATTTTTCAGGAAAGGAATACCGTCAGGATATGAATCAGGGATATCGAAAATATAAAGCGTTTCAGCCCGTTTTCCTTCCGGAGCGCACCTGGCCGCAAAAGCAGCTTAGGAAAGCGCCTGTTTGGTGCAGTGTAGATCTGAGAGACGGAAACCAGGCGCTGATGAATCCGATGAATCTGGAGCAGAAGCTGCTGTTTTTCCGGATGCTTACGAAAATCGGATTCCGTCAGATCGAGGTGGGCTTCCCCTCTGCCTCCGAGACGGAATACGAGATCCTGCGCGCGCTCATTGAAGAGGATCTCATCCCGGATGATGTGACCATCCAGGTGCTGGTACAGGCCAGAGAGCATCTGATCCGCAAAACCTTTGAGGCGATCCGCGGGGCAAAAAATGTGATCGTGCATTTTTACAATTCCACCTCTGCCTTACAGCGCAGGGTGGTTTTTGAATCGGATATGCAGGGGGTGATCGAGATCGCGGTACAGGGGGCCAGGCTCATTCGTGAGCTGGCCGGGCAGGCTTGCAGCGAGACCGGAATGAATATCCAGTTTGAGTATTCCCCCGAAAGCTTTTCCGGCACGGAAATGGACAACGCCGTCCTCATCTGCGACCGGGTTTTAGAAGAGCTTGGCGCCGGCAGGGAAAACAAGGTCATCCTCAATCTGCCCAACACGGTGGAGCTGTGCACCCCCAACACCTATGCGGACCAGGTCGAGTATTTCTGCCGCCATCTGCGCCGTTTGGACAGCGCAGTCATTTCTCTGCATCCTCATAACGACCGGGGGACGGCGGTTGCCGCCGCGGAGCTGGGGCTGATGGCCGGGGGACAGCGGGTAGAGGGAACTCTGTTTGGTAACGGAGAGCGCACGGGAAATGTAGACTTGATGAACCTTGCGATGAACCTCTATTCGCAGGGGGTCGACCCCGAGCTGGACTTTTCCAATATGAACCATATCCGCAAGGTCTATGAGGAATGTACCCAGATGAAGGTATCCCCCCGGCACCCTTACGCGGGAGAGCTGGTGTTTACGGCTTTTTCCGGCTCTCATCAGGACGCCATCAACAAGGGGGTGCGCTATATGGCGAAGCATCCCTCCCCCTATTGGGAGGTGCCTTACCTGCCCATCGACCCCTCCGACCTTGGAAGACAGTACGAGCCCATCATCCGCATCAACAGCCAGTCCGGCAAGGGCGGGGCCGCGTTTGTGATGCAGCAGTCTTTCGGATATATGCTGCCCAAGGCCATGCACCCGGAATTCGGCGCTCTGGTGAAGGAGGCCTGTGACAGGTGCTCCAGAGAGATCAGCCCGGCGGAGGTTTTTGAGCTCTTTAAAAAAGAGTATCTGGAGGTCACATCCCCCTATCATCTTCTCACCTATAAAATTTTTGAGGAGGACGCGGGAGAGGGGAAGGTCCTGGTAGATTTCGAGGGGACCATCCGGCACGATCACCGCACCTATCGGGTCTTCGGAAAGGGAAACGGCCCGATCGACGCCTTCTTCAGCGCCTTGGGGGCCATCGGGCTTACCGGGTATGAATTTGTTTCCTACAGCGAGCACGCGGTGTCTTCCGGCGCGGATTCCAAGGCTGTGTCCTATATCCAGCTGCGCCGCGGCGAAGCGGTGCTGTTCGGGGTGGGAATGGACAGCAATATCTCTATCGCCTCCATCAAGGGCATTATCTGCGCCATCAACCGAAATGAAAAACGAAAAAAGGCGGAGGCGTCCTCTTAAAATGATCAGGCCTCGGCTCCCTTCTGAGGAGCCGAGGCCTGAAAGCGGTTTAAGGGATAAGCAGAAGGAGCCCCAGCAGCACCGGCTGGTGCAGAAGGTAGATTAGAAGGCTGTGCCGCCCCACGAAGGAAAGGGGAGGAAGCCCATGGGTGAGAAACTGTTTTACAGGCTCCTGCCGGGAGAGCATCCCCCAAAGAAAATACCCCGCCGCAAACAGGAAGAACCAGGGGATCAGCGGAAAATAGTCGGCGGAATAGAATCCGGCGGGAGGGAAGCCCAGAGGGGCTAAAAGGATGCTTTGATAAAGGGCCTCCGGCAGGGAAAAAAGAGAAAGCCCCTCAAATCCCAGATATCCTCCGGAAATGTCCCGAGACAGGAAAAAGAGCAGGGCGCAGAGAAGAAGGCCCAAAAGGGGAGGAACCCTTTGAAACAGCTTGTGCAAGGGGATCATCGCCAGGGCGGAAAGCCCCAGTAAGCTTAAGACCCCGAACAGGATGAGCTCAGAGGGCATGACAAGAAAGGTAACAAGGCTGATCAGCGCTTCTAAGCCCACCAGCAAAAGCCCTCTCTTCAAATGCCGGGAGGAAAGCTGCCAGCAAAAGCCGCTGAGCAGAATAAAGGTCCAGCAGATGCTCTGCTGCCAGGCATAGCCCGGCGTTTCATGGAGCCAGCTGATAGGGATCCCTTTCAAATGCACCAGGTCATAGGCGCAGTGGTAAAGCACCATGCTGATCACGCAAAGGCCCCGCACACTGTCTAAAAAGGCCAGGCGGGGCTTTTTCAGGTTCCCGCTCAATAGCCCAGAACTCCCTGTAAAGACTCGTCGTCTGAGATCCAGTCTTCCACCTGAATGACCCGGAAATGCTCGCGGTCATCCCGGACGATCACCTGAGCGATGCCCGCGTTGATCACCTGCCGCTTGCACATGGAGCAGCAGACGGCATTCTCCACATATTCTCCGGTGTCCATTTCCTGCCCTACCAGGTACAGGGTGCTGCCGATCATATCCCGCCTGGGGGCGCAGATGATGGCGTTGGCCTCGGCGTGGACGCTGCGGCACAGCTCATACCGCTCCCCTCTGGGGATACCCATTTTCGAGCGCAGGCAGTATCCCAGGTCTGAGCAGTTTTGCCGCCCTCTGGGCGCGCCCACATATCCGGTGGAGATCACCTCGTCATTTTTGACGATCACGGCGCCGTAGCGCTTTCTCAGACAGGTGCTGCGCTGGGAAACAGTTTCGGCTAGATCCAGATAGTAGTTGATTTTGTCCCGCCTTTTTAGGCTTTCCATGAAATTCCCTTCCCTCTCTGTCAGACATTTTTCCGAAAACATGAGTCAAGCCTATTATAGCCCTCAAAAAGGATTTTGACAAGGGAAGGGGAAAATGATAGAATATCTTCGAAAGCGCCGTCTTTATGGGGTCTGCCCGTTTTGACGCGCGGCGGGAATAAGCTTTGGAGGGCAGGGGAAAAGGATGTATGGAAGCGTTCCGGGAAATCTGCTGGGCCTTCTTTTTTTTCTGCTTTTTGAGGTCTGCGGAAGCCTTTGGGCCTTTGCGCTTTTGCCCGGGGAAAGCAGGGGAGCGAAGCTGCTCATAGGCAGCGTGTTCGGGACGGTATCGCTCCAGTGGTTTCCCGTTCTCTTTGCGTTCTTTTTCGGCTTTACTTTATGGTCTCATCTTTTGGGGCTTTCCCTGGCCCTGCTGCTGGGCCTTGCCACCTGCCTTTTCCTCTGGCGGCATAAAGCGCGGCGCGGTGTGCTCCGCCAAAGGGAAAAGCCTGTTTTTCTGCGCAGGAAATTTTTCTGGGTCGTGTTTTCGGTCTGGCTTTTTTTCTGTGTCCTTGTGTGGCGCTCGTTTCTCTTCCGGGAGGGCAGGATCTATTCTTCACAGGCGACCTATGGAGATATGAGCATGCATTTGAGCTTTATCACCAGCCTGAGCAGGCAGGGTACGTTTCCTCCGGACTATTCCATTCTTCCGGGCGTCCGTCTTTCCTATCCCTTTTTGTCGGACAGTATCTCCTCCAGCCTGTATCTTTTGGGCGCTTCCTTAAAGCTTGCCTATACATTCCCCATGTGGGCGGCGGGGGCGCAGGTCCTGTTCGGATGCTGGCTTTTTTTCAGACGCCTTTTGAAAGGGCACGAGGGAAAGGCCGCCTTGGCATGGAGCTTTTTCTTCTTCAACGGCGGGCTGGGAGTATTCTATTTTCTGGGGGCGGGGAAGGATGGCTTTCTCCGGATCTTCCGGGAGCTCTATCAAACGCCTACCAACTTCACCGAAAAGGGGATCCGGTGGGTCAATGTGATCGCGGATATGATGCTCCCCCAGCGGGCCACGCTGTTTGGCTGGGCGGTCCTTTTTCCGCTGCTCTATTTATTGTGCCGGGCGGTGTTTGAAAAGAAGCGCCGGTACTTTCTGATCTCCGGGGTGGTAAGCGGCCTTTTGCCGATGATCCATACCCACTCGTTTTTAAGCTTCGCGCTGGTATGCGGGACCTGGATGCTCTGTTCCCTGCTCTCCTCGCTGTCCTGGGCGGAAAAGGCGGAAAAGATCGGGAAATGGGCTGCTGCCGGCGGCCTCGTTTCCCTGTGGATCGGAAAGCATCTGCTGGATTTTTTCCATCAGCGCAGCGGCGCATTTCTGTTGATTTTGGCCCTTTTGTTTTTAGCGGCAGGGGCCGGAGGACTGTTTTTCCTGCTTTGGCAGAGCAGAAGGCGGGGGGAAAAGGTCTTTCCCTCCTGGGGGCTCCTCTTTTTCTCCGCCTGCCTTTTCGCTGTGCCCCAGCTTTTGTACTGGACCTTCCGCCAGGCGGGACCCGGCGGGTTTGTCAGGGGGCATTTCGGCTGGTCGATGGGGGAAGAGGATTATCTCTGGTTTTATCTGAAAAATATCGGCCCGGCAGCGGTTTTGGCTTTTCTGGGCCTGATTTTTGCCAAACAGGGGAATTTCATGCGCTGGGCTCCGGGGCCGGTGATCTGGCTGATCGCGGAGCTTGTGGTGTTCCAGCCCAATGAATACGACAACAATAAGCTTCTCTACCCGGCCTTCCTGTTTTTCTGCTGCGCCGCGTCGGAATATGCCTTTTCTCTTTTTGAAAAGCTCAAAAAAGGGCTTCCTAGGCAAGGGGCCGCGGCGCTTACGGCGCTGCTGTGCTCCGTTTCCGCCTCACTTACGCTGGGCAGAGAATTTGTGTCCCGGTATGAGCTTTACGGAACGGGGGCTTTGACGCTGTGCAGCTATATTGAGAAGAACCTGCCGTCGGACGCTTTGGTGCTCACAGATACCCGCCACAACAACGAGGTGGCGTCCCTGACGGGGAGGAATATTTTGTGCGGCTCGCCCTCTTATCTTTTTTTCCACGGGCTGGACTATTGGGAGAAGGAAGAGGCGGTAAAGGCTATGTATGAGACGCCCAAAGCCTCCTTCCAGCTTTTTTCCCGCTTTCAGGTAGGGTATATCCTGGTCAGTGATTTCGAGCGGAATTCCTATCAGGTGGACGAAAAAGCGTTAGGAGAGCTTTTTCCCTTGATCTACCATGACGGAAACCGAAAGCTCTATCAGGTGACGGAGAAAAAACAGCGTTGACAAAGCAGTATGAAAAGCAAGGAGTTTTTTATGGGAAAGCTTTCCGATCCTTCTTATATCCGTGAGGTGCTGGGCCGCCACGGATTCCATTTTTCCAAGGCTTTGGGGCAGAATTTTCTGATCAATTCCTCCGTATGCCCCCGTATGGCAGAGCTCAGCGAGGCAGACCGGACAGCCGGCGTGATAGAGGTGGGGCCCGGAATCGGCGTATTGACCTGGGAGCTGTCTCAAAGGGCAAAAAAGGTGGTGGCCATCGAGCTGGACCGCCGGCTTTTGCCTGTGCTTTCCGAGACCCTTTCCGATTGCCCCAATGCGGAGGTCGTGGAGGGCGACGTGCTGAAGATGGATCTGAAAGCCCTGATCGATGAAAAATTCGGCGGGGAAGAGGTATGCGTATGCGCAAATCTTCCCTATTACATCACCTCTCCGGTGGTGATGAGCCTTTTGGAGGGAGGGCTGCCGCTTCACACCATCACCGTGATGGTGCAGAAGGAGGCGGCGAAGAGGATCTGCACGCCCCCCGGGCAGCGGGAGTGCGGGGCAGTCAGCGTGTCTGTATGGTATCACAGCGAGCCCCGGCTTTTGTTTGACGTGGGGAGAGGAAGCTTTCTTCCGTCGCCCAAGGTGGATTCCGCCGTGATCTCCCTCAGGGTGCGCAAAACACCTCCGGTAGCTGTGAAGGATGAAAGCTTTTTCTTTGCCCTTTCCAGGGCGGCCTTTGCCCAGCGCAGGAAGACGGCCGCCAATTCCATTTCCGCCTGCCTCCCAAGAGAAAAAAGAGAGGTGGAGGCGGCGCTGGAGGGATTGGGGCTTGAAAAGACGGTCCGCGCGGAGCGGCTTACGCTGGAACAGCTTGCGTCACTGGCTGACCGCCTGCTGCCATAGCTGCGCGTTTTGCCGGAAAAAAGGTGTACAGGAGAGAAAAAATAGAGTATACTAAGCTTGAAAAGGGAAGGGGGAAGCGCTGTGTCAGATGTGGAAAAAAGATTTTACCGGGCTTTGCTTGCCGCGGACGCTGTCGCAGTGATCATCAGCATGGCAGCGGGGCCTTTGGGGCATACGGCCTTTTCCATCAGCGCGGCGGTAAGCGCTGTGATCATTTCTCTTGCCCTGATCCTCTACAGCCTCTATTTTTGGCCGAGGCGATAGGGCGGAGGCTGCACCGCCTGCGAGAGATGCCTGAAAAAAAGATACCCGGGAAACATCAAAAAAGATGTTTCCCGGGTATTTCCTTCATTGAAATGAATTTTAAGAAATCACATCTCTTCAGGGGCCGAAACCCGGAAAAGGGACAGGGCATTGCGAATGACGGTACGCGTCGCAGTGCACAGACAGAGCCGGGCGGCCATCAGGGCTTCCTCTTCGCCCTTGACGCGGCAGGTGTTGTAGAATTTGTGGAAGAGCGTGGCAAGGCTGACCGCATACCTGGTGATGCGGGCGGGGTCAAAGGTCTTTGCCGCCTGGATCAGCTCATCGGTATAAGAAGAGAGATGGCGGATCAGCTCGATCTCTTCCGGGGAGGAGAGCAGGCTCAGCTCTTCCCCGGTGCATTCCCGGGGCTCGATGCCGTCAGCTCTCAGATTTTTCAGAATACTGCAGATTCGGGCATGAGCGTACTGAACATAGTAGACCGGATTCTGGGCGTCCTGCTGTACGGCCAGGTCCAGGTCAAAGTCCATGCGGGTATTGGGTTCAAAGGAGTTGAACAGGAAGCGGGCGGCGTCCACCGGCACCTCTTCCAGAAGAGTGACCAGAGTGATGGCTTTTCCGCTGCGTTTGCTGGCCTTTACGATCTCGCCGTCGCGCACCAGGCGAACCATCTGCATCATCACCACCTGCAGCCGGGAGGCATCTACTCCCAAGGCAGTGAGAGCCGCCTTCAGGCGGGGCACATATCCGTGATGATCTGCGCCCAGCACATCGATGGCAAGGTCAAAATTCCTGGTCACCAGTTTGTTATAGTGATAGGCAATATCCGGCACCACATAGGTGGGAACGCCGTTTGAGCGCACCAAAACGAAATCTTCTGAGCCGTAACTCTCTCCTTTGAACCAAAGCGCGCCCTCTTTTTCGTAGGTCGCGCCCTTCTCCCGAAACAGCTCGATCACCCGTTCTACCGCGCCGTTTTCATGGAGGGAGGATTCGTGGAACCAGGTATCATACTCTACCCGGTAGCGCAGCAGGTCGTCGTGGAGGGCCTGGATATTGATGGGAAGAGCGAATTCCACCAGGGCCTTTCTTCTCTCTTCCGGCGTTGAGTTTACATAAGAATCTCCATATTTTTCGGAGAATCGCTTTGCGTTTTCCACTACATCCGGACCGAGATAACCGTCTTCCGGGAATTCTACCGCGCTTTCTCCCTGGAAGATCTGAAGATAGCGGGCCTCCAGCGACAGGCCGTACCGGTTGACCTGATTTCCGGCATCGTTTACATAAAATTCTCTCTCTGCCTCATAGCCTGCCGCGGCTAAAACGCTTGCCAGAGAGTCGCCCAGCACGCCGCCCCGGGCGTTTCCAATGTGCATGGGTCCGGTGGGGTTCGCGGAGACAAATTCTACCAGCACCCGCTTCCCGCCGCCGAAATCACTTTTTCCGTAATCCTCGCCGCGCTGCCGGATCTCCTGCAGAACATCTGCGTAAAAGCGGGGCGTATAGTAAAAGTTTAAGAATCCGGGGCCTGCGATCTCACATCTTTCAAAATAGGTGGAGGAAAGCTCCAGCCGCTCTTTGATCGCCCCCGCGATTTTTGCCGGAGCGGCATGGAATGCGCGGGCTCCCGCCAAGGCGATATTGCACGACCAGTCTCCGTGGGCTCTGTCAGCGGGGACCTCCAGCGCGCAGGGCGGGATCTCGCCCTGGGGGATAGCCCCTTCGGCAAGTGCTTTCTCCAGAGCGTTTAAAATAGCCTCCTTCAAACGGTCTTTGGCAGTGGCTACCAATAAAGACATAATTGTTTTCCGTCCTTTCTTTTATGGGGTCTTCCCAATGTGCTTGGGCTTTACCTCTACGGTGATTTCATTTTTGCTGGAGAGATTGGAGTCAATATCCAGCGTGTATTTAATGTTAAGCTTTCCACCTTTACACTTTAAATCGGAATGAAGCTCACTGGTGAATACGCCCACCGTAAGAGTGCCGTAGCCGGTGTCATAAACGCACAGGTGGCGCTTGCCCTTTTCCAGAATGAGCCGGGTAGCAGAGCCGGAGCGCATCATGGTCACCTTATTGTCCTCCACCTTTAATACAGAGGTGTGAGCGACCTTGGGGTTTTCCTCATCGTATTCCCGGTAGGCGATGAAGCGGCTGCCTGCGCGCTGGGTGTAGGTCCCGCTGGTATCCAGCACCACCTCGCCGCTGTCGGTATCATAAAACTGACGTCCCGTAATGGAGATATCGTAATCCTCTTTGAGCATAAGCTGCGTCCTTCAGGGAAATTGCCCTTTTTTTAATATGTTTCGATATCGATGCGCTCTGTGCGCCCGGTGACGCTGTGCCCTAAAAAGAGCTCCGCCACGTTTGTGAAATTGTCCGGCGTATCGGTGACATAGAAGCTGCACGTTCGGGTACTGCCGCCGCAGAGCAGGTCTTTTTCCTTCAATGCCTGCGCCAAAGCCAGCGCGGCTTCCCGGCCGCTGTCGATCAGGGTCACGCTTTTCCCCATGACAGAGCCTATGATAGAGCTGATGATCGGATAATGTGTGCAGCCCAGGATCAGGGTATCCACTCCCGCTTCCCGGACAGGAGCGAGGTAGCGTTCAGCCACCAGGCGCGGCACCTCATCCTGAGGAGCGATGAAAGCGTTTTCTACCAGAGGCACGAACAGAGGACAGGCCTGCGGGTAAACGGCAAGCTCCGGGTCGATCTGCAGCAGCGCCTTTCGATAGGAATCACTGGCGATGGTAGCCGGGGTGCCGATCACTCCGATCCTGCGGTTTTCGGTGGCTTTTACCGCCGCCCGAACGGTGGGAGCGATCACATCAAAATAGGGAAGGCCAAGGGAGTGCCCCAAGTCGCCTGCCACGGAGCTTACCGTGCCGCAGGCGGCTAACACCGCTTTAACGCCCATTTTCATGAGAAAAGCCGTGTCCTGCTTTACATAGCGCAGGATCGTTTCCCGGTCTCTGGTGCCGTAGGGGACTCTTCCGGTATCTCCGAAATAGACGATGCTTTCCGAAGGAAGGATCTGCTCCAGCTCTTTGACGGCGGTAAGGCCGCCCAGGCCGGAATCAAAAACGCCGATAGGCCGGTTATCCATGATCAACGCACAATCCTTTCTGAAAAAGTTAGCGCATGGAAAGCTCAATGAGCCGGTCCAGCAGCTGAGGATAGGGAAGGCCTGTCGCCGCCCAGAGCTTGGGGTACATGCTGATGGAGGTAAAGCCCGGCAGAGTATTGATCTCGTTGAGGATCACTCTGTTGTCGCCCTGCGTCACGAAGAAGTCTACCCGCGCTAAACCCCGGCACCCCAGAAGGCGATAGGCCCGCACGGCGATCTCTCTGACCTTCTGCGCGGTCTCTTCCGAAATGCGGGCGGGAATATAAAGCTGGCTCGTGCCGTTTACATACTTGTCATCATAGTCGTAAAACTGGGCGGAAGCGCCGATCTCTCCCACAATGGAAGCCTCCGCGTCCCGGTTCCCCAGAACAGCGCACTCGATCTCCTGGCCCATGATCCCTTCCTCCACTACGATCTTGTGGTCTTCGCGGGCGGCTTTCAGGATGGCCGCGTCCAGATCCTCCTCCCGGTCTACCCGGCTGACGCCTACGGAAGAACCGGCATTGGCCGGCTTTACGAATACAGGGAAGTTCAGCCGCGCCTTGATCTTATTTTTGATGGTGTCGGCAGCCGCGGAAAACCGGTCGGCATAAAACCAGAGGTAATGGGCCTGTTCGATATTGGCGCCGGTCAGCAGGGAATGAGTGACCGCCTTATCCATGCAGACGGCAGAGGACAGGGTCCTGCATCCCACAAAGGGAATACCGGAAAGCTGGAACAGCCCCTGTATGGTCCCGTCCTCCCCGTTCTTTCCGTGCAGTACGGGAAAGATCACATCGATGGGAATGATCCGGCTTTTTCCCTCTTCCAGGACCACCAGGCCCTTTATGGAGCTGTCAGGAGAGAGAAATGCGGGGACATTTTGCGGGTGGGTTTCCCAGGTGCCGTCTGAAAGGCCGGAAACCGGGCCGCTGTAGAGAAGCCATTTTCCTTCTTTTGTGATGCCGATCTGGTAGACGCAGTACTTTTCTGCGGAAAGATTCTCTAAAATGGAGGCGGCGGACATCAGAGAGACCTCATGCTCGGAGGATACGCCGCCGAAAATGACGCCCAGGGAGATTTTTGCCATCAGGAATCACACCCCTTGAAAATTTTCTGACAGGCTGCCTTTAAAAGGGCAGACCTGAATTTACATTATACTATGAAGTTTGAGATTTATCAACCGCGCAGACTTGTTTTCCGGGCTTTTTCTTCTGAAAAATAATGCCCGGTCCTTTCGAAAGCGTTCTAAACGAAGAACGCCTCTTTGGAAAAAACGGTGGACTTTTCCTATTCACTATGGTATAGTAGACGCTGGACGGAAAGAGGCGGCCGCCGGGAAAAACGGCGTTGTGCGGCGCTTTGCTCAGATAGCGGATAACAATAGAGACTATGGTATGGAGTGATCGCATTTGGATTTCAATGCTTTTGATTTTATTCAGGACGGGCTCTTTGCGGAGCTCTCCTCTCAGGGGTTCGCCCCGGCTGAGCCCTTAAAGGAGGAAGGCGGGCGCGCGGTGATGTTTTCCACCGGAGAGGTGGCCTACAGCCTGCTTTACGACAAAAGCAGGCAGCGCTTTGAACTGCGCTCGGCCGTTCTCGACGCCCAGGGCGCTCCCGGAGAGTGGCGCAGCCTCTCTTTGTGGCTGTTTGATGAACACGAGGGCACGAAGAGCGATTTGGAAAGTATTTTGAATGACTTTCTGGATGTGGTGCGGGGGCCCAAGCGCACGGCCATAGTCCAGCAGAAGAAAAAACGGGGTAAAGACGACGACCGGGTGGTCGATCCTCTGTTTTTCTGCAACCGCCTGATCAATTTGTTTCCGGAGCTGCGCGATGAGCTCAACGATGAGAAGATCCTTTACGGCCAGGTGCGTTTTGTCGCCTTTTCCAAAGAGAAGGTGGCCCCGAAAATGGAAGATCTCATTAAAAAGTATCCCGAAAGCGAGCCGGTCACAAAGCTTGCGGCGCTTTTTGACGACATGTATAAGAACGGAGACCTGAATCTCCGCGCGATCCTGACGGCGGTGCTGCTCAACGAGCTGAGCGACGAGGCCTTTTCCACTATCTGGGAAAAGTTTGCGGACGAGCTGAAGACGGCCGCAAAATACTCCAGAAGGCTCAAGGGCAAGAACGTCAAGCCGGAAAAGAAGAAAAAGCAGAAGCAGGTAGTCGCAAAGCTTTCCAACTGACAGTTGGAAAGCTTTGCTCTTCTCTGTCCCCGAAAATGAGAAAAAGCCGCGGGGAACGGGAAAGAAAAGGGTTGACAGAGAGCTTTGCGCCATGCTATACTGGGGATACCTCGAAACGGGGGCTATTTTTTTGTACCCATTTTTGAGGGAGGCTGAGGAGAAGATCCTCAAATTTTTTCCGTAAAACGGAGGTGCCGACAAATGAGAGTCAAGATCGTGTTGGCCTGCACAGAGTGCAAGCAGAGGAACTATAACACGAAGAAGAACAAGAAAAACGATCCGGACAGGCTTGAGATGAACAAGTATTGCAGATTCTGCCGGAAACACACCCTGCACAGGGAAACCAAGTAAGGAGCGGGAATATGGCTGAAAACGAGAAGAAGAAAAACGCTTTTCTGCGTTTCTTCCAGAGAGTTATCAAGTTTTTCCGCGATTGCAAGGGCGAGGTAAAGAAGATCGTTTGGCCTACGCCGAAGGCGGTGTTTAAGAATACCGGGATCGTCCTGGTGACGATCGTCATTCTTGGACTGTTCGTCTTTGCGCTGGATACGGGCTTCATGAAGCTTTTGAGCCTGGTGATGGAAGTCGCCAAGGGCTGAAAGGTTCGTTTGCAAGCTGCATGTGCCTAGGAAAGCGGAGGGAAACAGATGGCAGACGAAGCGAAGTGGTATGTAGTCCATACCTATTCGGGATATGAAAACAAAGTGGCCTCTAACCTGGAAAAAACGGTGGAAAACCGGCAGCTTCAGGAGCTGATCCAAGAGGTGCGCGTGCCCACGGAAAAGGTTTTGGAGGTGGGCAGCGACGGCAAGCGCAAGGAAGTAGAGCGCAAAACATTTCCCGGATATGTGATCGTAAAAATGGTGATGACCGATGAGTCCTGGTACGCGGTGCGCAATATCCGCGGCTGTACAGGCTTTGTAGGGCCTTCTTCCAAACCGGTGCCGCTGACAGAAGAAGAGGTTTCCCGCCTGGGCATTGAAAAGCGGGAGATCGAGGTCAGCTACAAGGTGGGGGATTCCGTCAATATTGTAGACGGCCCTCTGGAAGGCTTTATCGGTATCGTAGAAGAGCTGGATGTGGAAAAGAACCGCCTGCGGGTGGTGGTTTCCATGTTCGGGCGGGATACGCCTGTTGAGCTGGAGCTTGACCAGGCGGAGCCCGTAGGATGACCCAAAGGGTAAAAGATCAGGTTTTTTAAGCTTAAAACAAGACGTCAAGCGGGAAATCCGCTTTGTACGAGGGGCACTGCCCCTGTGGGAGGCGCGGCCGAAATTTTTTCCCCGGCTGTGCCGCCATCGACCACGAATTTTGGAGGTGCAAAAAAATGGCTCAGAAGGTAACGGGCTTTATCAAGCTCCAGATCCCTGCCGGAAAAGCGACTCCGGCGCCGCCTG